>JADYUX010000006.1 GCA_021532125.1 Arcanobacterium haemolyticum
GAATGTTGGCGCCTCAACCGTTGCGTCGCCACCCTGGTACACGGTCAGCGGAGAATAATTCGGCACATATGCGTACTGATACGGCAGTAGATCAAGGAAGACATTCGGCAAAGAACCGTCAACAACGAGCGTTGATCCTGGCGAGACGTGAACCGGGTGCCCACCATAATTTCCAAAATTATCTACAACAAAGGAATAACCATTGAGAGCAGCGATCTCGGCATTATTGATCTCCACAGTGTATGTACCGGTGGGAATATACGTGCCCCCAAAATCCTGAAAGGCGATCGTCGTATCAGAACAGTTCCAGCTATCGCTAGCTCCTGACGTGTACGTCTTACCGTCCTCACCGGTCAGCGTGACCGTGAGCCCTTTAAGATCGCCAAGAGCCTGACAAGAATCGTCGCCCTTAAAGGGTTCTTGCGTGCCATCAAGGTAGCGGGAGATGGAATACGTCAGAGACTGATCGGTAGGAGCTTCGACAGTAATTCTGACAGTGGAAGTATCCGTGCCACCGTCTCCAGGGTAGGTCACAACAACAGGAACGTTGACAACAGTTCCGACTGGAACCGATGACTTTGGGGTAGCTTTGACCTTGCCAGTATCTCCGTTAACCTCCACCCACAACGGTGCGCCGTCACCGAGCGAGAAACTCGTGCCGGCCGGAACTGCATCTTTCTCGTTGTCATACGGAGTTAGCCAGTGATCGAATGTGGGCGCATCGGATTCCGTCACATGATTCTGCTCGGCCGTCATCGCCTTGTACTTTGGCTCGCGGAGATCGGCAAGAGTCCCGTAGAGGATGTAGCCGTTGTTCGATTTCGTCGTCAAGAGAGCAAGGCGCGGCCACACCGTTTCAGGAGCTACCGAGGCATCGGCGATGGCGTACCCAGCCGCTTCGAGCTTCTCGGTTCCCGTAAGGCTAATCTGGTACTCACCAACCGGAATATCTCTCGGGGTGAAGAAACTGTAGAGGGGGGAGCCTGAGGGGACATTGAAAGCCCCAACCGTATTCGATGTAAAGGTTCCACCCGCGCCAGCGAGAGTCACTTGGATGTCTTTAAGGACCTCTGGGTAGTCGTCGCCGCCCATGACGGGCTTGTAACGACCTGATTGTGGCGTGTATCGGCCAATATGAACCTGCCACGGTATTGTCTCAACGGCGTCGGCCGCAGGTGCTGTTTCTTCAGCGGCGAGGGCTGCTGAGGCAGCCGCTGCCACCTCCGGCACCGGGGTGGTAGGAGCTACAGCAGCGGCCTCGCTATCACTCGTTGCTGCGTCCGCCTGGACCTCTGCAGCCTCGGCTTCGTCGTTCACCGTCACGTTTGTTTGGGTAACGACATGCGGATCAGTTTCGTTGCCCTCCTCAGCAAGGGCATCTGTGCTCTCACGAGAGCTTTCTACCTGAGTAGGTGACGCAGAACCCTCAGTCGGACTTTCAGATTCTGCAAGAGCTCCGGGAATATAACCTCCGGAGAATGACACGGCAGCCAGTGCGACAGCTGCCGCCAGTGCTTTGGATCTCTGTAGAGATGCCATGCGAACTCCTCTATCTATGATCGATGATCGACCTAGAGCCGTGATTGTATGTATGACGTCAAAGCCCTCATCAGCATCCACAATGTGCGTGAATATGGATGCGACAGGACTTTAGTCACTCTATTAATCTACACCGCAACTAATGTAGCTTTAATCAAAAATGAGATTTTGAGATAAATTAGCCCAGCACTTCATCCAGAACTTTCCCGAGCATTTATAGCATAGATAGGTTTGCGAAAAATTTCGTAACACCTTTGTGAGCACCATATACGTACTGCGTTATAGCATCTATAGCACGCCTTCACTTTCCAACAAAACGGACGCCACACACTTTCTGCTCCCTTACCAGAAAGTTAATAAGCCATAACGGTATACAATGCCATATTGTCAATAATTTAATTATATCGACGCTGCATAGATTACATATATGACGCACTACTTGATCAGATTTACGCCAGGCTTTATTCGATGGCTAGCGGTGGCCTATTATTTTCACGCAGGTCAAGCGACATATATGTCACATCGTGCCATGCACCAAGTTTCCAACCCGCCTGGCGGAGGGTGCCTTCTTCCTCAAAACCGCAGCGCCGATGAAGAGCTTTACTGGATCTATTCGGTTCCGTAATAATCCCGATAAGTTTTGCGTAACCTCGCCTCCGGAGTCGCTCGATAAGCTCCAGATAAAGACTTTCCCCGACCCCTCTACCGTGCATACACGGGGAAACGTAGATGCTCGTCTCTGCGCACCACTGGTAAGCGGCACGGTGCGAGAATGATGCCCCGTAGGCGTACCCAATAACCACACCTTCGGCTTCCGCGACTAACCACGTGTGTTTCTTCAGGGCAGCCTCAATCCGTGCCGACATCTCCGCGCCATTTGGCTCGTCCACCTCAAAATTGATCGCCGTTTCGCGGACGTAAGGTGCAAAAATATCGGCGCATGCCTGGCCGTCGCCCAACACTGCTTCTCGAATCGTGTATTCCACGTTTCTAACGCTATCGTGCTTGCCCTGGACAAACATCTATTCCGACAAAGAACCTCGATTGGCATTAACCTATGCCTATGCGAAACGTTGGAACATACTCATCACCCATCGGCGAATTGACGATCGTCACGGATGGTGACGTTCTCATTGAACTAGGTTTTACCGACGAATTCGCAACCTCGATGGGCCATGCGGCCCCCTCGCCCACTCCCCTCGCGCCGCCAGTAGACCTCGTACGCGCGTGGCTTGATGCATATTTTTCAGGCTCGCAACCTGATCCCAACGATCTGCCATTAGAAGCACATGGCAGCGATTTTCGTCGTCTTGTCTGGAATGAACTCCGAACTATCCCCTACGGATCGACGACGACATACGGAGCCATCGCGCGCACGATCGCGCCAAGGATGGGCCGTCAACGCATGGCGAGCCAAGCGGTGGGCAACGCGGTTGGTCACAACCCCATCTCAATCGTCGTACCATGCCATCGTGTGATGGGTGCCCACGGCAAACTCACCGGATACGCAGCAGGCCTTGATCGAAAAGTCTGGCTCCTTCGACATGAAGGTGTAGACGTCTCAACCTTCCGATGAGCTCACACGTGGCACCCAACTCGGCGCCACAATTGAGACATGAGCCTTTAGCAGGGCAAACGAATGGGAGCCAGGACATAAAATCCCGGCTCCCATTCCTCGCACATCTCATCAGAGAATTTGGCGTGCGTTCGCCTTCGTCAATTCGATGAGTTCGTCGCCGCGCCCAGAGAGCAGCGTACGCATGGCGTAGAGCGCGAAGCCCTTGGCCTGTTCAAGCTTGACGGACGGCGGAATCGTAAGCTCCTGGCGCTCAACCGAAATATCGATGAGGGCCGGACCGTCGTACTCGAACGCTTCCTTCAGGACGCCCTCAAGCTCCGACGAATTCTCCACCCGGAACCCCTTCATGCCGGCAGCACGTGCGATTCCTGCCAGATCGTGGGTTTCGAGGCCAGTAGCTGTCGTGACAAATCCGCCGGCCTTCATTTCAAGCTCGACGAAGTTCAGCGACGAGTTGTTAAACACCACGACCTTGACGGGCAGCTTGTTCTGGACGAGGGTAAGAAGCTCTCCGAGGAGCATCTCGACACCACCATCGCCAGACATAGCAACAACCTGGCGGCCCGGGAATGCGGCCGCTGCACCGACACCTTGAGGCAGAGCGTTCGCCATTGATCCATGAATAAATGAGCCGAGCAACTCACGCTTACCATTCATCTTGATGTAGCGCGCAGCCCAGATTACAGGTGAGCCGACGTCGGGAATAAACACGGCGTCGTCAGAAGCCATGTTGTCGAGGAGCTTCGCGACGTACTGCGGGTGGAGTGGCTGGCCATCCTTGCGCGGCGTCGCCAACTCGTCGAGCTTCGCGCGAGTTTTTTCGTAGTGCGTGACCGACTGGTCAAGGTGGGAACGCGACCGCTTCGTCTTAAGGAGAGGAAGAAGGGCCTCGACGGTGTCGCCGACATCGCCCACGAGCCCCTGTTTGAGTGCGATGCGACGGCCGAGGTGCTCACCGCGCAGATCCACCTGAATGACTTGCGCCTTTTCGGGGAGGAAGGGGCGGTACGGGAAGTCGGTGCCGAGCATAAGAAGCGTGTCGCAGTTTTCCATTGCACGGTAGCCGGAGGCGAAGCCAAGCAGCCCGGTCATGCCGACGTCGAAAGGATTGTCGTATTCAATGAAGGGCTTGCCACGGAGGGTATGAACGATCGGTGCTGCGAGAGTATCGGCAAGTTTCACGACGAGGTCGTGAGCACCTTCAACACCAGCTCCCGCAAGAATAGTGATCTTCTTCGAGGAGTTCAGCGTGTCGGCCGCTTCTTTCAGTTCGTCAGCCGAAGGGACAACCGTTGGCTTCGATGCGCGTACGGCGGTGACAGTGCGATCAACAGACTCAGCCAGTGCCACATCACCGGGAATGACGACGACGGCCACACCGCGCTGGGAGATCGCCGCCTGCATCGCTGTGCGGAGCATACGCGGCATCTGGATCGGATCGGCGACGTACTCGGCATATACCGAGCACTCACGGAAAAGTTCCTGCGGATGAGTTTCCTGGAAGTAGCCCGAGCCAATTTCGGAGGTCGGGATATGCGCAGCGATTGCGAGAACTGGCACGCGTGAGCGCTGAGCATCGAAAAGTCCGTTAATAAGGTGAAGGTTGCCCGGTCCGCAGCTACCCACGCAGACAGCGATTTCTCCGGTGAGTTCAGCTTCTGCGCCCGCAGCAAATGCTGCAGCTTCTTCGTGGCGCACGTGCACCCAGTCGATCCCTGAACCGCGCAATGCATCGGTGAAGCCGTTGAGTGAATCACCCGGCAGGCCGTACACGCGCTTCACTCCTGAAGCGGCGAGGGTGTCGACTATGTTCTTAGCGACTGTAACCATGTTTCCTTCTCGCGTGAGATATTTATTGCGAAATCCGGGAGCGGCAAGGGCCATCGTGTGACGAGCCGTAATACACCACTCGCTAGGTTTTCCATAATCGACGATACTCCCGGGACTTTCGTCATGGGAAGCATGGCGAACGACAGTATTTTCACATCGTCTATTCGGTTACATTAGGGAATAGTGACGAGGCGTGGGATTAATTCCCGCCATAAATAGCAGTAATTCTCCACATCTGTCGCCACATTTTCGGCTGCATATCAATATGAATCGATATGAACTCCAGCGTCGTTTTACGAATGTGTTTTATCGTAGGCGTCGCGAGCCGTGTATACGTCAGGCATCGAGTGTTCAACGAGGTCGATGAGAGATATCAAGGGGCGGACGAGGCTCCGTCCAAGCTCGGTGAGTTCGTATTCAACGTGAGGGGGAATCGCGCTGAGGACGTGACGGGCGACGAAGCCGTCGCGTTCGAGTTGTGCAAGAGTCTGGGAAAGCATGCGCTCGCTCACCCCGTCGATCCGCCGACGAATTTCACCGAATCGTAGTGCACCGTCTTCGAGGGCGGCCATCGTCAGCGCGCCCCATTTCCCCGTGAGGTGTTGGAGCGTCTCACGAGACGGGCAGGCACTAGAAAAGACATTTGCCTCGCAGGTATCCGTGCTCATGTATCTCTCCTTACAACGTGGGGGGGTTATTGGGGCCGACAGCTCGTCCCGGGTGTCGTCGTTCACGTAGAACATGCCCTGTCGCCAGAAGCAACTGACCACATGACAGGACTCAGGACAATGCTACTCAGCTACCCCATTACCCGCTATGTAATATAAAGCACTTCCAAAAGTATTGCTACTTACTTTTCGTTAGTGCTAACTTTGTGCCATCGGAAGTTAAGGCACAAGATGCGTCGCATCCCAGTCATCCCCCTCTCAGTCAAGGAGAAACTATGCGTATTGCAGTAACAGGAGCAGCCGGAAACCTCGGACACCTCACCATCGACGCCCTTATCGGCCGCGGCGTCGAGGTGAGCAACATCGTCGCCATCGTACGCAATGAGGCCAAGGCAGCCGACCTCGCCGCACGCGGTGTCAACATCGCTGTCGCCGACTACGCCGATGAAGCTGCTCTTACCCAGGCTCTCAGCGGCGTCGATCGCCTCGTCATGATTTCGGGAAGCGAAGTCGGACAGCGCCTTGCCCAGCACACCAACATCATCAACGCCGCCAAGGCCGCGAAGGTTGGGTTCATCGCCTACACAAGCCTTCTCGACGCCCAGAACTCCCCTCTCTCGCTCGCCGAAGAACACGTCGCCACAGAAAACCTCCTTGCCACCTCCGGTATCGACTATGCCCTTCTTCGTAACGGCTGGTACTGGGAGAACTTCGAGTCCGGAATTGATACCGCGCGAACCACCGGCCACACCTTTGGCGCAGCAGAGGACGCACGGGTCTCCGGCGCTGCACGCCGGGACTACGCCGAAGCGGCAGCAATCGTTGCGACAAGCGACAACCAGGCCGGCAAAGTATACGAGCTCGCCGGCGCTCCTGCGCTCACCTATCCCGAGATGGCAGCAGAGATTGGCAAGCTCATTGATGCAGAGGTCACCTACGTCAATCTGTCGGAGGCCGAGTACGCCAAGAGCCTCGAAGACGCCGGACTTCCCACGCCAGTTGCGCAGATGCTCGCTGGTTGGGATGCAGGGATCGCCAAGGGCGCGCTTTACTCGCCCAGTACCGACCTTCAGGATCTCCTTGGCCGCCCAAGCACAAGCTTCCGCGACGCCCTCGGAGCCTGATACTTACTAAGAATGGGTGGACTGCTCAAGCAGCCCACCCATTCTTCTACTCATCAATTGTGGAGACTCTCGAGCTTCTTTTCTCCACCGGCGACAAGATAGTACGCGCAGCCGACGAAGACAGCGCCACCCACGAGATTTCCAAGCCCGACCGCGGCCATATTTCGACCGAACTCCGACCATTGCGTCAAGGAATCAGCTTGGAAAAGTCCGAGCGAAAACGTCGTCATATTTGCAACGACATGCTCATAACCGGACGTGATAAAAGTGAGCAGGCACCAGAAAATAACGGTGGCTTTACCAATCTCAGTTTCGGCGCGGTTCGACATCCAGATCGACAGACAGACGAGGATATTACACAGAACTCCGCGCATAAAGAGCTGCACGACAGATTCATGCGATTTCGTCTCAAGGAATTGAGCGAGATAATCACCAATCGGAGTCCCAGCTTCTGCAAGGCCCGCGTGAACCACAATCGCCGCGAAAAGCATCGCACCCAGGAGATTGCCGATAAAACAGAAAAGCAGCGTCCGTCCCGCTATAAGCCACGAAAAACGCTTCGCGATAGCTCCTTGCGTCAGAATCATCATTGCGCTCGTTGCGAGCTCAGCTCCAGCAAAGACGACGAGGATCAGGCCGATGGCAAAAACAGCACCCGCCACGAGTTTCGTCGCTGGCGATCCCGCTAAAGCGAACGGGCCGGCAGCGGCCAGCATGACAACAACAGCAATGCCGATATACGCTCCAGCGAGCATCGACTGGACGGTATAACGCAACGGCAACGTGGAAGCCGCAACTTTATGGTCAGCAACCGAGAGTTGCAGATCGAGAGTTTGGGGTATCGTAAGCACCCACCTATGCTGGCATATATCACCTGACACTCTCTGGGGCGAAAGTCGTATGAGATCACGCAGTTGCGCCACAAATCGCGCATTTTCCACTACTCGCGCCAGTGACGTTTGACCCACGAGGCACTCGTCACACGGGACCTTCCACTTATCGACGCCTCAGCCGTTCGTATCATTCCGTAGAATGACGTCATGCCGCAGCCCGCACTTCCCACCGACATGTCTCTCATGCGCATCGTTGCGCAAGGGCTCGTGCCAGCCACTGCCGCATCCACGCCACGAGAAGCTGTCCACCATCTTCTCGCCGTCCAGGGTCAACAAGTCTCAGCGCTCCCCCATGCTCTCATCTCTCGATGTCCAACAGCCACAGGCACGTTAGTCAAACAGCATTTCGACGCCCACGAGCTCATCCGATCACGCCCCATGCGCGGCACCGTCCACATCACAACTGCCGAGGACTATCGGTGGATGCGACTTGCCCTCCTCAAAACTCCCCTGGGACATATCCACAACTATGAACGCGAGCTCGGGATCGACGAGCACCTCATACGAGATGTCGCCCAGCTCATTTGGGAACTTATCGCCCAGTCGGGAGGCGCCATCGAGCGCCGCGAACTTCTTGCTTCATGGCGGCAACTTGTGCCGGCCTCCCTGCCGGAACAAAGCCTGTCGCGTTGGAGTCACCTTCTGCTCTACCGCCTCGACAGAGAGGGAGCCATCGTCGAAGCTCCCCTCGCACGCAACCAGCATCTTTTTATCGACGCTCGCGCACTCCCCCAACCTGACGACGAACGCTCGGGCTTCGTCGTCCCACTTAAGGACGGAGACATGACCGACGAAGGCAGGAACGACGCCTTCGTGGAAATTGCTCGCAGATACGCCTACGGGCACGGCCCCATTGGAGTTTCTGATCTCGCGCGATGGACGGCACACAGTGCGACCAGGTCACTTTTCGCTCTCGAAGAGGCCCTCAACCGCGACCCCCGACTCGTGCGCCTCCGACTTGACAACACACGGCTCCTTCACTGCGACCGCCCGCGTTCTCTCCGTGAAAGCCACGACGTCTTTTACATGCGCGCCGACCTCCTCGACATCACTGCCGAGCAACGCAAAGACGCCGAACGCATCCTCTTCCTCGCCTCATTCGACGAGCTTCACGTGGGATACAAGAATCGCACATGCCTGACAGATGAAGCGGGTGAGCACCTCATATGCCCGGCTCGCAACGGAATGTTCCGCCCCTTACTCGTCCATCGGGGGAAGCTCGTCGCAGTCCGGCCCGTCTCAGACGGCCTCATATGGAAAAACGAACCCGGCCCGCGCCTCATCTCAGGCGTGGACCGGGCCGTCGCACAGATCCATCATCGGCTCGGCCGCTAAGCAGCGGTCTCACGCCGTCGTCTCTCTTACTTCGTCCATTCGGTGAGAAAATCGGCGCCAGTGGGAACCGTACGGTTATAGGACGTGAGCATCCACTCCGGGTTCTTGCCAGGCCGAGACGATAGTGCCGCCCAGTGGCAATTGTCCATGCCGTAGATCCCGGGCCACTCTGGATCTAGGCCAAGAAGGCGGGTCACTCCCGTCCGGATTGCACCCCCATGAGCAACAACAAGAAGAATCCCCGATTCCATTCGTGTGGCATGTTCTGTCACAGCCTTATACATACGCTCGCCGACCGACGAATTTGGCTCAACATCCACACCTTCCGGCTGGCCACCTTGACGCCACACACGGTACTCATCGGGATACTTTGCGAGAATTTCCTCTCGCGTCATCTTTTCCCACTTGCCGTAATTGCGTTCCTGGAGGCGAGCATCGAGCTCGATATCGAGTCCGAGCAATTCAGCAGCCGCCTTGGCAGTGTCGTGTGCGCGGGACAGAGGCGAGGCGACAATCTTCGTCGGCGCGAGACTCGCAATATGGGGGGCGACGAGGCGGGCCTGCTCACGACCACGCGCATTCAGAGGAAAATCACAGCCCCCCTGGATACGGCCCTCAATGTTGAGGTCAGTCTGGCCGTGACGCCACAAGATCACCTTCGATGCCGTCACTGAGCATCCTCCATGCGCTCAGCACCGCCTTCGTTATCCCCGGCTTGTGCCTCAGCGTCAGCCCGCGCAGCGGCGCCTGCCTGCATGAGACGGTCAAGGGTGCTCGGAGCGTCGTCCTCGAGCTCAATCCCCAAGTCAATTGTCGGGCAATCAGCCCACAACTTCTCCAAGGCATAAAACTCACGATCCTCGTCCTGCTGGACGTGAACCATGATGTCGTCGAAGTCGATAAGAACCCAGTGAGGAGAGGCATCCATCCCCTCGCGACGGACACGGCGGACACCTGCCTTGTGCAAGGCCTCCTCAACGGCGTCGACAAGTGCACGCACCTGACGGTCACTCGAACCGGAGATCACGAGGAAAACATCCGTGATCATAAGACGCTCGGAAACGTCAATGGCCGTAACGCTCGTCGCCTTAAAATCGGCGGCAGCCTGCGCTGCAATACGTGCGTGGTCAATAGCGAGGTCTGTTGCGACCACAAATTCTCCTAAATCTGAAGTGACGTGTGAAGTTCAGTGAGGCTCGACGGTACGCCTTCCGCATAGAGCCAAAAGTGATTAACCGCCCATCCAATAAGGAAGCCCAGCAAGATGGCAATGAGAATCATGATGACCGTCATAAGTACAGCGCCAATCCCCTCACGCTGTTTGCCGGGTTTTTCCTCAGATTCTTCGTCAAATTCGCTATAGCGAGCTTCCTCATAAGGCTCTGGCGCCGGCGCCGACTGCTCGGGGGTCGAGGCAGGCGTTACCTCCGGCGCTTCTGTCGCAGCAGGCGACTGGGCATCGAGCGACGGGATCGCTGCAACGTACGACTTGACTGCCTCATCCACATCTGGCGAGGAAACGTCCGCATCTTCCGTGCCGCGTGCTGAATCCTTACGCACACGCGCGAGAAGGCGATCCTCGAGCGAGCCCTCTGGCTCGGGCTCTGCCTTTTCTTCGGTCTTAGCGAAACGCTCAAAAACGCTCTTACGGTCTGGATCTGGCGCCACGACCGGCTGAGCGGCGAGCTCACCATTGGCGGCCTGAGCGTTGTCTTGATCGTCGGAGGTCACTGATTCCTGCGACGGACCGGCTTGTGCCTCCCGAGCCTTCGCTGCAGAGTCGATCTCTGCCTGGACGGCGCTACGAGATGCCTTTTCACGCTCGCGCATTTCTTTGCGGCTCAAACGACGTAGGTGTAGCTCCTGAGTCTCGGACAGCGACGGAGTGTTATCGTCAGCCACCGCTTTGAGGAGTCCTCGTTCGCGCATCTCTCGACGAGACAGGCGTGGCGTCTCCTCACTCATTTTTGCTCCTTCCGTTCGCCTACAGGACATGCTCCAGCACGTTGTGGTTCCTGAGCACCATGGTGCTCCTGATAAAGATGGTACTTCGCAATGTATTGAACTACGCCATCAGGAACCAAATACCATATCGGAGCGCCGCGCTTCACGCGAGTCCTGCAGTCTGTTGACGAGATCGCCATAGCGGGAACCTCAAGAAGGCTAATTCGATCACTCGGCAACCCATCAACATTGAGTTTATGGCCTGGTCGCGTCACTCCGACGAAATGGGCTTGATCCCACAGCTCTTGGGAATCTTTCCATTTGAGGATGTCTGGAAGAACGTCTGCACCCGTGATGAAGTAGAAATCCGCATCGGGATAAGAATGACGTAAGTCACGTAATGTGTCGATGGTATATGTGAGGCCTTCGCGCTCAATATCAACACGTGAGACAGAGAATTTAGAATTCGATGCCGTCGCGATCACCGTCATGAGATACCGGTGTTCCGCGAGTGTCACCTGGCGGTCGCGCTTGAATGGCTGGCGGCCCGTCGGAACAAAAACCACCTCGTCAAGCCCGAAGACATTCTGGACTTCGGAAGCCGCAACAAGATGCCCATGATGAATCGGATCGAAGGTGCCGCCCATAATTCCGATGCGTTTCCGGCGCCCGGGATGCCTCTCAACAGGGACGTGAACATCAGTTTCGGACATGACCATCTCCCTCGACAATCCACGTCGTCGTCGTTAATTCCGTGAGCCCCATCGGACCGCGCGCATGGAGTTTCTGAGTGGAAATTCCAATTTCTGCACCCAAACCCAACTGACCCCCATCGGTGAATCGCGTAGACGCATTAATCATGATTGCCGCGCTATCGATTCCATCGACGAAACGACGAATCGCCTCGACATTCTGTGCGACGATCGCCTCCGTGTGGCCTGTTGTATACCGACGAATATGCTCCAACGCGCCTTCTTCGTCGTCCACAACCTTCACGGCAAGTTCAAGCGCAAGGTACTCGGTAGACCAATCGTCCTCGCGAGCAGGAAGAAACGGTACGTCGCCCGCGTACTCAGCGGCGCGATCGTCGAGGTGCAGCACCACTCCCCTTCGAGAGAGCTCATCGAGCGCCCGAGGCAAGAAATCCGCTGCAACCTCCCGGTGCACGAGAAGCGTTTCAGCGGCATTACACACACCTGGCCGGTGCGTCTTTGCATTGACCACAATGTCGAGCGCCTTGCTTAGATCCGCACTTGCGTCCACGTACACATGGCAATTTCCCACGCCCGTCTCGATGACAGGGACCACTGACTCGCGCACAACCGTCTGAATCAAACCAGCCCCACCCCGGGGGATAACGAGATCGACGAGGCCGCGCGCACGCATGAGAGCAACTGCACCCTCGCGACCGTAATTGTCAATGGTTTGGACTAAATGCGGGTCAAAACCGCGCTGCTCAATCGCGCCACGCATGATATCTACGAGCACCCGATTAGTCTCGTGAGCCGCATGTCCACCACGCAAAATCACCGCCGACCCGGCCTTGAGACACAGCGCAGCCGCATCAACAGTGACGTTGGGACGCGCCTCATAAATCATGCCAATAACACCCATTGGCACACGGACCTGCCGAAGGCGCAATCCGTTGGGTAGCTTCTGGCCACGAACAACCTCGCCAACGGGATCGGCAAGCGCAGCCACCTCGCGAGTCGCCTCCGCAATAGCGCTGATACGCTCGGCCGAGAGCAGAAGACGATCAACAAGACCCTCCGCCATTCCCTCACCGCGACCAGCGTCAACATCCACCCTGTTCGCCACGATAATCTCGTGTGAGTGATCTTCGAGCGAATCAGCTATCGCACGAAGAAGATCACTCTTCTCAGCGCTCGTCGCTTGACGTAGAGAACGCGAGGCAGCCTTTGCCCGGCAAGCCACTGAGTGAACGGCCTGCTCTACAGTGTGGTCAGTCATAGGGTTAAGGTTACGGCGAAACTTCCTCCGAGTGAACATAAAGCCCGGGAAAGGTGCGCAATCTCAACGACGACGACGCCCGCAAGCTCGACGAGCGTCGCCCAGCCCAAGAAAATAGCGACCGCCTGACTGTGCCATATGTCTCGTGACACAGCCCTCGTTACCGACGCGGAATAGACACGCGGCGGTCCGCGTTCCACCCCCAGACAGCGAAACATGGTTTTCCTCGACGCGGGAAAGCCCACGTACCGAAAGGGCATCATGGCAACAATCGAAGTCACGACCGACAACTTCCAGGACACCATCAAGGATGGCATCGTCCTTCTCGACTTCTGGGCATCCTGGTGCGGTCCATGCCGCCAGTTCGGCCCAGTTTTCGAAAAGGCCTCCGAGGAGCACACAGATATTCGCTTCGGCAAGATCGATACAGACGCGCAGACGGAGCTCGCTAACTCCTTCGCTGTCCGTTCCATCCCGACACTCGTTGCGTTCCGGGACGGTATCCGAGTCTTCCAGCAGGCAGGTGCACTCCGCGGACCAGACCTCGAAGATCTCATCTCCCAGATTGAAAAGCTCGATATGGATGCGGTGCGTGAGCGCGTCGCCGAGATGAAGGCTAAGAACGCCTGATCTCATCTCCGGGTATACGCGAGGAGCGGGGAAGCACATGCTTTCCCGCTCCTCTGCGCTTTTCCAGGTCCGCATTGGAAAAGCTTATTCATCCTAACCCGAAAAGCGGCACCTTTATTCCACCTCGAACGAAATTCGTACGAAGGCGAGACGATCACAACGGGCCGAACACCATGTATTACGCGGCATCAACATCAGCGCGGGCACGCAACAACGGCAACACGCCACGTATCACTGATGCGAGATCCGTCGGAAGCGACGCCGGTAGCAGAATCACTCCATCTGCAGCGCCGTTACCAATCCAACGCTCAACTTCGTCGGCAACGTCGTAGACCGTTCCGACCACCCGAGCACGCCCGGCGAAAAGCTCACACCCGCGAATACCATGAATAAGAAGTTCACGCTCGTTAGCGGCCTGTTGGCTACCGGAGATAACAACGCCAAGCTCGATGAGGACCGGGAGCTCACGTCCCTGCGCTGCTGCCGCTGAGCGAAGAGCAAAACGGCATTCCCGTGCCGTGTGCGGGTCGTCTGTACCCAGGCGGATAGAGTCGGCCAAGCCAGCTAACGCCTCAACGTCAATGGCATCGATATCGGCTGCCTCAAGTCGAGCACACACGTGGACGCCAGCATCATGCGCATAGTTCACGGCATCCGTCATCGCGGCAACGTCAGTTTCGCCGCTCACGCTCAATTCGATGCAACCCCAGCCGTCCTTCTGCGCGCTCAACGAATCGATAGCCTCACGGATCTTCACCGGATCAGCCGGCACTTCAGCCGAGAAACCTGCCGACCCACGCTGCGCAAGCTTCGACATAGCATGGACAGCATCCATCCCCGAGATCTTGCCGTCGAGACGAGAGCGGAAATCCGCGGAAAGTGTAATCAGGTCAAGACCGCCGTCGCATGCTGCACTTGCACAGGAGGCAAGCTTCGGAAAACTTGCATACGACGCCTGTGGAAAATCGCTACCAGCAAGTCCGACAATGTCATGGGCGCCGAGAATTGTCAGGTCAATACCCACATACGCTTCTGTGACCTGTCCGCAGGTAGCGGTTGTTAAAGCTTCTGAATCAATTGTTGTCAATTGAACTGTCATTTTTTCATCCGTTCACGGGGTGGCCGAAGGCCATCTACTACACGTGTATTAGGTGAGGGCCGCGAAAAAATATCGCGGCTTGCGCATTCGACAATTGACAAGGCGCACGGAGGCCATCGACGCAGTAGATCCTGGGGTACGAGTCCACATATGCGTCATGGCTTATCATCCCTTCGATCGCGCCGCGTATGATGGTGCAGCGCGAGAGTTCCGGCCCGCTCGTGACGGGGCATCACCGTATGTAACGGTGACGTAGCTTAGCTAACCACCGGAAAGTCCAAATAGCAAGACGACACTTCACCAACTGGACTCCAACACATAGAACGAGTAGGTTTTTTCGCGCCCTTATATCCCGGCCACAGCGGTTATCTCACAGCACGATTGCCGCAGGGTATCGCCAGTTTTGTGCGTTTCCCACCATCCGATACACCAGGGCACGAAACCACAACTTTGTGAAATAGACCGCGAAACAGCTACGCAGCATGCCCTCGGCTACGTTCCTCGTCGCACTGCACCCACGAACCGCGCCCAATCATCACGCAACGACGCGCAATCAACCACCAACAAGAACCAAGTCATTGACGTGAACAACAGGCCTCATCCCGTGCGTAGAACCACGCTCCCCAGCGAGGCGCACAAGCTCCTCCGAAGCAAAATTCGTCAAGCCCCGAGCCACCAGCCGGCCACCCATCTCGTAAATCTCCACGAGATCGCCAGGCTCAAAACGTCCCGCAACACCAGCAACTCCAACGGAAAGCAACGATGCCCCACCAGAACGCAACGCACGCGCTGCTCCCTCATCAACAATGATCTGACCAGAGACAGCAGCGGCATACTCCAACCACAAGCGCCGTGCTGACGAACGCCGCCCCGTCGGATTAAACCACGTGCCCACATCCGCTCCCGAGAGAGCATCGCCAATATTTTCCGCACTCGTCAATAACACAGGCACTCCCCCAGCGCATGCCAAGGCAGCCGCATCGACCTTCGTGCGCATACCTCCCGTGCCGACATCAGAACCACGGCCAGTAATCTCAAGCGCCGCAAGATCCTCACGCGAATTCACCGTACGAATAAGGCGGGCGTCAGGATTCTTTGGAGGAGCCGTGTAAAGCCCATCGACATCAGTCAGCAAGATCAACGCATCGGCAGCAACAAGATGCGCCGTCAATGCGGCCAAGCGATCGTTATCCCCAAATCTCAACTCATCAGTGACAACAGCATCATTCTCATTGACAATCGGAATCACGCCGAGGCCAAGAAGCGTCGTCAACGCGCTCTGAGCATTCGAATAATGACGACGATTGACCATATCCTCCACGGTGAGGAGAACCTGGCCAATCGTGATACCCGTCTTATGAAACTCGTGATCGTAGGCCGCCATCAGACGCGACTGCCCCACCATCGCAGCTGCTTGATGCATGTGAATCTCACGCTGACGCCCCGTGAGCCCCAACGGACCACGCCCGGCAGCAGCGGCACCCGACGACACGAGCACCACTTCTTGCCCGCGTTTACGAGCCTGACCGAGGACGCGCGCAAGCTGTGTCAGTTGCTCCCAATTCAAGCTCCCATCAGGCATCGTGAGCGACGACGAACCGACTTTGACGACAATACGACGAGCCTGACCAACAAGATGACGATTTAAGAGAGCTTCCTTCACGTCATCTATTCTGCCAAAACACGCCGAACACACCGCACGATGTCCACTGCCGCACTAACCTCCCGCAACGATCAGCGGGACGGCCGGCCAAAGAGATCACTCTTCACCTGGATCAGTCCACACGCCAGCCTGACGCTCCATCCACAGGGCCTCACGTGCTTCAGCCTTGGCATCCATACGATCCTGGTAGGCCTCCCGGCGCTCTTTACGAGACGGGCGCTGGGATTCATCCAACCGCAAGTCGGTTCCACGAGGCCCAAGGAGCTCGGCTCCGGCCATCATCGTCGGCTCCCAATCGAAGATATATCCCGACTCCTCCGGGCCGATCACAACCATATCCCCGGCACGCGCGCCAGCCTCAAGAAGACCCTTCTCGATACCAAGGACGTTGAGCTTATCAGCAAGGTAGCCCACTGCCTCGTCGTTATCGAAATCAGTCTGACGAACCCACCGCTCCGGCTTTTCGCCGCGGACGACGAAGAACGGCTCGCCGCCCTTCGACGCGCGATGAATCGTGAACTCTCGAGCATTGCGCGCACGCGGACGCAGAACGACGCGAGGAGCCACCTCCGGTTCTGGGAGCAACGCACGGGCCTCCTCGACGGCTCGCGCCAAAGCAAACGACAGTTCCTTCAAACCAAGATGAGCTGCCGCAGAGACAAGAAATACAGGTAAGCCACGAGCCTCAAGTTCCTCCCTCACGAAGTCGGCAAGCTCCTCAGCTTCAGGTACATCGACCTTGTTGAGGACGACGAGGCGAGGCCTTTGCATAAGCGGAAGACGCCCCTCCGTATCCGGAAGATCTGCGGCATACGCTGCGAGCTCGGCCTCAATCGTGTCGAGATCACTGATGGGATCACGCCCCGGCTCAAGCGTCGCACAATCGACGACGTGAACGATAACGGCACATCGCTCAATGTGGCGTAGGAACTCAAGCCCAAGGCCCTTGCCTTCAGACGCACCTGGGATAAGGCCGGGAACATCTGCGATCGTGTAACGGACGTCGCCTGCTTCAACGACACCAAGGTTCGGCACTAGAGTCGTGAACGGGTAATCCGCAATCTTCGGGCGGGCTGCCGACATCGCAGCAATAAGTGACGACTTCCCTGCGCTCGGGAACCCGACGAGAGCCACATCAGCGACAGACTTCAGTTCAAGGACGATATCCTTCACTTCGCCCTCGTCACCAAGAAGCGCGAAACCCGGAGCCTTACGCTTCGGGGAGGCCAAAGCAGCATTTCCGAGGCCGCCTCGCCCGCCGTGCGCGGCAATGAATTCGTCGCCGGCCGTCACGAGGTCAGCAAGCACAGCTCCAGCCGAGTCCTTAACCACCGTTCCCACGGGGACAGACAGGCGAAGCGAGGCACCATTTCGTCCCGGACGCATATCGCCTGCACCTTGCTGCCCAGATTCTGCACGCTGGTGCGGAGAATGATGGTAGCTCAGGAGAGTTGTCACTTGCGGATCAGCGACGACGACGACGTCGCCACCATTTCCCCCGTTTGCACCATCGGGGCCGCCGAGCGGTTTAAACTTCTCACGCCGCACCGACACACAGCCGTTGCCGCCATTGCCTGCGGCAATATGCAGGACTACTCGATCGACGAATGTTGCCATGTGTGCTCCTATCCTGGCGCAGGTACCGCGATTCTATAATCAGGCCGACTCCTGCGGTGATGAACTCGGGACGGTGCGGTGCTTCAGCACCATCGTGGGATGAAACTCATCCGAAGTAAAGAAGAAGGGCGGAAGGTTGCCCTTCCGCCCTTCTTACGCTGTAAACCCTCAGGCCTCCGCGGTGACGATGTCGATAACCTTGCGGTCACGACGCGTAGCGAAGCGGACGTTGCCTGCGGCGAGGGCGAACAAAGTATCGTCCTTGCCACGGCCAACGTTGATGCCGGGGTGGAAGTGGGTACCACGCTGACGGACGAGGATCTCGCCAGCCTTAACCAGTTCGCCGCCGAAACGCTTCACTCCCAGACGCTGCGCATTAGAATCGCGCCCGTTGCGGGAGGAGCTGGCGCCCTTCTTATGTGCCATCTCTGAAACCTGCTCTCTTGAAATGCGTTGATTGGTGAGAATTAGCTCACTTGATGCCGGTGACCTTGAGGCGGGTCAGCTTCTGGCGGTGACCCTGACGCTTGCGGTAACCCGTCTTGTTCTTGTACTTGACGATGATGATCTTCGGACCCTTGTCGTCACGAACGATCTCAGCCGTTACCTTTGCTGAAATGCCATCGGCAGCCGTTGTGACCTTGTCACCATCAACGAGCATGATGGGCTCCAGCTCGACAGTATCGCCAGCCTGGCCTTCCATCTTATCAACGACGACGACGGACCCGACGGACACCTTCTCCTGACGGCCGCCGGCCTTGACGATCGCGTAAACCACGTTCTTGCTCATCTCTGTTAATTACGGCTGCTCGCGCTGGTGCGCAGAGCTCTGACTGTTGGGCGCTAGAAGTTTAAGGCTTCGGAACGCGCCGACTCTCTAGGTTACTGTGGAAAACCGGCCATGGGCAAGTTATCCACGGCGCGGGGCGCGCCACATTGATATGGGATGCGCCACGCTTGTTGGGGCGAGAGTGAGCCACCCCTCTCCCCAACATGCCTGCGTCCGTTACTGGGCAGGGAAGCTCAAGACGAAACTTGCAGGGTCATTCTTCTGCCCAGCCCCTGGCGTGATGGTGCCAGACGAGCTGACCCGGCGTGCGCGCTTAGGCTTTCGGGTATCTTCCGACGCCTCCTCCGGCTCAGGTGATGCCGGGGTTGACGCATCCTCGACATCCGCCGTGCGTTTGCGCGAACGTTTCGCGCCTGCAGCCTTGCCCGTGGGAGCATCGTCAGGCGTTGCCTTGGCGTGTCCACGCCCACGCTTCGGTTTCTCAGGAGCGGCTTCTTCTGTCACGTCCGACGACGTTGCCTGGGAAGAATCGTTCTCACTCGAAGCGGATGCCGCTTCACTCTGTTCAGTTTTATTCTTCGGCTTCGACTCAGCTTTGGTTTTACGTCCCCGCCCTCGTTTTGCCGCTGACGTGCTCGTCTTAGCAGACGCGTCGTCTGAGTGCGCCGACGTTTCCTCGTTGCCGACTGGAGTCGGGTCAGAATCGTGCTCCTTCGCGGCAGCGGCGGCGATGGAATTGAGCGCGGCCTTAACATCGTCACGCTTGGAATCGTCGTCGGCGGGCGCTTGCTCAGGCTGGCTCGCCTTCGTCGCCTTTTGCTTGCGGCGGTTGTTTGACTCAGAAAAGCCGTCGCTCCGCTCAACCGGGTGGGTGTGCGTAATGAACCCCCGTCCCTCGCAGGCTTCGCACGTGGTTGAGAACGCTTCAACGAGGCCCTGTCCAACACGTTTACGTGTCATTTGTACAAGCCCAAGTGAGGTGACCTCAGCGACTTGGTGCCGCGTGCGGTCGCGCCCCAAACATTCAACGAGTCGACGAAGAACGAGCTCACGATTAGCTTCGAGAACCATGTCGATGAAATCGACGACGATAATCCCGCCGATGTCACGTAGCCGAAGCTGGCGCACAATTTCCTCGGCAGCTTCGAGGTTGTTGCGCGTCACGGTTTCTTCGAGCGTGCCGCCCGAGCCGGTGAATTTTCCAGTGTTAACGTCGATGACCGTCATCGCCTCGGTACGGTCGATCACGAGCGTGCCGCCCGAGGGCAGCCACACCTTGCGGTCGAATGCTTTGGCGAGCTGTTCGTCGACACGGTGCTCAGCGAAGATATCTTTCGAGCTCGTCCAGTGCGAGAGTCGGCTGACAAGCTCAGGGGAAAGTTCGCCAACGTATTCCGAGATCGTCTTCCATGCGTCGTCGCCCTGTACGCGCAGAGCCTGGAAATCCTCGTTGAAAATGTCGCGCACAACGCGCACGGCGAGCTCAGGTTCACCCTTGAGAAGGGTAGGCGCAGACTTGTAGCTCTTCGACTTTTCCTGGATATCTGCCCACGACTTCGTGAGACGTTCGACATCTGCACGAAGCTGCTCCTCTGTTGCTCCTTCGGCGGCAGTTCGCACAATCACACCGTGCTCGGCTGGCACAATCTCGCGGAGGAGTTTTTTGAGGCGCTGCCGCTCCTTCTCGGGGAGCTTGCGGGAAATTCCCGTCATAGCACCCGATGGCACGAGCACCAGGTGGCGCCCGGCTAGAGTGATCTGCGCTGTCAGACGAGCGCCTTTGTGCCCGATCGGATCTTTCGTGACCTGAACGAGAACCGTATCGCCCGACTTAAGTGCCTGTTCGATCCTGCGAGGCTTCCCCTCAAGACCAGCGGCTTCCCAATTGACCTCACCGGCGTAGAGGACGGCATTACGTCCCTTACCGATGTCGACGAAAGCGGCTTCCATCGAGGGGAGGACATTTTGTACGCGGCCAAGGTAGACGTTTCCTACCATCGACACCTGCGTATGCCGAGCGACATAGTGCTCAACAAGAACGTCATCTTCAAGCACGGCAATCTGGTTGAGACCATCTTGTTCGCGCACGAGCATTTCGCGCTTAACTGACTCGCGGCGCGCGAGGTATTCCGATTCCGTGATGGAGTGACGACGACGTCCGGCCTCTCGCCCTTCCTTGCGGCGCTGGCGCTTAGCCTCAAGCCGCGTGGAGCCCTTCGGCGCGGAGACTTCATCCGAGGCTTCAGTAGAGCGGCGACGACGGCGACGACGAGTAACGCCCACCGTTTCGTCGTCCGAACTTTGTACCGGCTCGTCGGACTTATCTTCGGTGTTCTCGTCCTCGGTACGATCGTTCTCTGGCTTCTCGTCGTCAACGTTCGACTTCCCGCGGCCACGGGAGCCGCGGCGGCGGCGAGTCTGCTCCGGCTCTTTCGATTCGTGTGACGCCGATTCGCCCTCAGGAGAGGCATCTGTTTCGTCAGCCTCAACGGTGTCGTCTGGAGTGTCAGTGACCGGCTGAACTTTGCGGCGGCGCGTTGGACGAGCCCGCGAAACGTCCGGCTCTTGGAAGAGAAGCGCGGTCATCGGTGCAAGCGTAACCGGGGCGATTGGAGCTGCTTCGGATTCCTCTTGCGGAGCTCCCACAAAGAACGGATCAGCAGCAAGCGAAGGCACGGGCTCCGGCGCCGGCTCGTTCGCCTCAGGTTTTTCCTCAGCAGAGGACTCCACCGAAACTGCCTTACGCGGGCGCCCCCGCTTAGCCTTCGGCTTTTCTTCCGACGGTTCGTCAGACGTGACCTCCGGTACGAGGTGTTCGAGGATCTCCTCGGCATTTTCCACTTTTGCCTTAGGCTTGCGCCGGGCGGTGCGCTTAGGTGCTTCTTCTTTCAGCTCCTGAAGCTCGGCCGCGATCGCATCGCTGATATCGACCGAGAGTGGTTCAACCGTTTGAGCCTTTCGCGCCCGCGCGGTCCGTTTCGTCGCGGTGCGAGGCGATTCGTCGGTTCGCTGTTCCTGTGGTGTGGCTTCGTCAGCCATAGATACACTCCCACCCAAGCTCTACGCCCCTCATCTGCGCAGCGGCTCGGATTCAATTGTCGCGGTAAAGCCGCGTAAAGCTCTTCATCATCGACGAGGTCGGCACCGGCGGCGGCGCTACAAGCGGCGCACAGTGATCACGAGCTGTCGAACTGTTCGGTGATGAGGAAACACCAAACACTGTGTCTAATTCTCTCATACGTGTCGCGAAACGGTCTATTGACGAGACAACCGGAGCGTCGATATCACTCCCGCCCCTTGCCTCGCGCTCGTCACCCCGAGCTTCATTACTCGTACTCGCGCAGCCTCCAAGCCACACAATGACAAGCGCTGACTACACACCAGAATGCCGTTTTCGGAAAATTTCCAGAAATGTCTGCTTTATGACACAAAAATTTTTCTTAATTCATGCCCTACCTGGAAAAGTACAAGAAAAGGGCAAGTTTTCAAGGAATACTCACGCCGGTACGACGAGCGACGAGGAACGTTGTGGACTTTCAAGGACTTTTGTCCGACACACTTCCCCATAACCGTTCGCAATTGGCACAAATTTGAGGCCTCACACTGATACGATACTTAGCGACATTAGTCCTTATCATTCGTTCGTTCGATCGAAAGGTGTTCACGTGGAAGCCCTTGAGCTCGCACGGTGGCAGTTCGGTATCACGACGGTCTATCACTTCTTGCAGGTGCCACTGACCATCGGACTCGCCACACTCGTTGCGATCATGCAAACAAAGGGACTCCGTTCCGGTAACCCCAAGTGGGAAAAGGTCACCGACTTCTTCGGCAAGATCCTTCTCATCAACTTCGCCCTCGGCGTTGCTACGGGTATCGTTCAGGAGTTCCAGTTCGGAATGAACTGGTCCGAGTACTCACGATTCGTTGGTGACGTCTTTGGCGCACCTCTTGCCTTTGAGGCACTTCTTGCGTTCTTCCTCGAATCCACATTCCTCGGCCTCTGGATCTTCGGAAAGGGACGCCTGTCCCCCAAGGTTCACACACTGACGATTTGGCTTTTCGCGATCGGAACCGCCGTCTCGGCGTTCTTCATCCTCGCCGCCAACTCGTTCATGCAGTACCCAGAAGGCGCAAAGCTCAACCCGGAGACGGGCCGCGCTGAACTTGACGGTCTCGGTGGTTTCATCCACCTCCTCTTCAACAAGACGAGCCTGCTCACCTTCGCCCACACAATCTCCACCGCGTTCCTCGTCGCCGGCACACTCGTCGCTGCCCTCGCCTTCTGGTGGATGGCTCGATCCATTCGCCTTTCGAAGAACGAGGAAGAAGCTCGCGGCTACTGGAAGCCCGCCGCAAAGATCGGCGCTTGGTCGATGCTCCTCGCCTCCGTCGGCGTCATCGTCTCGGGTCACTTCATGGGACAGCACGTCGTTGAAATTCAGCCTGCAAAAGCGGCAGCAATGATGGGCGTATGCGAGACAGGCGAAAGCCACGATCTCGTCCTCGTCATGAATACTGCTGACTGCGAAGGCGCTCAGCTCAAGCTCCCCTTCCCCAAGGGCCTTGAATCTTTCATGGCAACAAACCACTTCTCGGGCGAAGCCTCCACACTTAAAGGCCTTGACGATGTCAACGCTGAACTCCAGGAGAAGTACGGCGACCTCGTCGGCAACCCCGATCAGGATTTCCGCCCGAACCTCGCAGTCTCCTTCTGGTCCTTCCGCATCATGATGGGCATCGGCTTCCTCGGCCTCCTTCTCTCCGTGCTTGCGCTCTGGCACTTGCGCGGTGACAAGATTAACCGCAACGAGAAACTCGGTAAGTTCTGGCTTTGGATGATCCCCATGCCGTTCATCGGCGCATCCTTCGGATGGATTCTCGCCGAGATGGGCCGCCAGCCATGGATCGTCACTCCGAACGACTCCACGGGTGTTATGCTCCTCACCGACTACGGCGTCTCCGGCAACGTTTCGGCATTCTCCGTATTCGCATCAATGGCCATCTTCACGCTGCTCTACACGGCACTCGGTGTTGTTTGGATCCTCCTCATTCGTCGTTACGCCCGTGAAGGCATCAACACGAAGAAGAAGGTCGTCGAATACGACGCCAACGCCGACAACGCAGCCTTGAGCTTCGTGTACTGATAGGAGAAAGTCATGGAACTGACATTTATCCAGCTTCTCTGGTTCATCCTTATCGGTGTTCTGTGGATCGGCTACCTCACGCTCGAAGGTTTCGGCTTCGGCTCCGGTATGCTCCTCAAGATTCTGCCGAAGAATGAGAAAGAGCGCCGCTCGGTCCTCAACGCAATCGGCCCCCACTGGGATGGCAACGAGGTGTGGGTCCTTACCGCTGGTGGCGCAACCTTCGCCGCATTCCCAGAGTGGTACGCCACGATGTTCTCGGGCATGTACCTTGCCCTTGTCCTCGTGCTCGTCTGTCTCATCATCCGCATCTGCGCCCTTGAGTGGCGCCGCAAGATCAACACGGATGCCTGGCGCAACTTCTGGGACACCGCACATATGACGGTTTCCTGGATCGTGTCGATCCTCTGGGGCGTGGCATTCGCCAACCTCGTCCAGGGCATGAAGATTGAAGTAGGCCACTACGACGGTTCTAACTTCATCGCACTGAAGCCCGAAGAAGTGTCAACGGCGCTTGACGCTGCCGAGAAGCACGTCCTCACGGGTGGATTCTTCTCACTCCTGACGCCGTTCACCATCCTCGGTGGCCTCGTCACCCTCACGCTCTTCCTCTCCCACGGTGCGCTCTTCATCGCGATCAAGACCACCGGAGAGCTCTCTGAGCGTGCAAAGAAGTTCGAGAAGACGATGCTCCCCATCACGATCGTTGTCGTGGCTGGCTGGGCACTCTGGGCTCTCCTCGCCCACTCGAACACCGGCTTCTGGGCACTCATCCCCATGGCGCTTGCCGCCATTGGCCTGATCGTGGCTTACCTCTTCATCCTCCAAGGTGCTGAGGTGAAGGCCTTCATCGCTCACTTTGCCGCGATTGCCATGGCCGTCGTCTTCATCTGGTTCCTCATCTTCCCGGACGCCATGAAGTCGTCGATCGACCCGGCATACTCGCTCACCCTTGCACAGGCCTCCGCCACGGCCCCGACACAGACGATCATGACGATTGCCGCCGTGATCTTCGTGCCGATCGTCCTTGGCTACACGATTTGGTCGTACAAGGTATTCGCGAAGCGCATCAACCCGAACGATGCTCCGGATGAGGGCGCGGGCCTCGACCCGAAGCGCATCCGCACCTTCGAGACGGTCTGATTCACATCGGAATAAATCAGGAGGGTGGCAGCTCAGGCTGCCACCCTCCTTCCATGTAACCACTAAACTTAGTGTGGTCAGTTTGCATGTCGAAGGAGTGCACTCAGTGAAGCCTCTTGATCCCCGACTGATGAGATACGCGCGCGATGCCCGTACCTACATCATCTTCCTCTCTGCCGCAGGGCTTATCGCCGCGATACTCGTCATTGCACAATCCATGCTCATTGCGGGCGCGGCAAGCCCCATCATTGACGGCGATAAGACCTTCACGGATGTTCTTGACCTCATCGCATGGCTCGTCGGTGTTTTTGCTGCACGTATGCTCGTCACATATCTGCAGGAAGCATACGGACATCGCGCAGCCTTGCGCGTCATCGCCGATCTTCGAACGAAAACCCTTCGCCATGCCGGTGATCTCGGAGAGCGCTGGCTCGCCCAAGGGCACACATCATCAACAGTCACTCTCGTCACCGACGGCCTCGACGATCTCGAACCTTACTTCGTCAAATTCCTTCCCCAACTTATCCTCACAGCGACAGTCACCCCGATTGCCCTCGCAGTCATTCTCTGGCTCGATCTCGTGAGCGCTATCGCTATCGTCATCTGTATTCCACTCATTCCGATCTTCATGATTCTTATCGGGAAGATGACGCAATCGTATTCAGAAAAGCGCCTCGCCTCCATGCAAAAGCTCGGACAACAGCTACTCGATCTCCTCGCCGGGCTCACAACACTCAAGGCTCTTGGCCGTGAACAAGGACCCCGCCAGCGAGTTAAGGATCTCGGAGAAGATTACGCCGCAAAGACAATGCAGACGCTCTACGTGGCATTCTTGTCCGGCGCTGCCCTCGAATTCCTCGCAACCTTATCTACGGCCCTCGTCGCCGTCGAGGTTGGCCTACGTATGGTCGGTGGACACCTGGATCTCTACGCGGGACTCACGGTCATCATGCTCACCCCCGAGGTCTTCAAGCCTCTGCGAGAAGTGGGTTCGCAGTTCCACGCATCGGCAGACGGTGTCGCAGCATCCGCCCAAGTCTTCGACCTCCTTGACCTCGACGTGCCTGTGAGCGACGGCAGCACAACCGCTCCCGACCTGTCGTCGTCGACAATTACGATCGACGACCTCAGCGTTCTCGCTCCTGGCCGTGCCACCATTGCCCCGGCGCATCTGAGCGCGACCATCGCGCCCGGAACTGTGACGGCCCTCGTCGGAAAATCAGGATCCGGAAAATCAACGACCGCCTCCGTCCTGCTCAAACTCCTCGAACCAACAAGCGGATCAATCCACGTTGAGGGAATCCCCCTCGACGAGATTTCCGAAGAATCATGGTGGCGGCAGATCACATGGGTTCCGCAACGCCCCGTCATCGTGCCGGGCACCGTCGCGGACAATGTGGGCCAAGGTGATTCACCTGCTCGTCGAGAGGCTGCCCAGCTCACCGGCTTTGCTGACGTCGTTGAATCACTCCCCAACGGGTGGGACACACTCATCGGCCAAGGTGGTGCCGGCTTATCAGTCGGTCAGCGCCAACGTCTCGCCCTTACCCGTGCACTCATCGAGGCCCGCCCACTCGTCGTCCTCGATGAACCATCAGCGCATCTTGATGCGCTCTCGGAGCGCCACGTCGTCCGCGCAGTCGAACAGCTTCGAGCCACGGGGCACACGGTTCTCGTCATCGCGCACCGCCCCTCAATCGTGGATATCGCGGACTCCGTGATCACGGTGTCATCAGACCGCGAGGAGGTCTCACAGTGACTCGCACCGAACGTCGCGCCGTCAAACGCGCTATTGAACTCCTCGAAATTAACCGCGCCCAGTTCCTGTGGTCAGTCCTCGCAGGATCGGCCGGGTTAGCGTGCTCGGTCGGGCTCGCCGCAGTCTCCGCCTGGCTCATCGCTAAAGCCTCCCAAATGCCCCCCGTCCTCGACTTGGCAGTTGCCGCGACGAGTGTCCGCGCCCTCGGCGTGGGCAAGGCGGTGTTCCGCTACCTCAACCGAATTGCGTCGCATAACGTGGCTCTCTACGGGATGTCCTCCCTGCGCACGTCGGTATATGAGGCTCTCGCAGATTCACCTACCGATGTCGTCACCTCGGTGAGACGAGGTGATCTTCTCGCACGCACAGGAAAAGACATCGACACCGTGGGCGACCTCGTCGTACGCTCCTTGCAGCCAACGGCCGTTGCGATCGTTGTGTCGCTCATTTCGGTGCTCATCGTTGCGCTCCTCTCACCGATTATCGGCCTTATCCTCCTCGTCGGTCTTCTTATCTCCGGCCTCATTGCTCCGATGGTCGCCATGCGCGGAGTGCGTTCGTCGGAAAAAGCTCAGGTCAATGACCGAGCGAATCTCGCAGCTACGAGCCTCGCCATTCTCGAGTCGGCTTCTGAACTACGTATCTCGGGACGTCTCGCCGCTATGGAGAGTGCCGCCCAGGAAACTGAACATAAGATTTTCCGGAATCGTGATCAGGCAGCTAAGCCCAACGCTCTGGCGGCGGCGCTCGATGTTGGGGCGATGGCTCTCGCCGTCGCAGGAGCGCTCATTGTCGGTACACAGCAGGTGGGTGCGGGCACTCTCGATCCGCTTGCTCTCGCAGTTGTCGTGCTCACCCCGCTTGCAGCTTTCGAAGCCACGCAGGTCATGCCCATGGCGGCAATTCAGCTCGTGCGTTCTGCCCGCGCATCCGAACGGATTGTGGCTCTCCTTGACGCTGCCAGCCACGAGCACAACGTGCCGGCACGCCCTGATGACCTCCACGAAGACGGACTAGTCATCGACAACCTCACCATCGGTTGGCCCGATGGCCCGGATGTAGCTGGCCCACTTTCCATGAGCATCCAGCGAGGCGAAAACCTCGCCATTGTCGGACCTTCGGGTATCGGTAAGTCCACGTTGCTGTACACGCTCGCGGGGATGCTTCATCCGCACGAAGGGCACGTCCGGCTCGATGGGCGAGAGATTTCGTATCTCCCGCGCGCTGAGGTCTCACGCACCCTCACATTGACAGCCGAAGACGCCCATATCTTCGAAACGACTGTGTTGGAGAATATCCGCGTGGCTCGCGGCGACGTCACGGTGGAGGAGGCGGAGGCACTCCTCGCGAAAGTGGGTCTCGGATCGTGGCTCGCCGAGCTCCCCGATGGCGTGAACACCATGCTGGGCTCGGACGCCGCGACTGTGTCCGGCGGTGAGCGCCGGCGCCTCCTGCTCGCTCGGGCACTCGCTTCTCAGGCGGATTTTCTTCTCCTCGACGAACCGGGCGAGCACCTTGATCCCGAGACAGCCGATACTCTCATCCGCGATCTCCTGACCGTTGACGAGGATCGCACGGTCATTCTCGTCACCCACCGTCTCGCGCCGCTCGACGCGGCTGACCGCATCATCGTCTTGGCACACGAGAACGGGGCGACGAGGATTGCAGCGGCCGGTACGCATGACGAACTTCGTGCGCTCCTACCGGACTACCGGTGGTCGGCAGAACGCGAGGCGGCCTCCACGGCTGAAACCACCACGATTGATGAAACAGACAAGGAGACTTCCCGGTGAGTGAACCCTTCGTAGGCGACGATATTACGTCGATCATCTCGCGGGCTCTCGACCTCACGACAAGTTTGGATCGCTCGTCGGTTCTTCAATCTTTCGTCGAATCGGCTGTACAGATCACGGGAGCGAAGTACGGCGCGCTGGCGATTCTCGATTCGGGCGGCGAGACTCTCGAGTTCATCTACACGGGTATTCCCGTCGAGATTGCTCAGCGCATCGGTGATCCTCCGCAGGGGCACGGCGTCTTTGGTGATATTCCGTCCGAGGGTTACCTCATCGTCAACGATCTCACGGCCTACGTTCATCGCTATCCGTGGCCCGATTATCACCCGTTTATGCGCAATTTCCTCGGCGTGCCGATGCACATTCATTCGCGCGTCTACGGCCGCCTGTACCTCGCCGACAAGGATGGCGGCTTCACGGAGTCGGATGGTCGCTCCATGGAGCTTCTCTCCCGCGCGGCTGCGATTGCTGTTGAGAATTCTCGTCTCTACGCTGAATCGAATTTGCGCGCACAGTGGATCGCTGCCTCACGCGCCATTACGACCGCTCTACTGGAGGGTACTGACGAGGAGGAGGCCCTTCAGCTCATTGCACACGAGATGCGGCGCGTGTCGCGAGCCGATGTCGCTCTCATCGTCTTGCCGTCGGTGGGCGATACGTGGGCTTGCGAGTTCGCCGATGGCGACGGCGCCTCGTCCCTTATTGGTGTGGAATTCCCTCCCCTGGGCCGAGCTCAGACGGTCATACGCGAGGGTACCGGCCTCATCGTTGATTCGATGGTTCGCCAGACACGTGTGCTCGTGCCGGAGCTCGCCGGATTCGGCGCGGCACTGTACGCGCCCATGATGTCGAAGGGCACTCCCCAGGGTGTCATCATTCTGCTCCGGTCGTCTGACGGACCTGAGTTTGATTTGGCGGACTTGTCGATGGCGGAGAACGTGGCCCGTCAGGCCGCGCTTGCGCTCGAACTCGCATCCGCCCGTCTCACGCAATCGAAGGCCCTCCAGATGGAAGATCGAGCTCAAATCTCCCGCGATCTTCACGATCTTGCCATCCAACAGCTTTTTGCTTCGGGTATGGAACTCTCCGCTGTGCGAGGCGATCTTGCGAGCGAAGACGCCGTGCCGGCGAGCGTCATCGAACGCCTTGACACGGCTATCGAGGCGATCGACGAATCCGTGAGTCAGATCCGACAGATCATTTATTCGTTGCGTGACCCTTCGGCTACGGTGCCGTTGGTCGAACGCCTGCGGCGTGAAATCACGAAGGCTCGCACGTCTCTCGGCTACTCCCCCGAGTTCACGCTGACGAACTTCGGCGAGCTCATCGTTAGCGGTTCCCATACGGAGATCGACGACGAGCTTGGTTCCGATATTGCCGACGACGTTGTGGCTGTTGTGCGTGAGTGTTTGTCGAATACGGCACGCCACGCTAACGCGAACCACGTCAGTGTCGACATTCGTATCGAAAACCACCGTGTTGAGGTGTGTGTGATTGACGATGGTCAGGGAATTAGCCCTGAGCTGTCACGCCGTTCGGGGCTCTCAAACCTCGCGGCTCGCGCGCGCCGGCACCACGGCACATTTTCGATTCGTCCTGGAGCTGGCGGTAGCGGCACGAAGGTGGAGTGGATGGCTTTCGTCGATTAACCCCCCCCTACCGGGTGGACCTATTCGGAGACGGGGGCGGAGCGTTTTTCCTTCGTCGTCAAGGAGTGCCGGACCCACGCGATTGAATGTCCAAGCATCCATATAACGAGGATGTTGCGAATAACAAGCGGAATCACGCCGATACCGTTACCGGCTGGGGTGACAACGGAATCGTACAAGTACGGGTAGAGAATCGACGAGAATACCGCTACGGCGATCGCCAGCGCACACATCTTGCGCACGTGCCGATTGTCAGGGAATGATGCGAGAGCCACGGCGAGAATCGGACCGAACCACAGTTCGTACTGAGGTGAGTACACCTTGTTCGAGACGACGAGCATGAGAACGAGAAGAAGCGCGACGGACAAAGCTGATTCGATCTGCCAGCCGCCCTTGAAGAAACGATAGAGGGCAAAGGCCAGAGCGAATACGACCGTCGCGAGCATGAGAACAGTCGTCACGTGCAAGCCGATGTTGACGCCTGGGCCTGTGACCTCAAAGCTCTTCGATGTTGCGTAGGCAATCTTGTAGCCATGCACGTTAAAAAGAGCCGCAAGGGCGGTGAATGGAGTTCCCACGATAGATTCGACTTGGAGGCCGCGGTCCGACTGGTACGTCAGTGGAGACACGAGATGCTCTGGCCCGTTGAATAACGCCACCAGTGCACACAAGACGACGAGTGTGCCGGCGAACGTTGCGAGATTAATCCACGTTCGGGTCTTACGCCACTTATCCACGATGACGACGGCCAGCACGCCTGGCCATAGCTTGAGCATCGTCGCGATACCGAGAAATACCGACGAGTACGCCGGTTTCGTGAAGAGGTACAAGGCGGCCAAGCCAACCACGACACCTGGGAGAATATCGAGACGCATGATGAGCATGTGGAGGCAGGCGAAGCCGAAAACGATCCAGAATAGCCCAGCCAGATCTGGCCGCTTGAGTCGCGATCGCGTGAGAATAAGAAAAAATGCGGCGTCGAGAAGCAGGCAGAATCCGAAGAAGATATAGAGGAAAGCCGTGCGGTTATGGAACGACAGCTCGTAGATGGCCTGCAGTGGCCACAGTGATACCGCCGGGTATTCCACCATCGCTGAAGGATCACGCCCGGAGATACCTCGGAAGTAGTAGAAGACGTCGCCTGTGGGAACCATATCGAGCAGGCAGAGAAGGTATAGCGCAATCCGCGATAATCCCCACATTGCCCAGATACGACGGGGAGTTAGGCTTACGTGTACGCGATCCGTAGTCATATAGTCCACTCAGTCAAGTACCCCGCCGCTAGCTACGTGTGCGAGCGACGAGGTACGGTTCGGCTTTCATATCCGGACGAAAATTTTACTGTATCCCAAGATACAGATGCCGTGAGCTTGACCGCTCTCCTCGTTGAGCAGCCGTTCTCCTACGACTCTCCGGGATATTAGTTGTTTCGCCATCCTGCAGCTCGCTGACCTGCGACCCAGGCGGCAACTTGGGTGCGGCGCTGGAGCCCCATCTTCGACAGGAGCGACGTAATGTGGTTCTTCACTGTCTTTTCCGCAACGCCGAGGCGCTCTCCGATTTCGCGGTTCGAGAGGCCGTCGCCAATGAGAGCAAGGACTTTTCGCTCCGACGGTGTGAGATCAGCAGTGGGATCTTCGTGGTCGGCGCGGCGTCGCGAAACGGTGCGTTCGTCAAGCAGGGTGCGCCCTGCAGCCACAGCGCGAATATTCTCCGAGATCTCGGCGCCACGGACCGATTTGAGAAGGTATGCCTTCGCCCCAACGTTGAGGGCTTCGGCGAGGGCATCGTCGTCATCAAAGGACGTGAGGACGATCGACTTCGTATCGGGCGAAACCTCGTGAAGCTGGCTGATAATGTCAATTCCCGTGCCGTCGGGCAGACGTAGATCGACAAGGGCTACTTCAGGACGAACAAGCTCAGCGCGGCGGACTGCTTCTGCCACGCTTCCAGCTTCGGCGACAACCGTGAGGCCGTCAGCTCGATCGACCACCTCAGCGATACCTCGACGTACAACTTCGTGATCGTCGATAATCATCACTCGAATGTCTTGCTCTGCCACGCTTCCTCGCCCTTTCGCAGACAATGGGAATCCCTGAGTACTCTGCCAATTTTGCCACATGCTTCGCCGAGAATCCGGGTTCACACTCTCAAGCGAGATAACGCCACCCGCGAGCGCGAGGGAGCGAAATCTCTCTCACGTGAAGCGTCGGCGCGCACGTCTCGATGCCATCGGCCTGGAATGTTTACCGTTCTTCGCTGGCGGATTCGTCGTGCCCGGTCAGTTCCGCCTGAAGCATCTTGAATGAGGCTTCTGCGGCTTTGTGGCGGGCCTTGCGCTGGCTGGTTCCGCGTCCTGTCCCCCACGCGCGCCCGCCCATGTGGCCGTGGGCTGTGAAGATTCGTGCGTGGTCGGGTCCTTCGCTTGTGATGTCAAACTGTAGCGTGCCCTCGTAGCCTTGCGCGTGGGCGAGTTCCTCGAAGCTTGTTTGCCAGTCGAGGTTGGGGCCGAGCACGCTCGCATCGAGGATTTTCTGAGCGACGAGTCGATCGACGACCCTCGTCGTTACTTCCATGCCATTTTCGACATATGTGGCTGCGATGAGAGCTTCAACCGTGTCGGAAAGGATCGAATCTTTGTCGCGTCCGCCGGAGAGCTTTTCTCCGCGGCCGAGCCGGATAAATTCGCCGAGATCGAGTGCGCGGGCGATGTCGGCGAGCGCTGGTTCGGATACGGCGTAAGTTTTCATTCGCGACATATCGCCTTCGCTCGCGTGGGGATATTCGCGGAATACTTTGTCGGCGACGATGAGGCCGAGAATTGAATCTCCGAGGAATTCGAGGCGTTCGTTGTGCGGTTCGTCGTGTTCGTAGGCGAAGCTGCGATGTGTGAGGGCTAAACGGAGCATGGGGCGCGAAATCTCCGCGCCCCACCTCTCAAGGAAATCGTGATAACTCACGAGTGGTCGGCCTCCCCGTCGGCTGCTTCGAGCTCAGCTTGGAGGGCCGCGAGTGCGTCGAATTGTGGATTGGTCTTCTCGTGGTGGTGGTCTTCCGGTAGTTCGTCCCACGGCATGCCGTACTCGGAGCACAGCCCGGGGCAATCTTCGCGGCAGAGCGGGCGGAACGGTAGGGAGAGCACGATGGCATCGCGAATAATTGGTTCGAGGTCGATGTGGTCATCTTCGATGACGGGGAGTTCCTCGGCTTCGTCGTCTTCACCCTCGTCGAGGATTGCAGCCTTCCGCTCGGGGTAGAAAACGAGTTCGCCGACTTCCTCCTCGTGATCCTCACCGAGTGGGCGTAGGCAGCGGGCGCACTGGCCTTCTAGCGGTGCACGCACGGTTCCCGAGACCCATACGCCTTCGGAAACCGATTGTAGGCTGAGTCGGATATTGAGAGGGCTGCCTTCGGGAACGCCAATCATTTCCACACCGAGGTCGGCCGGGGCTTCGATGGTGTGGTCAAAGTCGATATGCGAACCTTCTTGGCGAGGCAGTGAAGTGAGCGAGACGACGAATGGGCTTCTCAGATCCATGTTCCCTCCGATTCTTCGTTGTTTTCGCTATCGTGGGTCTCCTCGTGGTGGTCGGTGTCTTGGCGGTCGGCGATAACGCCACGCCCGGCAGCTACCTGATCGAGGATGGCATCGATGTGGCTCTGTACGTTTGCAGCGAGTTCATCGAGGCTCTGTCCCATGTCTACGACGCGATCCTGCATATCGAGAAGGGCCCGGTCGGTGTAATTGTCCGCTCCGCGCTTGAGCTTGTCGGCCTTTGATTTTGCTTCGTCGATGATCTTTTGCGCCTGGGCGCGTGCTGCGATCGTGATGGAATCTTGGGAGACGAGGCGCGAGGCTTGCTCCCGTGCTTCTTGGATGGTGTTGTGGGCGTCGAGTTCGGCCTGGGCGACGATTTCCTGGGCGCGGTCCTTGGCGTCGTTTGTCACGCTTGAGGCCTGTGCGAGGAGGCCGTCGGCACGAACGATCTGGTCAGGCACCATATCCTTTGCCGCGTCGAGAAGATCGAGTACCTCGGATCGATTGACCATCGCGGATGCCGACATCGGCACGGAACGGGCTTTGGTCACGATGTCGGTGATCTCGTCAAGAATATCGATGAGGGATTGTCCCTCTGCCTGCGAGTTCATCAGTTCTCCTTCTGTCGACGCTCAAGCGCCTTGGCTACATGCGCGGGTACAAGGTCAAGGACATTTCCACCGTGTGCCGCAACGTCTTTCACGAGAGATGAGGCGACGTGTCCGAGCGCCGGGTCCCCCATGACGAAAATTGTTTCGATCCCAGTGAGGTGCCGATTCATGAGAGCCATTGCTTGCTCTCCCTCGTAATCGGCGGCACCCCGCAAGCCTTTGACGATAGCAGATGCCCCGATGTCGCGGCAGTATTCTGCGACGAGTCCGGGAATGATGTCTGCGCGGGCATTGGGAATATCCGCAATTGCTTGCCGGATCTGATCGAGGCGTTCGTCGACGCTGAACATGTAGCGCTTACCGGGGTTGGCACCGATGGCGACGACAACCTCGTCGAACATTGCGGCGGCTCGCCTCACAACGTCGACGTGCCCGAGCGTGATTGGATCGAAAGACCCTGGGCATACTGCTAGTGTCATGACTCCAGATTAGTCGTCTCGAGGCTTGCAAGGCCGCTCCACACACGGGTATCACCCCAGGAACGTTCGTCCTCCAGCGAAAGACCTTCTGGCCATGTGGGTTCGGGAGAGCGTGTGTCACGTTCGACGACGACGAGTGCGTCGGATGCGAGGTGCGGGATGAGGAGGGTAAGCACAGTTGCGAGCTCGTCCTCCCCCAACGCGTACGGCGGGTCGATAAAGACGAGGTCAAAGCGGCGGTCGGGTGGGCCTTGCAGCCAGGTTTCGACTTTCGCCACACTCACCTGCGCTGTGAGCACTGTCGAGGTGATGTTGCGTTTGATGCAGTCGGCGGCCTTTCTCGAGGATTCGACGAGGCGGACATAGCGGGCTCCCCGCGAGGCGGCTTCGAGTCCGAGTGCTCCTGATCCTGCGTAGAGGTCGAGGATGTCGCAGTCCTCGATGTATCCCTTGTGGTCGAGGCGGGAGAAAAGAGCTTCGCGCACGCGTTCCGATGTGGGTCTCGTGCCGTTCTCGGGAACTTTGAGGGTGCGCCCTTTGGCAGAACCGGCAACGATTCGTGTCATGGTTTAGCCTTTCTCAAGATATTCGGCGCGGTCGGCGTCTATTCTCGCAACTGCGTGGGCGAGGCTTGGGTACGAGCCGAGTGACGGATCGGATTCGACGAGTTTTTTTGCTGCCTCGCGGGCTGTTTCGATGATTGTCGTGTCTGTGGTGACGGAGAGGAAGTGGAGGTGGGAGGTGGCACCTGACTGGCTGGCTCCGAGGACGTCGCCTTCGCTCCTGAGTTCAAGGTCCCGTTCGGCGAGGTCGAAGCCGTCGGTCGTGGACGCGAAGGCTTCGACGCGCTCCATCGCAAGGGTTCCAGGTCGTGCATGTGTGACGGCGAGGCAAAGACCTGGCCGGGTGCCTCGCCCAATCCGGCCACGTAGCTGGTGAAGTTGTGAAAGGCCGAAGCGTTCAGCGTCGAGGATGACCATAAGGGTGGCATCTGGTACATCGACCCCGACTTCGATCACGGTCGTGGCGACGAGTATAGGGGTTGTTCCGTCGACGAAGTGCGCCATTGCGTCAGCTTTGGCTTCTGGGCTCATTCGGCCGTGGAGGATTCCTACGCTGAGGTCGGGGAATCGCGAAGCGAGTTCGTCGGCCATCTCGATTGCCGAGTGGAGCTTCGTTGCGGTTGAAGGCAGGGCGCCGAGATCGAGTTCATCTGTGGGCTCGGAGTATTGCTCTTCGTCACGAGAGTCGGGGGTTTCGTTGCTGTCAATCCTTGGGCATACGACGAAGACACGGCCGCCTGCCGTGATTTCTTCCCGGGTTCGTTCCCAGACTCGTTCCATCCAGCGCAGGTTAGTTGCGGGTACAAGAGTCGTTTGGATTGGTTGGCGTCCGGCGGGGAGTTCGCGGAGCGCTGAGACATCGAGATCTCCAAAGACGCTCATGGCTATCGTGCGTGGAATTGGGGTGGCTGTCATGACGAGCGTGTGCACACCGGAGGCGAGAGAATCGCGTTGGTCTACGCCGAAGCGGTGTTGTTCGTCGATGACCGCGAGGCCGAGGAAGGGTATCTGTACGCCGTCGGAGAGGAGCGCGTGTGTTCCGATGATGATACCGGCCTCCCCGGATGCCATGCGGGCGAGCACCTGACGCCGGCGAGAGGCCGGCAGTGATCCTGTGAGGATGTCAACGCGCGTGGCAACGTCGTCGCCACCAAGTTGGCCTGCCATCGCGAGCGGCCCCAGAAGATTCGTGAGTGTGGCGTAATGCTGCCATGCGAGAACTTCCGTTGGCACAAGAAGAGCAGCCTGACCTCCCCCATCGACCACTTGAAGCATCGCGCGCAGAGCGACGACAGTTTTACCCGAGCCGACGTCTCCCTGAAGGAGGCGCTGCATCGGGCGATCGGCGGCGAGTTCTGCAGCGATTTCCTCTCCCACGCCGCGTTGGCCCGCTGTCAACGTATAGGGCAAGCGCTCGTCGAAGGCCGCAAGGATTCCACCCGTCTTTCGTGGGAATGCCTGCACGCGTGAGCTTTTTGCTTGCGCTGATTGTGTGGCGAGCGCGGTTTGGAGAACGAAGGCCTCCTCGTGTTTCACCCGCTGCGCTGCGAGGCGCCAGGCCTCATCTGATTCCGGTTCGTGACACGTACGGATGGCTTCAAGTTTCGTCGGCAATCCGTGGACGCGGCGATATTCCTCTGGCAGTGGATCCGGTACGTCGTCCTCCGTGAGCGAGGGAAGAATCGTCGCAATAGCTCGTTGGATATGCCATGAGGGCAGCTTTTCGGTTGCGTGATAGATCGGGATGGGTCGTGCGAGTGCCGCGATCTTCTCGGCATCGTCGAAGTCGGAATCGTCAAGAATGTCGTAGTCAGGGTGGGATAACTGAAGTTCGCCTCGATACGACGAAACTTTTCCAGAGAACGTTGCGATAACGCCCGGCTCGAGCCGACGCTCGTGGTATTGGAGGGGGCGCATGCTCTTGCCGAAGAACGTGAGACTCAATTCGTTGTCACCATCGGCGATGCGCACTGTGAGGATGAATCCCCGTCGGGCGTTCATGGGTCGGAGATTCGACGACATGACTCGCGCAATGACCGTTACCGCTTCGCCTTCCGAAGCGCGGGCGATTGGCATGAGTTCGCCGCGGTGCCCGAGGCGGAAGGGGAAGTGATACACGAGGTCGCCGACAGTGTGCAGGCCAAGAGTGCCCAGTGCGTTCGCAGTGCGTTTACCGAGGGCACGCTCCAGTGGACGGCTAAGCGACGTCCACTCATCGCTCGCCACAGCACTCATGAGAGCTCCTCGGTATCTGTCTCGTATTCATTAGCTAGGATACCTGAGGGCAGAAAGATGGAATTGCCTGGTGACGGTTCGTCTAGGATGTCGTGTTGCTGTGAGCACGGCGACGAATTCGTGCGCAACGCCACGCCATTCCTCACTTTGTCCTGGGGAGATCACCTGGCTATACTTGTGTGGTTGCCAATCTCGGATTGGTAGTTAGGAGACGCCGCTGGCGTCCCGTCAGCGAGTTTAAGGAGAGAACCGTGGCCTCTGTCTGTGACGTCTGCGGCAAGCACCCCGGCTTCGGCAAGAGCGTCTCGCACTCTCACGTGCGGACCAACCGTCGCTGGAACCCGAACATCCAGCGTGTGCGCGCCATCGTTAAGGGCGCTCCCAAGCGTGTCAATGTGTGCACGTCCTGCCTCAAGGCTGGAAAGGTTGAGCGCGCTATCTGAGTGCGTCGAAACGTGAGTTGTGGCCGGTCAATGACCGGCCACAACTGTTTTATATGGCTAAAGACTTCAGGCTACAAATGACGCAATAACATGGCGCCCACGAGCACCACTCCCAGGACCTTATCCACCACCGCCTCTAATCGAGAATTTTCGGTGCGCGATCCACCACGCCATGCAGGCCGTGTATCGTTGACCATTTCGTTCCGCGAGCTGTTCCTTAGCATCCGCGTGAGCGACACGACTTCCCACGCGCTCTTCATGACACACAGGGCCAGCGCGGTAATAAGGAACCAACTGTCGAATCCAGAGGAGGAATCTAAGTCTAGAATTTCACGGACTAGAATAAAGGGCGCAAACACGAGCCCCATCAGAGCATAATATGCGAGTTCCCATCCGACGGCTCGGCGTGTACGTGGGTAGATAGCATCGCGCGTTGCGGGCATCATGCCACTACTCCATCACGGTAAGCATCACACAAGAAGACCAACGTTGATTCCACAACATCCACTCCTCACTGAGTTATCTCAAAGTCTTGCTGACGTTGAGTGCTCACATACTAAACGAGGAGTATTTACATGAAAAGCGGTTTGTAATAATTCAACTTACTTACTTATTTAATGTAATCTTTACTCTTTTTTGAAATGATCCCATCCACCAAGGCCATGTACGTCGCGACCATCGATCGTGACGCGGCCACCTGGATGTGCTTCACGTACAACCCCAATTCGCCGGAAGCCTTCCGGCAGGGGCGAATGCGTCCCCCATGCTTGCCCGGCATCAACACGTGCCGTACCCACGAAGCCGTGATCCTCTCCCCCAGTGAGCACTGCATTCATCGCCCATTGCCACGGGTCAGACATGCCCAAGTGGCGAGCGATCCCCGTGAGTACCTCAACGTCGTCGCCCAGTGCTGAAGAATCGACATCAATCCACATCCCCGAAGCCTTCGCAATCCTCGTCGTATCGCGCACCAAGCCATCCGAAACGTCCATCAGTGCGCCGATTCCTCCTGTGCGGCAGGCATCAAGGACGCGACCAAGCGGGGGTTTTGGACGCAAAAAGTCGTCGATCATCATTGTCTCGGCGCTGGCAACGACCGACTTCTCGCGTGTTGCACCGCGCATAAGCAGTTCGTATCCAGCGAGCCCGTGCCCGAGCACTCCACAATGAATGAGAGACTCCCCCGGTTTGGCTGTAGATCGGAGCCGAGGCACACGCCCTTCAAGATCACCGAGAACCGTCACGGCAATGGCGATCCGATCACCACCAACAAGATCACCGCCGTCAACACCTGCACCAACTTCGCGACAGGCATCTCCAATTCCACGCGCAAAATCTTCCACCCACGCAAGCGACAAGTCGCCCGGAAGTTCCATGGAAACGACAAGGGAGCTCGGACGTGCTCCCATCGCCACAGAATCCGCGAGATTCTGAGCCGCCGCACGCCAGCCGACATCGGCACCAGTCGACCACGCCCGCTTGAAGTGCCGATCTTCGACGAGCATATCGGTGGACACCGCTACGCGACCGTCAGGTGCAGGAATTACGGCACAATCATCGCCGGAGGGAACGATAACTCCCTGCGCTTGTGGGAGGTGAGGGACGATGGCAGCAAGGAGGCCGTCTTCATTCGTGTCGCGTACGAGCATGTGCCCATCATGCCACGGACGATCGGGCACAAAAAACGAGGGGCGGCACAGGCCGCCCCTCGCACGTTCAGGTCACACTCACTTGTTGGCGTCAACAAATGCTGCGAAAGCTGCGACCCAATCGGCGAGAACCTTCTTGGCACCGTCATTGACAGAGCCTTCCGGCGTCAGCTCGGCCTTAATGGCATCGATGTAGCCTTCGGGCTGACCCATTACCTTCGAGCCGAAGAAGACGAGAGTCGAGCGAAGATGCTGCTGAGCAGCAGCCGTTCCAATGCCGGACGGAGATGCACCGATGGTAGCTACAGGCTTGCCTGCAAGGGACATCGAACCCCACGGGCGCGATGACCACTCAAGCGCATTGTGAAGCGCTGCGGAGTACATGCGGTTGTGTTCCGGGGTGACGAGCACGATGCCGTCTGCGCCTTCGATCGCCGCCTTGAGATCCTTGGCCACCTGGGGGAAGTCGGCATCGAAGTCGCGGTTGTAGACCGGGAGATCGGCAATCGGGAACTCGACAAGCTCAACGCCTTCAGGGGCGTTTGCAACCAGAGCCTTGGAGAGGCCACGGTTGATCGAATCCTTTGCAAGGCTACCAACGAGGTACACAATCTTCACGATATTCTTCTTTCTCACGATAGGAAGTGACGAGCGTTGAGCACGTGCTGCGCTCGCAACCTTGTCACAACGTCAACGCAGATTACTTTACCCATTAACCAATCTAGCTACAAGGTAAATAGGGGCATGCCGCTCGTGAAGTATCTCATGAGCATTATCGGAATAAACCGTGCCCACATTCCACAAACGTATTCCCCACTATTGAGAATAGACACATCACCGCCCACGTACGATAAAAACACCCACAAAGTCATGCGGAACTTCGTCGTCGAGATAAAACCATGACCATAGACAAATCCCCCGCCTCCATTTCACAGGCGAGGGATACGCGCTTTATCGCAAACCAACCGGGCGCTCAAGCGCAAGTGATAACAATTCATCAATAAGATCCGAATACGGCAAACCCGTGTTTTCCCACAAGATCGGATACATTGAAACCGCCGTAAAACCAGGAATCGTATTGTGCTCGTTCACAATAATCTCCCCACTATTAGTGAGGAAGAAATCAACTCGGGTCATACCCTCACATTCGAACGCATCAAAGACATCAACAGCCATTGCACGCATACGCTCAGCGATCTCCGGCTCCACCTTCGCTGGAATCTCCATGTGGAAATCCTCAGTCTCGATGTACTTTGTATCGAAGTCGTACCACGATCCCGGCTCCATATCGAGGACAATCTCGCCAAGGACCGAGGCCCGCGCATCGTCGTCGCCATGCCCGCCAAGCACAGCACATTCAATCTCGCGCCCCACAACGCCCTGCTCGATAAGTACCTTCGGATCAGTCTGTTGTGCAAATTCCACGGCAGCAGCCAGATCATCCACACATGCAACCTTCGTGATACCAAGCGATGAACCCGCGCGCGCCGGCTTAACAAACACGGGATACGTCAGCTTCTCCGAAACTTCCGCAAGAACCGCTTCACGCTGAGTACGCCACCGCTTCGCGGTAACAAGGACATACGGCGCCACGGGGATTCCGGCACTTTCCAGAACAACCTTCATGTAGTGCTTATCCATACCGGCTGCGGAGGCAAAGACCCCCGAACCTACGTAGGGAATACCCGCCATCTCAAGCATTCCCTGAATCGTCCCATCCTCGCCGAATGGCCCGTGTAGAAGTGGGAAGGCAACGTCGATCTCTCCAAGCTGTGTGAGGGTCCCTTGCGACGCTCCACGTGCGGCAATCTCCGTGGAATACACCGCGTCGTGCCCTGCACCCGTGCCAAGAAGAATCTGCTGCGTTGAGGGCTCAACAATACCGCGCGGACCCGCCGCTTCCAGAAGCTTCGGATCACGCACGCCAGGAACCCACGTTCCATCTTGGCGAATCCCAATCGGGAGAATCTCGTACTTCTCAGGGTCCATCGCATTCATCACCGAAGCGGCCGTCAGGCACGAGACTGAATGTTCCCCCGACATGCCTCCGTAAATGAGCGCCACTCGGATCTTCTTTGCCACAACGGCCCCTTTCTCATGAATTCGACTTCCAGATTAACGCGCGCACGTACCAGCATCTGACCCAACACCCGCAATGTGCCTCACAGTATCTGGTACATCTCCCCACCACGCCCGCGACAAGCGCCAGGGAGCTTCGTATACGCCCCCATCATCGGAGACGTAATATCGAGGCAACGATCAAATCGAGGAGGCACTCATGCACAGATTTCCACGAACACCTGTATGTGCTGCAGCAGTACTCATATCTCTCGCCGGATGCACCACAGCCTCAGATACACCGTCACCATCACTGAACCCAACATCGAATACCGCAGCCTCGATTTCGACCCCTACGGCACCTCCTGACACCGAAGCACCCGTGGTCATACCCGGGGAGGAAAGCCAGTCGGCGAACTACCCGACAAGCACGGCGCAACTTCTTCCCACCTCTGCCGCGATCACAGGTTCGAACCAGGTTAGTATCACCTATGAGGGCGAGGGAAATGATCTCCAGTGGCACGCCATGTGGACGACAGCCCCCGAATCGGACGGTAAAGGCGAGGCCCTCGATATCGAAGGCCAGTACGTCCTCCAGATCACCGTGGCAGGAGTGCGCTATCCGGAGGGGAATTTTGATGTTCCGCTGGAGGATTCATCTGGTAGCTCCCTTATCCGCGACGTGAATATCCAACCTCCCTTTGAGGGGATGCATCTCATTTTCATCGGGGTCGACGAACTTGCTCATTACGAGGTTTCGATCGACGAAAGCGGCCATACCCTCACTGTGATGTTCTCTTAGGAGCCGCCTCGTGACGAGGGCTGAGAGTGGGATTCGCTTCGACTCTCACGCCCCCGATCCGAGTTTTCTGCTCGCGCATAGAGGCGAACTTCTGCCACATACGAGAGGTCTTTGAGGCTGCCCGGATTGCTGTCGCGGTGCGCGAGGACATCATCGACAGCAGCACGCAGCTTGGCGTAGACCTGTTGAGCCTCCTCGACAGTGAGATTGACCGACACGTGCTCCTCAATCGATTCATGCCTGCCGACAATTCCTTCACGAACGGCATGAATGTATCGTTGATGCATAGACTCAGCCTGAAGGTGGGCAACTTCTTCACCCACCATCATCATCTCTGCTTGGGCTCCCGGGATGACGAAAGCATCCGTAGAAGTAGCTTTCCACCAGACTTCTCGACCGTCTGCTTCAGGCACACTGGCTCGCTCAATAAAGCCCTTGTTTTCGAGAATTTTGAGGTGATAGGCGACGAGGTTCGCCGGTTTCTGGAGATTTTCGGCGATATCTTTCGAGCGATAGATTCCGCGTTCGAACATGAGGAGTGCAAGAATCGAGAATCGGACGGGATGAGCGATTGTTCGTGCCCGTTCGAGATCGAGCTCTTCATAGTTGTGCTGGAATTGATCCACCTTGTTTCCCTTTGTCACTTTCTCCAGCTTATAGAGGATATTCTTCCCAGCGATCTGGCGTAGAAATCTCCCGAATATTTGGTGAGGCAGCACTGAGAAGCGCCCCTGCGGCAATGAAGCCGATAAAGATCGCCACGCATGTTCCCGCCGACGAGATCGTGAGTATCCATCCGCATATCGCCCCGGCGAAAGAGGAAAGGATATTTGCGAAAATAGATACCGCTCCAACCCGTCCCTGGAGCTCGTGGGGAACGCGCGCCATGATAAAGCCGAGAAGCGACGAATTAACAATCGGAAGGCTAACCGTAAGAAGTGCGAAACACACCAGGACGGTGACATAACTCTGCGAAAAGATGAGCGGGATACAAACGACGAGCATATACGCGAATGTGGCGACGTAGAGCTTTCCCGAGGGGAACCGGTTGACGATTCGTGTGGCGACGAGGGCACCGAGAAGAACCATTCCGCCTGTGACGGCATTGAGTATCCCTGTTTTAACAGGAGGCGTGCCGATCGCGACGAGGTTGAGGAATACTCCTTGCATAACTCCGGCAAAACCAAGATTGAGAAGCAGGACAATAATTTGCAGGCGGAGCATCCGTTTATGGCTCACGACGTACCGGAAACCAGCGAGGAAATCTGCAATAAATCCCCCGTCAGCATCAACTTCGCCAGATTCACCTCGTCGCGGAGAAAGATCAGCGCGAATCTGCATCGTTGCGACGACGAGGATGAGGTAACTGATCGTTGGAACAACGAAAGGTAGCCAATCGCGCAGCGAGTAGAGCAGGCCGCCGAGTGGAGAGCCGAGAACGTTGAGGGCACCGTCACGGCCTTGGTTTGCCGCTTGCGCCTCGGGGTATTCGCGAGGCTCAACGATCGAGCGTAATGCGGCGTTCGTTGCCGAACCGAAAAGGCCTCCAGAAAAGGCTGCAGCGAAGGCTAAAGTTAGAAGAATTGGATACGTCATGAGGCCGAGCATGAGGAGCACCGCGCCACTTCCCCAGATGAGCGCGCCGCTTACGCCATATATTACGATCGCCTTTCTGCGATCCATCCGGTCGATAATCGTGCCTCCGAGGACAGAAAATACTGTGGTGGTGACAGCGCTGATAGAGCTGAGAACACCCGACGACGAGATCGTGGTGGTCAGGGCGAAAGCAAGATAGCTCAGGGCGAGTGTTTTGATGGTTAAGCCGAGCTGGCCTGCAGTATCTCCGAGAAACCACCACCTGTAGTCACTATTTCTCCTCATGAGTGAATGCTGCTTCGGCAGCGTCTCAGGAATCTCCGTGTGCTGCGGGATGAATTCGCTTGGCGATTCGACAGGCTCGGACACTCGTGCTCCAACCTTCGTGGTGTTTTGTAGCAACCAGCATATTAGTTCAAAGGTTTTTGCACAAATTATTTTGAACTATCTCCCTCACACCACCCGTCCAGCTCCACCACACAAAATAAGGGAGCGCCCCACAGGACGCTCCCCACATTCGTCGTCGTTATACCAACGCTCGCGACTTCTACGAAATCTTCTCGACGTTCGCTCCCAAACACCGCAACTTCTGCATGAAATGCTCGTATCCGCGATCGATAATGTCGATCCCCGACACCATCGACGTCCCCTCAGCCGCAAGCGCCGCAATGAGATGAGAGAAACCGCCGCGCAAATCCGGCACCTCAATATCCGCAGCCGTGAGCGGCGTCGGCCCCTGAATTACTGCCGAATGATAGAAATTGCGCTGGCCAAAACGGCACTCAAGGCCGCCAAGGCACTCACGATACGTCTGGATATGCGCACCCATATCCTTGAGGGCGTCGGTGAAACCAAAGCGGTTCTCGTAGACAGTCTCGTGGACAATGGAAATTCCGTTCGCCTGCGTGAGGGCGACGACGAGAGGCTGCTGCCAATCGGTCATGAATCCGGGATGCACATCGGTCTGGAGCGAGATGGAGTGAAGGTCGCCACCCGGATGCCAGAAACGGATACCATCATCGTCAACTTCAAAAGCTCCGCCAACCTTGCGGAACATGTTGAGGAAGCTCATCATGTCAGCCTGCTCCGCACCGCGGACGAAAATATCACCCTTCGTCGCGAGTGCCGCACACGCCCACGAGCCGGCTTCGATGCGATCAGGAAGTGCTGTGTGCGAGTAGCCGTACAGCTTATCGACGCCTTCAATGCGAATGGTGCGGTCGGTATCAACCGAAATAATTGCGCCCATCTTCTGGAGGACGGCAATGAGATCCATAATCTCCGGCTCGATGGCTGCATTTGTGAGCTCGGTGATTCCATCGGCCATGACGGCCGTGAGAAGGGTCTGTTCCGTGGCGCCCACCGAGGGATAGGGCAAACGCACCGGCTTCGCTTTGAGGCCCTTCGGTGCGACAAGGTGCATGCCGGCGGCTTCCTGGATGCGGCGCGCACCGAAATCCTGAAGCACCTGCATGTGGAAATCCACCGGGCGATCACCGATGTGGCAACCACCAAGATCAGGGATAAAAGCCTCTCCCATCTTGTGAAGAAGCGGCCCTGCGAAAAGGATCGGGATACGTGACGAGCCCGCAAGGGTATCCATCGCAACCGGATCGTCGGGCAGATGCGGCTCCCCAGGAGTGATGGCTAGAACGCCAGCATCCTGGTCGTAATCAACCTCGACGCCATGAAGCTCAAGAAGTGCGCTGACCACATCGACGTCACGAATCAAAGGTACGTTGCGCAATACCGACGTATCTGATGCAAGGAGACTGGCCACCATAGCCTTCGATACGAAGTTCTTGGCACCTCGAACCGTGATCTCACCGGTAAGAGGAGTTCCACCGACAACGCGCAGCAGTCCGCTCATGTTCTTCCCTTCTTCCGTGGCAACGACGTGGCGCCACAAGGCTCACAATAGAATAGCCGACAAGTATTCTTTCTGGGCTCTCATGTGGTGCGGAGCGCGCCGCATGTCGCCTAGAGCGAACGGCATCAATCCTTGTCATTGAGCCATTGACGACGATCGCGAGCGAACCGGGGTGAGGACTCCCCCGCCGGGCAGTGAGGCTGAGCGTATGCCGACACATGATAAGTGGCGACGATAAAAATCGCCGCCACGTATCTGCTCAGGCACACCGGAGAAGACTGGTGTGCCGCGTCGTCGCTATGCCAGCGGGTCGTCTTGCTGCGGACGTGCAGAGACCACGGGCACCGACGGCAGATGTTTCTTCGGAAGAGTCTTCGGTTTGAACGTTGGGCGACGAGCCTCGTATTCCTTGATGAGGTCGTCGTCGTGGAGGGTGAGGCTGATGTCGTCGAGGCCTTCGAGGAGGCGCCAACGGGTGTAGTCATCGATCTGGAATGTGCAGGTGAATCCCTGGCAGGTCACGGTTCGATGAACGAGATCGACAGTAACGTGCGCGCCCGGTTCGTTTTCGAGGAGTTTCCACAACTGCTCGATATCTTCCTGAGCGACAACGCCAGCGACGAGACCTTGTTTTCCTGAGTTTCCCCGGAAGATGTCGGCGAATCGAGGGGCGAGTACCGCCTTAAACCCGTAGTCTTTGAGGGCCCATACGGCGTGCTCACGTGAGGAGCCTGTACCAAAATCGGGGCCAGCGACGAGCACCGATCCAGGTGCGTACTCGGGCCGGTTGAGCACAAACGTCGGGTCTTTGCGCAGTGAGGCGAAAAGTGCGTCGTCAAATCCGGTCCGAGTGATGCGTTTGAGGTAGACGGCGGGGATGATCTGGTCGGTATCTACTTCGCTGCGACGCAGCGGCACCCCAACTCCGGTGTGCGAGGTGAATTTTTCCATCATGAATCCTTAGAGGTTAAGCCGAAGCTCAGCGTGGCGCCTGCTCACTGGCGCGCCCGAGCCACTATCAGTCGAGATCGTCAGGGGTCGAGATTGTGCCCCGAACGGCGGTTGCGGCAGCTACCGCCGGAGAGACGAGGTGCGTCCGCCCGCCAGGGCCTTGCCGGCCCATAAAGTTCCGGTTGGATGTTGAGGCTGAGCGTTCACCTGGTGAAAGTTTGTCGGCGTTCATCGCGAGGCACATGGAACAGCCGGCGTTTCGGAACTCGGCACCGAATTCGCGGAAAATCTCGTCGAGACCTTCTTCTTGCGCTTGGATTCGCACGCGAGCCGATCCTGGAACGACGAGCACGCGCACATCCTTTGCCTTGTGGCGCCCCTTCATGATGTGGGCGGCGGTGCGCAGATCCTCGATACGTCCATTCGTGCATGAGCCGATGAATACGGTATTGACGGCAATATCGCGGATCGGCATACCGGGAGTAAGTGCCATGTATTCGATCGCGCGTTCGGCAGCAACTCGCTGTGTTTCGTCAGCGATATCGACGGGATCGGGGACTGTTGCTGAAATGGGTGCGCCTTGGCCGGGGTTTGTTCCCCACGTGACGAACGGTTCAAGGTCGGAGGCATCGAGATCGACGACGGTATCGAAAACGGCGTCGTCGTCGCTCACGAGGGTCGACCAGTACGCGACGGCCTCATCCCAATTCTCTGGGGCGTTCGGGCGGCCTTTGATGTAATCGAAAGTCGTCTGGTCGGGAGCGACCATACCGGCGCGTGCACCGGCTTCAATCGACATGTTGCAGATCGTCATGCGTGCTTCCATGGACAGCGCACGAATGGCCTCACCGCGGTATTCGATGACGTGCCCTTGCGCACCGTTCGTGCCGATCTTGGCGATGATGGCGAGAATGATATCTTTCGCGCTCGTGCCGGCTCGGAGTTTTCCGTTGACGTTGACGGCCATCGTTTTGAACGGCGCAAGAGGCAGCGTTTGAGTGGCGAGGACGTGCTCTACTTCGGAGGTGCCGATGCCGAAGGCAAGGGCACCGAAAGCACCGTGTGTCGAGGTATGTGAATCGCCGCAGACGATCGTCATTCCTGGCTGGGTGATGCCAAGCTGAGGGCCGACAACATGGACGATTCCCTGATCGGCATTGCCGAGAGAGTAAATCGGCACTCCGAATTCCTCGCAGTTCTTCCGGAGTTGGTTGATCTGAGCGCGGGAGACGGGGTCGGCAATGGGCAGATCGATGTCTACCGTAGGCGTGTTGTGATCCTCCGTGGCAAGTGTTTGGTCGGGACGACGAACCTTGCGCCCGGCTAGGCGGAGTCCTTCGAAAGCTTGTGGGCTTGTCACTTCGTGGACGAGCTGGAGGTCGATGTATAGCAGATCGGGCGATCCATCTTCCCCATGCTTGACGATGTGATCGCTCCATACCTTTTCGGCAAGAGTACGGCCCATGAGTTTCTCCTTCATTCGGTAGATACAAAGGTGGCGAACTCTCATGCGCGCCGCATTTGCATCTCACGCTGTGAGATGAGAGTATCAGTTCATGGACACCACTGAAGCGATCTCTCACGAAGTGAACGACGAAGCCGGTAGCGGCGTTGGCGTACTCGACAAAGCCGCCTCCGTGCTTTCCGCGTTGGAGTCAGGGCCACAAACCCTCGCCCAGCTCGTCTCAGCCACACATCTAGCACGCCCAACAGCCCACCGCCTCGCCGTGGCTCTCGAATATCACCGTCTCGTCAGCCGCGACATGCAGGGACGATTTGTCCTCGGCCCGCGCCTCGGCGAACTCGCCTCCGCCGCAGGAGAAGACCGCCTCCTTGCAGCCGCCACACCCGTCCTCATCGCACTGCGCGACCACACCGGCGAATCAGCACAACTCTTCCGCCGCCAAGGCGAACAACGCATCTGCGTCGCCGCAGCCGAACGCACTATCGGTCTGCGCGATTCCATCCCTGTCGGTGCAACACTCTCCATGAAGGCCGGCTCGTCGGCACAAGTTCTCCTCGCCTGGGAAGAACCAGACCGCCTCCACCACGGCCTCCACGGCGCAAGCTTCACGGCGACGAACTTGTCCGCGGTTCGTCGCCGTGGATGGGCACAATCCGTCGGAGAACGCGAACCCGGCGTCGCCTCCATCTCGGCGCCTGTGCGCGGCCCATCTGGGCGCGTCATCGCCTCAGTCTCCATCTCCGGCCCTATCGAACGCATGGGTCGTCAGCCCGGACGCCAGCATGCCGCCGCAGTCGTGACGGCCGCTAAGCGCCTCTCAGACGTCATTCAAACCACCGAAGGTCTCGACGCCCGAGCTGATTAACGGTGATCCAACGCAGTACAAAGAACGACGAAGAACGGCACACATGTTCTTCGTCGTTCTTTCTATTCCGTCGCCATTCACCCTCCCGGCAAGCCTCGTCCCTTACCATTGACTACATGCTGCGCACCCTGCTCGTCACAAACGACTTCCCACCCCGAAAAGGCGGTATCCAAACCTATCTCGAAGGTTTCGTTCAAGAGCTCGACCCATCGAACCTCGTCGTCTACGCCTCGTCCCCGCCGGACGGCGGCGCCGCCGAGTACGATGCCACCCACCCCTGGCTCACTATCCGCTACCCTGGCACAATCATGCTCCCTATCCCGAGCGTTCGCCGCCGCATGCAGGACATTATCCGTGAACACAACATCGAGGTTGTGTGGTTTGGCGCCTCAACACCGTTGGGAATCATGGCACGCGCAGCAAAAGCTGCTGGCGCCAAGCACGTCATCTCAACAACTCACGGCCACGAAATCGGCTGGTCAATGGTGCCAGGAAGCCGCTCGGTCGCAAAAAAGGCACTGCGCAGCGCCGACACCGTCACCTACCTCACCCGAGCCACGCTCCGCCGCCTCCGCTCAGTCATCGGCTCCACCCACATCGTCCGAATGCCAGGCGGCATCAACCCGGAGCAATTCGCATTTTCCGCCAGCAACCGAGCCACACTCCGCGCGCGCTACGGCATCGGACAAGAGCCCGTCGTCGTCTGCATCTCCAGGCTTGTCAAACGCAAAGGCCAAGACACCCTCATTCTCGCGTGGCCAGAAATCCGCGGAGAATTCCCCGACGCCAAACTCGTTATCGTCGGGAAAGGCCCGTACGCCGACGACCTTCATCACCTCGCCGATATCGTCAGCGGCTCCGACACCGGACTACGCGATTCCATCATCTTCACCGGAGAAGTTCCTTACGACGAACTTGCCGCTCACTACAGCCTCGGTGACATCTTCGCCATGCCCTGCCGCACCCGCGACGGCGGCCTCGACATCGAAGGCCTCGGAATCGTCTACCTAGAGGCCTACGCCGCCGGCCTCCCCGTCGTAGCCGGCGATTCCGGCGGCGCCCCCGAAGCCGTCAAAGTCGGAGAAACCGGGCTCGTCGCAGCGGGCCATTCTGTTGCCGCAACCTCAGCCAGCATCCGGTACCTTCTCGCCCACCCCGAGAAGGCACGGGCCATGGGCGAAGCCGGTCGCGCGTGGGTGGATGAGCAATGGCGCTGGCGACACCTCGCCCAGCCTCTCCTCGACGAACTCTCCTAATGGCACGCTTCGCAATCGCGGCCTCCTCGAATCCGCCCTCCCCACGAAGGCTCGCTGACCTCGCACGGCTCGAGGATGCGGCGCACAGGGCCGGGCACAGTATCGACCGCCGCTGCCTTGACAAGCTCGCTACCACCGAGGACCCGTGGCGCTGGAACCCCAAAGCACGCGCCGACTTCATCAACGAAGCCGCCGCCGATCCGGGTATCAGCGCCATCCTCGACATCACCGGCGGCAACCTCGCCAACGAGATACTCTCCTACCTCGACTGGCCAACGCTCGTAGCCAACCACAAACTCGTCGTCGGCTACTCCGACATCAGTTGCATCCTCGGCGCCCTGCCACACCGGACTCTCCTGTGGAACCCGCTTCTTGCAGCCGATCTCGGATTCGCTCCCATCGATGAAGCCCTGCAAGGAAAAACAATTCGGCCCCACCTGACGCCCATACAGGCGTGCGGCGGCACCCACGATCCCCACGATCGCCTGTGGGCCGGCGGCAACATTCGATGCTTCCTCAAGCTAGCGGGAACACCCTGGTGGCCCAATCTCGATGGGACAATCCTTCTCATCGAAGGGCTCGCCGTCTCTCTCGAAGCTCTCGCGGCCTACCTCGGCCATCACCGCACGCTGGGAACCTTCGAACATGTGGAAGGCATCGTCGTCGGCCAACTCACACGGATCGACAATGCCGAACAGCGCAACCAGGCCCTCAGCCTCATCTGTGAATATGCCCCGGCGCTACCCATATGGGAGGCACCAACGATCGGACACTCAGCAGATTCGGGCGCAGTGACGCTCGGATAACGCCTACGAGAGCGCCTCAGCAAGCTCAGCCAACTCCGGTACATCCTCGCGCGAATGAGAGGACACAACGAGTTCAAGGCCGAACGACTCGGCAAACTTCGCCATCATGTTGTCAATCACCGCGACCTCGTCCTCCGTCGGGTATCCGCCTTGGAAGAAGAATATGAGCTTACGTCCGCGCAGCGACGCCCCGTCACGCGCGCTCATACGCTCCATAAGGACCTTGAGAGAACCGCTAACCTGATGCCAGTACATCGGCGTCGCCAAGAGAATGAGGTCAGCCTCCTCAAGAGCCTCCCACACCTTGTCGAATTCGTCGCCCTCAATCTGCTGACCGTATAGTCCGATGCGGTAATCCACGAGGTGGCACGTCGTATGCTCAACGTTGGCCAGGATCTGCTCGCCGCACGTCGCCGTGTTTCCATCGCGTTTACTACTGGCGTTGATAAATAGAACAGTCATGTTTGTACTCCCTAGGTAAAACCTACTTTAAGGATAACGGGAAGGAGAGCGCGTCGCTGTCAGAAAGCACCACGTACGGCAACACCACGTGTACATTTCGGATGCAGCGCGGTACCCACCTTGCGCCTGAAGCACGGACTGAAACACGAACGAACCTCAATAACAGAAAAGGCAGCCCGTACCCCAATAACAGAAAAGGCAGCCCGTAGGCTGCCTCATATTTTGTACCCCCAACCGGATTTGAACCGGTGTTACCGCCGTGAGAGGGCGATGTCCTAGGCCGCTAGACGATGGGGGCAAAGAACTTCAGTTGTGCCGCGACATCGGAATCAACCGAGAGCGTACCCCCAACCGGATTTGAACCGGTGTTACCGCCGTGAGAGGGCGATGTCCTAGGCCGCTAGACGATGGGGGCCTCATTGAAGAAAACATCCTTCAATCGCTGGGGTACCAGGACTCGAACCTAGAATGGATGAACCAGAATCACCTGTGTTGCCAATTACACCATACCCCAAGGGTTCTGCCGCTCTCTGAGTAACTCCTCAGTGGCGACGTCTAAGAACTTTACAGGCACTGAGGTCGAGTTTCAAACTCACACATGGATAGCTGGATCACACTCCCACGAGGTCACGCACCTAACCATTCGCCGCATCATACTTTCGCTCCCCACATGGCCCAGCTATTCCCCACTCCATCACACCCCGCATACGAACGTGGTGCGGATTATCCCAACGATAACCCGCACCACACTCGTGCCAAATGTATAGCTTCGACCTCAGCCTTCAAGCTTCGCAAGCAAACGCTCGATGCGACGAACAGCTTCGTCGCGCCCGAGAATCGCAATCGAATCGACGACTGGCAGCGACACGTTCGTTCCCGTCATAGCGACGAACAACGGCCCAAAAGCGAGGCGAGGCTTAATCCCCATCTCCTCGACAAGCTTGGCATCAAGCGCCGCCTTAATATGCACTGCATCAAATTCGTCGAGCGAACCAAAGACCTCTGCCGCGGCCTTGAGCGCAGCCGGAGCCGAATCTTTGAGCTTGCTGACAGCTTTCTCGTTGTACTCGATGTCGTCAGCGCCGACGAACAGGAACTTCATGAGATCCACGGACTCACCAAGGAGCTGCATACGCGTCTGTGCGAGCGGAGCAGCCTTCTCCAATACCTCTTGTTCGTCCCGACGGAGCCCGTCGTAGGACGGCGCAGAAACCACGCCTCCGTCATGAAGGTAGGGCACGAGGCGGCTTCGGAAGTCGGCCTCGTCGAGCCGGCGGATATGCTCAGCGTTGATAGCAACGCACTTCTTGTCGTCGAAGCGTGCCGGGTTGGGGTTCACGTCAGCAACATCAAATGCGGCAACAAGTTCGTCCTTGGAAAAGACGTCGTGATCCGGCGCGATCGACCAGCCGAGAAGAGCAAGATAGTTGAGCAAACCTTCGGGGATCATGCCGCGCTTGCGATGAAGGAGAAGGTTTGATTCAGGATCACGCTTGGAGAGCTTTTTGTTCCCCTCACCCATGACATAGGGCAAGTGACCAAAGCGCGGGGTAAACTCGGCGATTCCGATTTCTTCGAGGGCCTTGTAGAGCACGATCTGGCGAGGCGTCGAGGAGAGGAGATCCTCGCCGCGCAGCACGTGTGTGATCTTCATAAGGGCGTCGTCAACAGGGTTGGTGAGCGTGTAGAGCGGATCGCCGTTAGCACGCACGATCACGTAATCCGGCACCGACCCTGCCTTGAACGTGATCTCTCCACGCACAAGGTCGTCGAACGTGATGTCGGAATCTGGCATGCGAATACGCAGGACGGGCTCGCGGCCCTCTGCGAGGTAGGCGGCCTTCTGCTCGTCGGTGAGGTTGCGGTCATAACCGTCGTAACCAAGTTTGGGATCTTCTCCCTTGGCGCGGTGGCGCGCCTCGATTTCTTCGGGGGTGGAGAAGGATTCGTAGGCGTAGCCAGCTTCAAGGAGCTTGGCTGCGACGTCGCGGTAGATGTCGCCACGCTCGGATTGGCGGTAGGGTCCGTGTGGCCCACCAACACCTACGCCCTCGTCCCAATCGAGGCCAAGCCATGATAGGGAATCGAGAATGGCGTTGAAGGATTCTTCAGAATCGCGTGCCGCATCGGTGTCCTCAATGCGGAACACGAATGTGCCGCCGACGTGGCGCGCGTATGCGTAGTTGAAAAGACATGTGCGCACCATCCCCACATGTGGGGTGCCGGTGGGCGAAGGACAAAATCGAACGCGGATATCTGAGCCCGCTGCAGTGGTAATAGCCATGATGGTCTAAGGATAACTCTCACTCCCCCACCATTGCGCTTTCGCACGCGGTATTGTGACGACGACGAAGCTCATGGAGTTTGTGGAATTCCCACTCGTCCTTTCCTGGCATGGACACCATCTTCTCCGCATATCGTTGTGCCCGTTCTTCACCTGGGCCGATGTGGATGTGTCGCGCGCCGTTTCGCCGTGAGGACTAGGCTTGTCTCATGGCTTATAACTTCGACGCTCGCACTCTCGATGAACTTGCCGACAGCGGCTCTGTGAAGTGGACTCGCTTCCCGGACACCATTGACATGTGGGTCGCTGAGATGGATTTTGGGATTAGCGACGAGATCCGCGACTTCCTCGTTGAGGAGGCGAATACTGGCTTTTTCGGTTATCTCCCGGAGGCTGATTCCACTGGGCTCGTTGAGGCCGCGTCAACGTGGTTTGACCGTTTCGCCTGGCACCCAGATCCGTCGCTCATGATGCCGATCTCCGAAGTTCTCGCTGGTTTCCGCTCAACGATCGCACATTTCACAAAGCCTGGTTCGGCGGTCGTCGTGCCAACACCTGCGTATATGCCCTTCTTGACAATTCCTGCCGAATTTGACCGGGAGGTTATCCAGGTCCCGAGTTATCGCGACGAGAATGGCGTGTGGCGCCTCGATTTCGAAGGAATAGATCGCGCTCTCGAAGCCGGTGCGGGCCTCGTCGTCCTGTGCAATCCCTGGAACCCTACGGGGCGTTGTCTCTCTCGGGAGGAACTCCAGTCTCTCGATGAGGTTGTCTCTCGCCACGACGCTTTTGTTTTTGAGGACGCTATTCACGCACCGCTGATTTTCGACGACGCTACATATGTCCCGTATGCGACGATCAGTGAATCAGCTGCAGCTCACTCCGTGACGGCGGTAGCCGCCTCAAAGGGATGGAATATCCCTGGCCTCAAATGTGCTCAGCTTATTTTCCACACCCAGGAGAACTGGGATCGTTTTCAGCCGTATGCGCACGCATTGACGGGCGCGACCTCGACAACGGGGGCACGTGCTGGCCTTGTTGCGTACACGAAGTCGCAAGACTGGAACGACGAAGTCCGTACGTATCTCCAGGCCAACCGCGACTACATCGAGGAGCGGGTGTCGCGATGGAATGGCGTGTCGATGTCCCACGTTGAGGGAACGTATATCACGTTCCTCGATTTCACGGAGCTCGCGAAGTCTGGTGTATTTGGCAACGAAACGCCGGCTGTATTTTTACGACGAACGGCAAAGGTTGCTTTCACTGAGGGCACACTGTCGGGTGCTGATTACAGCGCCTACGCGCGCGTCGTTTTCGCGACGACACGTGCCGTGATCAAGGAAGCATTCGATCGCATTGAGGCTGCTCTCCCAGCTCTCGTGACGCAATACATCGGCTGAGACGCACAATGAAGGTGGAGGGCGGATAATCACCGCCCTCCACCTTCATACCTACGCGAGAGAAATCTCCGTCGGAGCGTACCGAACAAGTTGTGGTACATCCCGTCGGTAGCCCGTGCAACGCAAAGTCACCACTACGTTGTCGGAAAACTCTGGGAGATCGCGGAGGCGAATCACGCCCTCACTCGTCGCAACCGCCTCACCATAGATCTGTTCGCCCAAGCGATCGCACACCTGGTATCTGAAAGCTCCGATGCCCTCACTGGCGAGCCGCGACTCTTGCGGCGGCGTACAACGCAAGGTCATCGTCTCGGTGTCGAGATTGCCGGCCGGCCGAGCGGTTGATTCGCTCAGGCTTAACGGCATGGGATAGAAGTGTCCATACATGGCACTCTCCGCCGACATCACGCCAAGACCAGACAATATTTCATGCGCCAGCAGGATGTGTCCGTTAATTCCTGGATGGAGAGGATCACCGAAAATAAACTGGCAATTTCGGGTGGGATCCGTCGGTGCGTCGAGAAGCCACGGGAACCGCTCGGCCTGCGCACTCCACGTAGCAAAGTGATCAATAAGGGCGATATCGGGATTCTCGGCGACGAGTTCCCGCACGCACGCCACGTACGGCTCGACTTCACGCGATCGCGAACCGGGTGTCGGTGTGCGTAGAGCAATGAGAACCTCGGGGTTCGCCGCGCGTAGTTCGCGCAGAATCTTCGTCAAATCTGCGCGATACGATTCGACGGTAGTCCCGTCCGTGACACAGTCGTTCGTTCCGAGCATGACGATGGCAACGTCGGCGTGGAAACGCGAAACTCGCTGATACATATTGGCGACAGTTGTGGCCGCAGTAGCTCCCGATACACCCGTGTTCACCACAACATCAAGGGTGCGCCCCAAGCTCTCTTTCAGATATTTCTCGACAAATTGGGTATGACCGTCGTACCCCTTTGTGTGAAGCGCCGCGTGGGTGATGGAGTCTCCAATGAAAAGCCAGGTCATCGGAGCCGACTGAGAGATTCTTTCAGCGAGGCGTGTTGCCATGTTCTCCTTGCCGACGCTCCCCTTTCGGTCGCGAACTGTTAATCCCCACAACGAAGCGAGAAGCGCCGCTCCTTCGTCGTTATCAACAACACTGTGGCACATGAGAACGTCTGACGCGGGGAAAGCCGTTTCCTGGAAGAAACCAACTGTTGACGCAGCCAGCGAGCGTGCCATGAACTGATGACCACGAGCGTTGAGCTCACCAGAGGCATCGAGATAAAGCGAGGCGAACTGGGGAATCTGCTTCGACTCCCACAACGTATCAATGAAGATAACCCGTGCACCTTCGTGCGAGCTCCGCCATTCATCAACGACCGTCGAGGCCGCATGAGAATATGCCGCCGCTGCCTCGTCTTCGGGGTTCGCTGCCGATTGCACGACGACATACCTACCGTCGCGTGTAGCTGTCTCAATGAAACGACTGAGATCGCGGACGAACGAGGGACACCCTTGTGCACCTTGGCTGTAATCCTCGACCCCCACCGTGTAGGAGACGACACGAGGACGTAGCGGAGCGACCCTCGATTCAAAAGTGCCGACGACGTCGGCGAGTGAGGTACCTTCACGCCCAAGGTTGATCGTGTAACGCTGACGCGCGTTATCCGATCCCTGCGTCACAACAAATCGGATGTACTCCTCAAAGTGGCCGACAAAATGTCGGGCTCCGCCGATACGCGAATAGGGCCCCTCAACTGCAACTCCCCCAGTAAATACCCAGGTGTTATCCGGCCCCTCATGGCAGAGGTCTGCTCGGTACCGCTCTATATCCTCAACGGTTGGTCGGTTCATCGTCGTCTCCGTCTATTCTCGACATCTTGCATTCATTCTTGTTTCGCTCGTGCCCTGAAGCTACGCCATTCGTATTCTGGTCCCCACTCCTCCCGATCCATATGTCCCTACGGACAAGGAATGAGTGGGAGACCCACAGGATCTCCCACTCATTCATACTGTGTTATTGCCTTACGCCTCCCGACGACGACGAAGCACGATCACTCCGCCTGCTGTCAGGACGAGAACGACTGACGCGAGAGTAGCAACAGACGCTCCGGTGAAGGCGAGCTTGCCCGAGCTCTTCACCTTGGCAGGCTTCTTCGTCACGTCCGAACCGCTGCCGTTGTCTGCCGTCGGATCGGAGGTCACGGTGTCGGTCGGCTGATCCGTCTCACCCGGTGTCGGCTGATCCGTCTCACCCGGTGTCGGCTGATCCGTCTCACCCGGGGTCGGCTCATCCGTCTCACCCGGGGTCGGCTCATCCGTCTCACCCGGCGTGGGCTCATCCGTCTCACCCGGGGTCGGCTCATCCGTCTCACCCGGCGTGGGCTCATCCGTCTCACCCGGTGTCGGCTCATCAGCAGGAAGAACCGTCAAGGTGTAAGTAGCGCTGCGATCCGATGTTGCACCCCGAGCGGTGAGTTCGTAATCGCCTGGTGTTGCATCCTCGTTGATAAGGAGGTGGAATACCGCGGTGCCTTCAGCATCAGCCGTGGCTGTGAAGCCCTGCTGAGCAAGAGCGCTGACGGCGAAGCGGGCGAACGAGCGGAAGGTCGGGATGTTCACCGACTTAAGCGAAACCGGTGCACTGTGAATGAGATTCACAGCCTCACGGGGAGCAAATCCCTTAGCAGTGATGGTGACTTCGTCGCTTGTGCGCACGGTCTGTGCCGAGCCTTCAACTTCGACGGGTGCTGGCTTTGCGGTTGCGGCAAAGTCGAGTGTCGCCGTCTTTCCAGAGGTAGCCCCCGTGGCCGTGAGGGTGTATGTACCTTCCTCGGCATCCTCGTTCACTCGAACTGTGAATATTGCCGTGCCCGTCTCATCAGCAACAACCGGCTCAGCAGAGAGCGGTCCATCCGTGGAGAGCGTCACAGACTCACCGGGAGCGAAGCCCGTAGCTGCAACACGAGCGCTCCCGCCGCCAGCGGTGGCGGTTGTAGGTCCGGTCAATGTTGGCTGAGCTTCGACAGTCAGGGTGAAGGTATCGGTCGCTGTTGGCGAGCTCTCCGTACCATCGTCATCCTTGACGCTCACCGTAACGAGAGCACTCGTCACCTCGGTCGGCGTTCCGGTGATGGTGAGGGTCTCCTTGTCGAAGGAGAGGCCTGCCGGCAGTCCCGTCACAGTCACCTGACGATCGGCAGCAGCCTCGCCACCAGAAACGTTGACCGGGATTGCCGTGAGTTCGGTATCAACAGTCACTGTCGTGTCGGCAATATCGGCGAGCGTCACGCTCGTCGGAATATCGCAGATTCCCTCACGAACCCAGTTGAGTGTGAAATCGGTGTATCCGATACCGCTACCGGGTGTCTCGTAGAGTACGCCAATACGGCCGTCGTTCTGAACAGCAATTGAGGTGTAACCCGTGTATTCAGGGCGGAAAATGCGCTTGTTTTCGTTAGGCCAGGTCTTGCCGCTGTCACAGCTCACGGAAAGCGTTCCGTTCGTACGGCCTTGCGAAGCTGTGTTAGAGAACAGAAGAACCTTCGACTTCGCTGTTCCCTCTGTTGCCGTTGGGAAGGCGCGAATGATCGTTGCGTTATTCACCGGGTCGGGAAGCTGCGTTTCAAGTGTGGCCGGCGACCAGGTGATACCGCCATCGGTCGAGGTTGCCACGAGGCGGTAACCGCCGGGCGAACGCGAGTTGAGCATAAGCGTTCCATCGGAAAGCTCGACGATCTTGTTCTCGTCGAAGTTGCGGTTAACGCCGGCTGCCACGCGAGCAATGTTGCCAAGCTTCCACGTCTCGCCGTGGTCATCGGAGTAGAGCGCCACGGCATTGACCGAGGAACCTGCCGCCTGGGTGAGCTGGAAAGCGTAGGGCTGCACGAGGCGGCCCTTGTACTTGCCATGCTGAATCTGGAGGCCGTTACCGGAAGTTGCAAAGCCGGACTTCAGGCGCCCCACGTGATCGCGTAGTGCCATGTCGGTGATAACACGTCCGGTCCATGTATGCCCGTTGTCCGTGGATTCAGCAACATGGAGATGGAGAACCTGGCGGTTGTTCGGATCGATCGAACCGTTTGTCAGGCTGAGAACGCCACCCCAGAAGCCCTGGTCGTAGGACTTGACGTGGAAGTTGAAGATCTTCCCTGTCTCATAATCGACGAGGTAGGAAGGATCGGAGTATCCGATCTTGCCGTTGCCGCTCTTACCCTGAGCAATGATGGTCTGCGGACCCCAGGTTGCACCATTGTCGGTGGAACGGCGCTGGACGATCCAGTTCGGGTTCGGGGCATCAGCAGCCGAGCCGGGACGCAAATCGTACGATGCAAGGAGATCGCCGTTAGCAGCCTTGATCAGGGACGGAATACGGTAGAAGTTTCCGTTAGCTGCACTCGAGAGTTGGACATCTTCGCCGCGCTCGGCAGCCAGGGTGGGATCAACGTTGGCGTAGGTGCCAGGTTCCGCGCCGCCCCATGCAGCGGGGAGAGCGACCTGCGCGCCGGAGAAGGATGCCTGCTGGTAAAGCTCGTTGCCCACGCGCACTTCAGCAAGAAGCTGCGGGGTGAAGGACCCGCCATCAAGGTCTTCGGCAGTCACGACATGCTTGAGTGTGCACTGCTTGCTCTGGCCGTCGGTGAGTTCACCGTTGCACTGCTCAAGCTCGGTAGCGCTGAAGCCCCCGTTGCCTGGAAGGAACGTCACCGAGCGCGTGCCGGATGTATCCACTGCCTTGTAGTTGAGGCTGAATGTGAGCTCGTCACCAACCCGGTACTCGTCCTTTGCTTCGCTCGTGCTCGTGAATTCCTCGAAATTCACGACGACGGGCTTGACGGTCGACGGGGTTCCTTCGTTGGGAGGAGTTGGTGTCTGGGGACCCTTATAGTCACGCGTCTGGTAGACGACGTACTTGACGAAGGGGACGAAGCCGCCGTTGTCGAGGTCTTCCTGGGTGACAACGTGGTAGGCGCGGCCGTTGCAGGCCATCCAGGCGTCGGTCGAATTGACCGAGCGGCATGCCTCGTAGTTCATCAGGTTCGATTCAACTGGGTAAACCGCGCGGATGGTGCCTGTGTTCTGCCGGAAGGCGATATCGTAGTTGATTCTGTCGCCGACGTTCCACACTTCTTTGGGATTGGTGATGGTGATGGTGGCATCGACATAGGAGTCGATATCAATGTCGATCTTTTGACCATTGGATGCCGGCAGTGTGGAGAGTACCGAGCCATCCGATGCCTTCACCGCATAGGTGATCGACGGAGTAAATCCACCGTTTGCTACGTCGTCGGCGGAGAGGACGTGCGTCATGCGGCCGTTGCACGAAGCTGTTGCGCCTGCGGGAATTGTCAGTTTGCAGGCGGCGAAGTTGTCCAGGTTGGATGCTGTAGGTTCGAAGACTCGCTCGGAGTCCGAGGTGTTGGTGAGGCTCACCTCGTAGCTCATGGAGTCGCCGACCAGGTACATCTGGCCTTGAGCTTTGGGATTGACATGTGTGAGTGAAACTGTTGCATCGCCACTCGAGGGGCTCTCGTCTGCTGCTAGGACGGACGTGGTTAGCCCGGGTGCAGAGAGGATGACCCACGGTAAGAGCTATAGCTCCGCCGCGTCGTACGACACTGTGATGGGGAGGTGTCATGCGCAGTACCTTCCTTGGTATCGACTTTTACTGCCAGCGATATGCTTGGTCATCGTCGACCTCGTGCCGCCCTCGCCATTGCCGGACGCCACTTTGCAGTTGATCACATGCTATGAAAGATTCAGTCAAAAGTCATCTCCTAAGCAGATGTCATACAAATTTTGTTCGCAAATACACCTACTTATATGAGGGGTTTTTCGGTGTCAGAGCAGCTCGTTACGTATCGTTAGAGCAAAAGGCCACAAAAAAGAGACTCTCAACACACGTGATGGCCGGGTATCGTCACACCCAGCCATCACGCTCAACCACCACAGAGTTGTCGAGGCTCACTGCTCCTTGGCGACGATATTCCTCATCGTTCCGATTCCGTCGAGGCTCACCTCAACTGTGTCGTTCTCCCTAACCATCGGAGCTACGACCCCGGCTCCCGTGAGAATGATGTCGCCAGGAAGAAGAGTGAAGATGGTTGAAAGGTAGGCGACAAGCTCAGCAGGTGAATGGCAGAGTTCGGACGTTGATCGCGTACCAGCACTCTCGCCGTTGACTGTGAGTTCAAGCTGCTTATCGGAGGGATCAAAGCTCGTGTCGATGATGGGTCCGAGGGGGCAGGAGGCATCGAAGGCTTTATTGAGCGTGGCAGGCGCGCCCACTGCGGAAACGTCGTTGGCGAGGGTGTAGCCGAAAATCGCCTGGTCGGCGTACTTGACGGGCACATCTTTAGCAACCCTGCCGATAACAATCGCTAGCTCCGATTCGTAGGCAAGCGAATCTGCCCATCGAGGGAAGGCGATTGGCTGGTCTGGCCCAATGACCGAGGTGTTGGGCTTGAGGAAAACCGCAAGATCCTCAATTTTCCCTGGAGCGTACGAGCCGCCAACTCCGACAACTTTTGATCGAGGAAGCATCGGAGCCACGACGCGCACTTCCCCGACGTTGAGGCGTTGCCCTGTCGGCTCGATCTTTCCAAACATCGGATCGTCGGCAAGGATAACGTACTGGTTGTTCTCGTCGTCGAGAACTGCATACCGAGGGCCCTGATCTAGGCCAAGTCGCGCAAGTTTCATAACCCAACCCTATCGCCTCCCAGTGGGTTCTTACGACGAGGCCCGCTTACCCCTCGTCGGTTTGCGGCACTGGGCACATTGCTCCCATGCGGGCGCGTGTCGGCACATCCGCACGACGAAGATTCACATGATAGGCTCTTACCTACGTTCCGGTAACTTAATCAACCGTAAGTAAGGGCGCCTACGCCCGCATCCAGAAATGTCGTCAGGAGAGGCAATGAAAAAACACCACGACGGGTCATGGTCAGAACAGACGACAACCCCACTCAAACCCCACATGAGCATCACGTGGATGCTCGGGCAACGCCTCGCTCGCCATCCCGACGATGTCTGCATCGAGAAAAAGTCGCGCTTCGGCTCCGAATGGGAACCCGTGACCATCAGCGAGTTCGAACGCGATACAACTCTTATCGCTCGAGGCCTCCTCGGACTCGGGCTTCGCCCCGGCGATCGCCTCGCCATCCTCGGCTCAACCTCCTACGAGTGGAGCCTCATCGATGTCGCCGCGCTAACCATCGGAATCGTCGTCGTCCCCATCTACGAGTCCGATTCCGCCGAACAGATCCGATGGATTCTGGAAAACTCCGATGTACGGCTCGCAATCGCAGACACCCGCGCCCACGCCGAACTCATCGAATCGGTACGTACGGACACTCTCCTGCCCACACGACTTCTCGACGAAGACGGCCTGTCCTCCATCCGCGAAGCAGGCGAAACGATCCCCACCTCCGTCGTCGCCGCATACCGTAGCGAAACCCGAGCTGACACGCTCGCAACGATCATCTACACGAGCGGCACAACCGGCAAGCCCAAAGGCGTCGAACTCACCCACGGAAACTTTGTCTACTCCACACTTTCCGTCTACCAAACTGAAAAAGAGATCATCACGACACCCGCAACGCGCGTGCTCCTCTTTTTGCCGCTCGCGCACATCATGGCGCGCATCGTCTTCTACTACACGATCGCAGGACGCGGACGGGTCGGCCACGTGAGCAACACCGCCAACCTGATCTCCGATCTCCAAACATTCAAGCCAACCGCGCTCCTCGTCGTCCCACGAGTCATCGAAAAAATCTACAACGCAGCAGAAGCGAAATCCGGCGGAGGTCGTCGCCTCAAAATCTTCCGATGGGCCGCCAAAATGGCTGTCAAGAACTCCCAAAAGAAATTCCACGGGCCAATCTTCCGGGTGCAACGCTTCATCGCGCGCAAACTCGTCTGGTCGAAGTTCACCGCCATCCTCGGGAAAGACTGCCACTACGCCGTATCGGCGGGAGCGCCGCTCGGAAAACGGCTCGGCCACGTCTATCGAGGAATCGGTCTCACTGTCATCGAAGCCTTCGGACTCACGGAAACCACCGGCCCCTCCACCGCGAATCGGCCGCGAGCTTTCGTCATGGGATCGGTCGGCCAACCAATTCCCGGCACGTCGGTCAAGATTAACGACGACGGCGAAATCCTCCTTGCCGGCCCGCACATTATGCGCGGATACCACAACAATCCGGAGGCAACCGCCGAGGTGATCGACGCGCAAGGATGGTTCCACACCGGCGACGTCGGAACTCTCGATAAGCACGGGTTCCTCACCATCACCGGGCGAAAGAAAGATCTCATCGTCACCGCCGGCGGTAAGAATGTGGCCCCTGCAGTGCTCGAAGATCGCCTCTCAGGCCACCCGTTGATTTCGCAGGTTGTCGTCGTTGGCGACAAGAAGCCGTTCGTCGGCGCACTCATCACACTCGACGCACAAATGCTGCCCGGCTGGCTTACTTCGCACGGCCTACCCGACATGGATCCGACCGAAGCGCGAAGCAATCCCGATGTGCTGGCATCACTTCAGCGAGCGATTGATCGCACAAATCAACAAGTCTCTCGCGCGGAGTCCATCCGTAAATTTGTTGTACTAAATGGTGAGTTTTCCCAAGACAATGGACTGCTCACACCTTCACTAAAAGTGAAGCGCTCAGCCGTCATGTCGAAGTATTCCCAGGAAATTGAGGAGCTTTATCGCGATACACGTCACTAAAATGCACACATAAGACGACGAAGAATTGTATCCTGTAGGTACAAAGCCCTCGTTGAGTCGGAAAAAATATGCATGTGGGCTTAGCTCTGATGGAGGAGCTGAGCCCACTCACGTTTTCGATGCCCAACAAAGGCCACACAACGACGTGTATAGGCTGAGGCTAGCTCAGCTACAAAAAGTCAAGGAGTTCACATGACACAGATCTCAGGCCACACAAAAGTCGTCACCCTCGTCGGCTCGCCAGTTGAGCACTCACTTTCTCCGGCGATGCATAATCTCTCCTTCACCGAACTCGGGATCGACGCCGTCTATGTTGTCGCCGATGTCACCCCCGACACGCTCGCCGATGCCATCACCGGCGCGCGAGCGCTCGGAGTCGCCGGACTCAACGTCACGATGCCCTGCAAGACGCACGTTCTCCAGTACCTCGACGAACTCTCCCCCGCCGCCGAACTCATGGGCGCCGTCAATACGATCGTGAATAAAGATGGCACGTTCATTGGCCACAACACCGACGGGGCTGGGGCGCTACGTGCAATCGCTGAAGCCGGCCATGAGATCGCAGGGGCAAAGCTCGTCGTGCTTGGAGCAGGCGGCGCTGGTTCAGCGATCTTCACTCAGGCGGCACTCGACGGCGCGGCACACATCGACGTCTTCAATGTCCGCGACCAGTTCTTTGATTCGACCCGCGAGCGCCTCATCTCCATCACGGAACGTACGGGCACACCGATGGAGCTCAACGATCTCGACGATAAGGCTCTCCTTGAGGCAAAGGTACGAGCTGCCGATATCATCGTGGACGCCACGCGTATCGGGATGGAGCCCTTCGAGAACGAGTCCAATGTCGCGAAAGAGTGGATGCATTCCGGTCAAGTCGTGATGGATACCGTGTACCATCCGCGTGTGACGAAGCTCCTGTCGTTGGCGAAGGAAGCTGGAGCTACCCCGGTGGAGGGCCTGGGTATGCTCCTATGGCAAGCCGCCATTGGCGAGGAGATCTGGTTTGACGCCTCGATGCCTATTGATGTTGTCCGCGAGGCGGTCTTCCCCCAGGCATAGTTTCTCCGGCACGTGGGATGTGGGGCGGCGTGGACTGGGTCTGCGCCGCCCTCGTGTATGCGCAGGACGTCCGCGCGCTGCTCACTTTTGCCAGCGCATCGCCCTCCACTTCTGCACAACTGTTCAACTGCGCGTGGTGGGCCTCGACATCCGTCCGTTTGCTTGCGCGTTTTGCCGTTCAGCTGGTGTCCTAGCCGATGTAGACAGTGTTGTCTCACGAAAGGAACTCAACGATGCGTTCTTCGCTACAAGTACCTGCACTCGTAGGTGCCGTCCTGACGTCGGCGGCGCTCATCCTGACTGCCGTGCCTGCCCACGGCTCCGACATCACGGCTCCCACTCCGGATGCACCCGGTGGGATCGAAGCTCCGACGAGCCCCGGAGGAATTCCTTCGATGGGTGATGGGCCACGGTATCGCACGTTCCCCATTGCGTCGATCTACTCGAAGATCCACCCTGGTTCTAATCCGCAGGGTGCCAACGACTTTCGTGTGTACCTGCGGAGGGCACTTACCCGGTTGTCCTTATCCCTGGTACGGGTGAGGATGCCTTCGCCACGTGGGCGTTCTATGCCCCTGAGCTTGTGGCACGGGGCCTGTGTGTCTATACGTTCAATTACAACCCGTCGGTGAAGAATCTCCGTACCGGGCAACTGGATGAGGCGGCGGCGTTCTCGGGAAATATCATGTCTTCCGCTGCGTTTATGTCGGGATTCGTTGATCGCGTGCTCGAATCAACGGGCGCTGACAAGGTCGATCTCATCGGCCATTCGCAGGGCGGGGGTCCCTTGCCTCGTGCCTACATCAAGTACTTTGGCGGTAACGACAAGGTTCGCCACCTTGTCGGGCTCACACCATCGAATCGTGGCACAACTGTCTGGGGTATCACCAAACTGATCGAGCGGGCCGAGCGAGATGGCGTCATCAACGGTGTCTATCTTGGTGACCAAGCAGCCGACATCAATACGGCCCAGTACGGCCGCGATAAGAATATCGAAGCACTTGGGCAGCAGATGGAGGGCTCGCCATTTATCACAGCTCTCAATGAAGGCGGCATGACGTTTGAGGGCATTGAGTACACCGTTATTGCGACGAAGCTCGATGACGTCGTCACTCCCTACACAAATTCTTTCCTTGATGCAGCGGAGAACGTCACGAATATAACGATCCAGGATGTGTGCGCGTGGGATCATACCGATCATCTTGGTGCCACCTATGATCCTGTTTCCTTTGAGGTGGCATACAACGCCCTGTACCCGGAGTATGCGGCGCCTGTGACGTGCAGGTATGTGCCACCGATCATTCAGTAGTACTGCGGAAAATGAGAGAAAGCCCGGAAATCAATCCGGGCTTTCTTGCTGTGCGCGAGGCGGGACTTGAACCCGCACGTCCGAGGACACCAGAACCTAAATCTGGCGCGTCTGCCAATTCCGCCACTCGCGCGGTGCCCGCCTATTCTAGCGTCCCGACTAGCGAGTTGCAGAATTGGGCGCGGCTATGGTGCCGAACGACTCCTTCGGTCACTCGTCAATTCCGAGGTCGCGGCGAAGGCGTGCTACGTGGCCGGTGGCTTTGACGTTGTACTTGGCATCGGCAATCGTGCCGTCTTTGGCGACGACGAAGGTGGAGCGGATAACGCCTTCGACGATGCGTCCGTAGTTCTTCTTTTCTCCCCATGCGCCGTATGCCGTGAGAACTGTGAGCTCGGGATCGGAGGCAAGTGGGAAGTTGAGGGAGTCACGCTCGGCGAATTTTTCAAGTGCGGAAAGTGAATCGCGCGAGACGCCGATAACGCGGTATCCAGCGCCCTTGAAGGAATTGAGGGAATCGCGGAAGTCGCATGCTTCTTTTGTGCAACCTGGAGTCATCGCTTTGGGATAGAAGTAGACGACGACGCCTTTGCTGGATTTGGCTAACTCGTCGCTGAGAGTGACAGTGCCACGTTGCGATTCCAACGTGAATTCTGGGGCGTGATCGCCTGTCTTCAGTGTTGCCATAGATGTATTTTCGCACTCTCATCGCGGCTTGGAGGCGCAGTTACGCTACGAGCGGGCGATGGCCGTTCGTAGCCGCTGAGGCAGTATCCCGTCTACCAGGGCTGTCCATCGTTTAATTCGGCTGCCTTAGTGGCAATGAGCGCGAAGGTGAGCGCCAAACCGATGCCGATGAAACCTGGCCATATGCCCAGCGGCGAGGGCGCGAGAAGCTGAACTGCGAGGCATCCACCGGTGATAAGCCACATTCCCCGACGCCTGTAACCGACAAGAGCAATGAGCAGTCCGATCGTCGCGGCCGCGATTGAGGCGGTGAGTTGACTCTCGAAACCGTGCGTGCCGACTGCTACCCAGCCGAGGACGACCATGAGCGCGCAGTAGATGACGTTGGCGATAGCAAGTGGCTTGACCGTTCGTTCCATTCTTCTAGCCTAACGGGGATTCTTCGGCTCACGTGATACGTGTGGCTAGGCATTGCCCGCCGGAGAGTTCACGTGCAGAGAAAGCTGAGTAATTCTCGCCGTGAAGGCTGGCAGACTTGCTATATGAGCGAAATTGATTCGGCCGATATGGGGCCTTGGCTCTCACCTGAGGAGCTCACCTTTGTGCGCCGCAAGGTGCCCATCGTCTATGTGGATATTGTGCCGATTCGGGTGGACGAGGTGGGGAGCCTTGAGGCCGTCGGCATGCTGCTGTGCGTCGAGGGTGACCGTATTATTCGTGCCTTCCCAACTGGTCGTGTGCTCTACCACGAGCGAGTGCGCGATGCTATTGCTCGGCACATCGAGAAGGACTTGGGGCCGGTAGCTCTCCCACAAATTCCGGCGTCGATCACTCCGTTCACGATCGGCGAGTATTTCCCGACCCCCGGTGAGGGATGGTTCGACGAACGCCAACACGCTATTTCGCTTGCATACCTTGTTCCGATGCAAGGTGACTGCAATCCGGGATCAGATTCCCTTGAATTCACGTGGTTTACGCCAGGAGAGGCTCGCACGCCTGAGCTTCAATCGGAGCTCTCCCCTGCCCACGCAGCTCTACTCAAGCAGGCACTCGCCAAGCTCGGGGAGATATAACGCGTGTGCCCGTGGGCGGGGCCAAAGCTCCTGGCCCCGCCCACGGGATGAGTGCGAACTACGAGAGTGCTAGGACATCGGCGATAGCTGGTGCTAGTGCGCGGAACGCTTGACCTCGATGGGAGATGGCATCTTTAGCTTCGGGGCTCAACTCGGCCGACGAGACGCTCATCCCGAGAGGCTGAAAAATCGGATCGTACCCGAAGCCGTGTTCTCCCCGTGGAGAACGAAGAAGCGAACCCTCCATATCGGCCTCGCAGACGAATTCCCTGCCGTCTGGCGTTACCATCACTGCTGCGCAATGAAACTGGGCACCACGGTGTTCGTCGGGAACATCAGACAGTTGAGCGAGCAGCAGTTCTAGGTTCGCGCGATCCTCGCCATGCTTGCCGCACCAGCGGGCGGAGAATACTCCGGGAGCTCCGCCGAGCACGTCTACACATAGGCCGGAATCGTCTGCCAAAGCTGGGAGCCCTGTCGCTGTGGCGATTGCTCGTGCTTTGATGAGCGCGTTGCCCGCGAAGGTGACAGCATCCTCAACGGGTTCGGGAAGGCCGTACTCGCTTGCACCAACGATGTCCTCTGGTTCGAGGCCCGGGAGAAGTGGGGCGAGGATCGCGCGTAACTCACCGACTTTATGCGCATTATGCGTCGCGAGGATGAGTCGAGCCGTCATCGTGTAGCTCCGATAATGCCCTCGGCGATCGGATCGTCGCCGAATAGCGCCTCACGTTGGAGCTGAGCAAGGTGCGCATTACCCTTTTCTGCAAGGTCAAGGAGCGTGCCTAGCTCCGCGCGGGAGAACGGCGCGTGCTCAGCAGTACCCTGAATCTCGATAAACGTCCCTGACCCGGTTCCGACAACATTCATGTCAGTATCTGCTCGCGAATCTTCTTCGTATGGAAGATCGAGCACCGGGTGTCCATCGACGACGCCGACCGAGATTGCCGAGATTGTGTCCGAGAGGATCGGCCGGTTTGCCCGAGGGCGCACGATCCCCTTCCCGACGGCCCAGTTCACGGCGTCGGCAAGGGCGACGAACGCTCCTGTCACGGATGCCGTTCGCGTACCGCCGTCGGCTTGAAGAACATCGCAGTCGAGCACGATCGTGTTCTCTCCGAGCGCTTCCATGTCCACTGCTGCGCGCAATGCTCGCCCGACGAGGCGCGAGATTTCTTGAGTGCGCCCACCCACCTTGCCTTTAACGGATTCACGTTGGGAGCGCTGCGATGTGGCTCGCGGGAGCATGGCGTACTCGCCAGTTACCCATCCAAGTCCCGAATCGCGGCGCCATTTCGGCACACCTTCGGTGAAAGATGCGACGCATAGAACCGTTGTTCGACCGAAGGTGACGAGAACTGAGCCTTCACCTTCGTCGAGAAAATGACGGGTGATGCGCACGGGGCGCATTTCATCTACAGCGCGGCCATCCGCGCGTGACCATGTACTCATATCTACGAGACTACCAGCGCTACCTGGGCCTGCCTCAGCCGGTCACGTCAGAAACGATAGGTTTCTCCAGGCTTGACGCAGTGCACGGGGCCGTCAAAGATTGCCTCCGCGTAGCGACGAACGTTCTCAGGGTCGGTCCACGGCTGAAGATGAGTCAGGAGGAGGTTCTTTGCTCCAGCTTTCGCTGCGAGTTCACCCGCCCTGCTCCCAGTCATATGGACACCACGGAATTCGTCGCGACCATCTTCGAGCGCTGCTTCCGACAGGAGGAGGTCAACTCCGCGTGCCATCTCGATTTCGGAATCGCACAAGTCCGTATCGCCGGTATAGGCGAACGTCACATCCTCATGAAGGTTGATATCTGAGGGGCCACTCACTCGCACACCCACGCTCGTCACCGTGTGCTCGGCCTCGAAGAATTCAAGCACCATAGGGCCAATTTCGATTGTTTGGCCCGCCTCGATTTGCTGGAAGTTGAATTCCCCAGCGTACGTTTCTTCTTCAGGATCGCCACCGATCTGCCGGGTACGCACAAGGGCATCGACCGGTGCGTAAACATCGATGCGCGGGAGGGGGCCGCTCGGTAGCCATCGGCGGTACACCTGCATGCCCACGATATCTGCGCAGTGATCGGTATGCATATGGGAAAAGACGATCGCATCAAGCTCAGCCGGATCGAGATACTTGAGCAATTGCCCCATCGCGCCCGGGCCAAAATCCACGACGATCGAGTGTGTACGCCCATCGTCGTCGCACTGAAGCAGGTACGACGATGCTGCGGATTCCATCCCGGACATCGAACCCGAACAACCGATGATGGTGAGCCTCATGCAGGCATCTCCTCCGTAGAAACGTGCATTTCGTCAGTCGAAAATACTGTGGTTACTTCCGGCCCGAGGAATCTGCGTGCAAGTTCTCCGAAGCGAGTCGGATCGCCAGTGGCAAAGAATGATTGCGTGGCGCTCCCGGGTGGAGCAAACAAATCTTTATCCGAAAGATGACGGTACACGTCTCGAGCGGTTTCGTCTGAAGATGAGACGAGCGTAACGTCGTCGCCCATGACGAGGCCGATCACCCCTGCCAGGAGCGGGTAATGGGTGCAGCCGAGAACGAGAGTATCCACCTGAGCAGCCTTGATGGGCTCAAGATATTCCTCAGCCACTTCCCGTACTTCGGGACCAACCGTAATTCCCGATTCGACGAATTCGACGAATCGTGGGCATGCCGCCATTGTGAGCTCCAGGCCCGGCGCGGCGGCGAAGGCATCAGCATACGCACCCGATCCGATCGTTGCTTGTGTTCCAATCACGCCGATTCTGCCCGATCGTGTGGCTCGTGCTGCGCGGCGGACAGCCGGATGGATCACTTCGATGACGGGGATTCCGTAGGGGCGTTCGTAGCGTTCTCTGGCATCTGCCAGGACGGCAGCAGATGCGGAATTACACGCGATCACAAGCATCTTGACACCAGAATCGACAAGCCGATCCATGATGTCGAGAGCGAAAGAACGGACCTCGGCGATTGGGCGCGGGCCGTAGGGGCTGTGCGCCGTGTCGCCAATATATGTGATCGATTCGTCAGGTAGCTGGTCGATGATTGCGCGAGCCACCGTGAGCCCGCCAACCCCTGAGTCGAAAATTCCAATCGATCGAGTATCCATGCTTGGACTCTACTTCCGGAGGGCTTTGTTACTGATGGCTCGCAGCAGTGACTCTTGCCACCATGAGAGCATCGTGTAGAGGACAGCTAGAAGATCTTCCGTCTCCTCGATCTGAACGGTGTCGTCTTCGTCGCTTCCGCTCATCATCGTCGTCGCTTGGTCATACACCCGTTGGGAGGTCGCGTCGTCAACGATATCCAGCCGTGCAGCGAGAACAATTCGGATGTCATTGCATGCAGCGAGCCATCCGGGAGCTGCTTCGTTCGTCACCCACACGGTGTCGTTGTCACCCTCGAGGGTGCGGTAGAACGTGACGAGATTATCAACCTTCGCGAGCGCCACGTTTTCTTGGGTCATGTCACGCAAGTCGCGCGCGAGTTCCGGTTCTTCCGACATGTCTGGGAGAAGACGAAGGTACGCCTCGTCCATAGGGATGGAGGGCTCACGTTCGTCTGGTTCCTCGAAACGGATCTCAGCGCCGTCCTCGACACTTTCGTATGCCTCGTCGTAGGCAGCGAGGTCGGCGAGTTCATTGGCGTAGGCCTCGAGTGGGTCGGGTGAGGGCGCTGATGCTCCTTCGGCCCGTGCGTGGTCGATATCCATCCCAAGCATGGTGCAGACGTCTCGGGCTAGGCCACGGATCACGTGGCGTTCGGTTGTGTCGGCGTTCGAGACGTATCCGCCGCGCTCTGGTCTAAATGTCCACATGTGTATGTGTGCTTCTTTCGCGTTGGACGATGCGTGTGGTCGTGGCGTGCACGCGGGCTCAGGCCGGCTCTTCTTCTATCGTGGCCCACAGTCCATACGTGTGCATCGCCTGGGCGTCGGCTTCCATTTGTTCGCGTTGGCCGTGGGAGAGAACGGCTCTGCCCTGCTCATGGACGGCAAGCATGAGGGAATGCGCACGCTCCTGACTGAAACCGAAATACGATTGAAAGACCCATTCGACATACGTCATAAGATTCACTGGGTCGTTATGAACGACGGTTCGCCAACCACGCACGGCTTGAGCCTGCGCGTGGGCATCGGCTGCGGGCTGAGTACTCACCCTCGCAATTCTAGTAAGGAACGTTGCGGACCAGTTATGGGGCAGAGCACGGTTTGTGTTCGCCCTCAGCCCACGAGTCACTGTTCCGCAACGTCACGGCGGGGCATCTGTTGGAGTGCCAGGCCCGTATGACTGCGTTCGGTGTTGACGTAACATACCCGTTTGCGCCTGCGCCGCGATAAAATCAAGCGCATGGCTGACAATCGCAGCACAGCGCTGCTGACCGACATGTACGAACTCACGATGATCGACGCAGCCCTTCAATCGGGCACGGCCGATCGGGCGAGCGTTTTTGAGGTATTCGGGCGGCGCCTGCCCGGTGGGCGTCGATATGGCGTCGTCGCCGGCACGGGACGCGTCCTCGAAGCCATCCGTGATTTTCGATTTGGTGACGACGAGATCGCCTACCTGGAACACACGGGAATCGTCTCTCCGGCGACGATTGAGTGGCTTGCGAATTACCGCTTCACGGGTGATGTCTATGGGTACGCCGAAGGCGAGTGCTACTTCCCGTACTCCCCTATTCTCACAGTGACAGGAACATTTGCCGAGGCGTGTGTTCTTGAAACAGTCATTCTTTCGATCCTCAACCACGATTCGGCTGTCGCTACGGCAGCCTCTCGTATGACCGCAGCGGCTCACGGCCGCCCTTGCCTTGAATTTGGTGCGCGGCGTACCCACGAACTCGCGGCTGTCCATGCCGCTCGCGCAGCCGTGATCGCCGGATTCGCCGGTACCTCCGATCTTGAAGCTGGGCGCCTCTATGGCCTCAAGGTCGCTGGAACCTCAGCCCATTCTTTCACCCTTGTCCACGACGACGAGCAACACGCCTTCGCCTCCCAGATCGCCACGATGGGTCCCGAAACGACGCTCCTCGTCGATACCTACGACATTCCGACAGGTGTCCAGCGAGCTGTCGAAGCTGCGCGCGCAGCAGGAGGCGAACTCGGAGCAATCCGCATCGATTCCGGCGACCTCATCGCGCAAGCCTTCACCACTCGAAAGCAGCTTGACGATCTCGGCGCAACATCGACGAAGATCACTGTCACCTCCGATCTCGACGAGTACGCCATTGCCGCACTCAATGCCGCCCCGGTCGATTCGTACGGAGTCGGAACGAAGCTCGTCACCGGATCAGGGCATCCCACTGCCGAGATGGTGTATAAACTCGTCGCTCGCGAAGGCGCCGACGGCCTCATGCATGAAGTCGCCAAAGCCTCCGAAAACAAGAACACCTACGGTGGCCTCAAGATCGCCGGCCGCGTCCGAGATGCGAAGGGGCACGCAGCTCAGGAGCTTATCGTCTCGGCCCAAAACTTCGACGACGGAGTCAAATACCTCGAACATTCAGGTGCACGCCCGCTCCAGGTCAAACTCATCAGCGGCGGAGTCATCAACGAGGAGTTCTACGGGGCTAGCGCCATCACGACAGCGTCCAAGCGCCACGAACTCTCACGCGCGGAACTCCCCTACGACGGGTGGCGTCTGTCCTCCGGCGATCCGGCTGTGCCGACAAAGATGGTCGATATCTTCGAGGGAGACGACTGATCTGCCGCCCCCTGTCTTATTTCCGGCCGACGAACCACTTGCGGATTTGATTCGATCGGGCCTCAATTTGGTCTGCTGAAGCGCGCGGAACTTCCGGCCCTCCACAAATTCGTCGTAACTCCGAGTGAATCATGGCGTGTGGTCGGCCGGTCTTCAACGACCACGCCGAGACGAGGCTCGACAACTCCTTGCGGGCGGCCCGGCGGCGGCGCATCTCGTCCGTGTTCGGACGTTCCGATGCCCCATGGGAAGGTGCGTCTTTCTGGCGACGATTCTGCTCGGCCTGATGCTGGCGAAGCAGTGTCGTCACCTGCTCCGGTTCCAGCAAACCAGGAATACCGAGGAAGTCCGCCTCCTCATCCGAGCCGGCCTGGGCGGTCATCCCAAATTCGCCGCCATCGAAAAGCGCGCGATCAAAAGCTGCATCAGATTCAAGGGCTTCAAAGCCCGGGAGCGCAAGCTGATCTGAGGCATGCTCGTCGCGGTTCGCGCGAGCAATAAGCTCGTCGTCCCATGTGCCTTCCTCGCGATCCGCTGGCTTCGCAAGGGCATGATCCCGTTGCTTCTCCAGCTCCGATGCGAGCTCAAGAAGATTGGGCACTGACGGAAGAAAGACGGTCGCTGTCTCCCCGCGCTTACGTGCACGCACAAAACGGCCAATCGCCTGAGCGAAGAACAGGGGCGTTGCTGTTGAGGTGGCGTACACACCCACAGCGAGGCGAGGCACATCGACGCCTTCTGACACCATTCTCACAGCAACCATCCAGCGCTGCTTTCCCTTGGAGAACTCCTCAATGCGATCCGAGGCTGAGGAATCATCCGAAAGTACGAGCGTCGTCTCCTGACCGGTCATCGCAGAAAGCTGAGCGGCGTATGCCCGGGCAGTCTTGTGATCAGTGGCAATCACAAGACCACCAGCGTCCGGGATCGAGTGACGAATCGTCGAGAGGCGTTCGTCGGCCGCCGCCAATACCGCTGGGATCCAATCTCCCTTCGGATTCAACGCCGTGCGCCACGCTTGGCCCTGCATATCCTTCGTCAGGGGCTCACCAAGAGTCGCGGCAACGACATCGCCTTGCTTCGTCTGCCAGCGCATCTGCCCCGAATAGCTGAGGAACATGACAGGCCGCACGACACCATCACGCAGGGCTTCTGAGTACCCGTAGGAGTAGTCGGCTCGCGAGCGCATCACGCCATCGCTATCGGGCGCGTATTCGACAAATGGGATTGCCGATGTGTCGGAACGGAACGGCGTACCTGTGAGGCTGAGTCGGCGCGTAGCACCATTGAAGGCCGTGAGGATGCCATCACCCCACGACAGAGCGTCGCCGCCATGGTGGATTTCGTCGAGGATAACGAGCGTTGGGCGGCGCGCGGTGCGCGACCGGTGGAGCTCCGGATTAGCAGCCACCTGGGCGTAAGTTAAGCAGACTCCGTCGAAGAAGCTTCCTTCCTCACCCTGCGCGTTCGTAAAGTCCGGATCGAGTTGAAGACCCACTCGTGCGGCCGCTTGCGCCCACTGGGTTTTGAGGTGCTCCGTGGGGCACACAACCGTCACCTTGCGTACAGTGCCGCGCGAAAGCTGTTCAACGGCGATACGGAGTGCAAACGTCGTCTTTCCAGCCCCGGGGGTGGCGACAGCGAGAAAGTCGCGAGGATCACGCGTGAGGTAAAGATCAAGCGCCTCCGCCTGCCATGCACGCAATGACGATGCCGTTCCCCACGCTGCACGCTGAGGGAATGACGGCGAGAGAGTCTCGGCAGCGAATACCGATGCCGAGCGTGGATTCTGGCGAGAGGTGGGGCGCTGAGGCCCCGGCGTCACTTGCTGCTTCCTGGGACGTCCGGGCCGAACGGCCAACCCGATCCGCCCTTACCCATCTGGGCAAAGATCTCTTTACAGATCGGGCAAACGGGGTACCTGTCAGGATTACGGGTAGGCGTCCAGACCTTGCCGCACAAGGCCACGACTGGCTGGCCGAGAACAGCTGATTCCGTGATGCGATCTTTGCGGACGTAGTGGGCATAACGCTCGTCGTCGCCGGGAGCTTTCCGCTCCTCAGTGCGCTCAAGGACGTCCGTGCCGAGAGACTGCGAGGTCTCGGGGCCTGCTGGGTAGCCGGGTGTACTTGGTGGCTCTGGAGGCAACGTACTCATGCTTCTAGTTTAGGAGACTCACGCCCGCGCGTCGCTCGTGACGTTTCTCATCACGAGCGGGAGAGGGCACAAGTGGCGTGGCGCTGACGTTCTGGCGTAGCACGACGAGCGATCGAGAGCACGGGTTACGCCAAGCCCTTACATTGGGAAAAACAAGGCGGGGTCGGGAGAATTCTCCCGACCCCGCCTTGAGCGACTTTAGTCAGCTCACTTAGCAACAGCCTTCTTGAGTGCCGAGCCAGCGGTGATCTTCACGCCGAAGCCCGCAGGGATCTCAATTTCTTCGCCAGTGCGGGGGTTGCGGCCCTTGCGTGCTGCACGCTCGGTGCGCTCGACAGCAAGGAGGCCCGTGATCTTCACGGAGTCACCCTTGGACAGGGTCTCAACGAGCACTTCCTGAAGTGCACCGAGAGCCTTGTCTGCATCGGTCTTGGAAAGGTTAGCCTTCTCGGCAATTGCTGCAATGAGCTCAGTGCGGTTAAGGGACATACCCGTACCTCTCGTTTTCTCTTATCACCCAGATGGGCTTGTCATATGACAGATCTGACGATAACCCAGATCGTTACGTCAAAATCTATCGGAAAATTAGCATATACAACACTGACGAACACCAGGAAATTCCCTGTGAACGCCACCGCCGTACATGCGGATAGGCGAAACTATGGTGACGCTCTCGAGGGTCCTCATGCAAGCACTACCTTCTCGTGCGCGTCGCGACTCCTCCCAATTCCACGGGGTACTCGCCTCACTCACATCCGTCACTCACGAGAAAGCAGCGTAGAAAATTCCTCGCAGCATTGGCGACGAGGCCCGGAATTACGCCATTTTTTGGCTTTGCTCAGGATATGCGAAAGTGAAAAATGTGCCTCCACTCGACGCACGGACGTGGCCATGACGTAACACCACCATGGGCCGCTCAGTGTCAGGAAATTCTCGCATCCTGCACACCGTCAGTGCTCCGGCACCTGCACGCAGCTCCCCTTTTACCCGGCGCATGTGGTGTTGCACTCCTTATCCACGCTGTTCGCCCCGTGCGAATTTACGCGCCTAAGCCCAGCCGGGCATGAGCTCGTCCTCTACTTTCCGACGGCCCGGGTGACTAGCTCACGGATCTGGGCGGCAACATCGTCGTTCATCTCGGTAATCGCAAAGCTTGTTGGCCACATCGCTCCCCGATCTAGGGCAGCATTGTCCTGAAAACCGAGCGTCGTATATCGTGTGTCAAACTTTGCGGCAGGCTGCACGAACACAAGAACTTTGCCGTCACGTTCATAGGCCGGGAAACCGTACCACGTGCGCGGGCTCAACTCCGGGGCAACCTCAGACACAATCTGGTGAACCCCAACCGCAATGGCCCGATCCGCCTCGGGCATCGCCTCGATAGCCTCCAGCAACGACTCCAGCCACTCCGCTTTCTTCTTCCCACCACGTTCTGCCCGAAGCTCTGCGGCGCGTTGTTTCATCGCGTCCTGCTCGGCCTTACTAAATCCGCTACTCATGTTCTCTCCAATCGTCGACCTATGAGGTAACCCAAGCCTAAAAGGGAACAGAAGGGCTCACAGCTTCTGAGCTGTAAGCCCTTCGAGGTTTTCCAGGACTAGCTCATACGGAGCTCTGAGATAGCTTTCCTTGCCCGTGCGCGAGCCGTCTCAACATCGGACGCCTCCGCCACAGCGACCGCCATACGACGGCCAACATGGGCCACAGGCTTACCGAACACGCGGAGAGTCACCGCAGGATCGGCAAGAACCTCCCCCGCTCCCGCGTAACACGGGCTCTCCGACTCGATCGGCGACTTAAATGGCGCAGACGCTGCCGCAGGCACAGCCATTGCCGTACTCACGGGAAGGCCAAGAATAGCTCGAGCATGAAGATCGAATTCGCTTTGCCGCTGCGAAAGGAGAGTCACAAGACCCGTATCATGCGGACGCGGCGAAAGCTCCGAGAAATAGACCTCGTCGCCCCGAACAAATAGCTCCACACCGAAAATCCCAAGTACAGGATTGCCCTCTGCCACCGAATCAGCCGCGAGCTCATCCGTCACAGCCTGAGCTACCTTCTGGGCCTTCCGCACAAGCTCGTCGCTCATGAGCTGCGGCTGCCAGGATTCCACATAGTCGCCATGTTCTTGACGATGCCCGATGGGCTGGCAGAACGACGTCACAACCTCGTCGCCCTCAAGCGACCGGACGGTCAGGAGCGTAATCTCGTAATCAAACGGAACCTCGCCCTCGATGATGACGCGGCCAGTATCGGCACGAGCACCGGAAAGCGCCTCATTCCACGCCGCTTCAAGCTGATCGGCGCTCGTTACCCGCGACTGTCCGTGACCCGACGACGACATCGTTGGTTTGATGTAGCACGGAAACCCGAGCTTGTCAGCCGCAGCGCGCACCTCGTCAAGAGAAGACGCGAAAGCATACGGAGAAGTGGGAACCTTAGCCTTCTCAGCAGCGAGCGTGCGAATCCCCTGACGATCGAACGTAAGCTCAACAATCCGAGCCGACGGCACCACACGCGTACCATTCGCCGCCGCATCAACGAGCGCGCCCACGGCAAGCTTTTCAACCTCCGGGACGACGACATCTGGGCGAACCTCCGCAATGAGAGCCGACACGGCTTCTTCGTCGGTCATATCTACCACACGTGCTTCGGAGGCCACACCCATCGCCGGAGCGCCCGCATACGTATCACAGGCAACCACACTGCAGCCCAGGCGTTGAAGCGAGATCGTCAGCTCCTTCCCAAGCTCACCAGAGCCGAGGAGAAGAATTCGTTGCGGAAGAGAAAGAGGGAAACTCTGCGTCATGGGCACCAGTGTATCGGGGCACGAAGGTGCGACGGAGCCAGTCTTACGCACGCAGACATTTCGTGCAGGGCAGACGATCGTCACTCCCCCGACACCCGCCAGACACTTCTCCTTCCTATGCTTTCATCACTCGTAACCAATCAAAGGCGTGACATGTACGGACTGCGGATGCTCGGCTGGTGCACACTGGCCGCACTGGCATGGCTCACCGTCATACCAGCAGCGGCAATTGCCGGGTGGGCACTGATCATTGCCGGAGGCCTCACACCACTCCTAGGCGCATTCAACCTCCTGTCGAGAGTGACAGGCGGCAACGGGTTTTTTACGGACGTCTTTGGGGCTATGAATCCCGTTCTAGTATTCCTAGCCACATTCCTCATCGGAATTCTCATCGCGGTCATCGGACACGGGATATGGTCAATAGCACCGGCCACACACCGAGGCTTGCAATCGATTCTGCCGACGAAACCGCACGAAATCCCACACGACCATCGGCAAGGATCGGCGTTCTACGGCGATTAGACCAAGCGGCTGACGTCCCGATTACTCCCCGAACGCGACAGCTCCCCGCTGATCGCAACTCGCAACGACCCACGAGCATCATCAAGGAGTTCCTTCGCACGGGACGGATCAACATCACGAACAATGCACACAACTGCAGTCTTCACGTGGTTATCAACTTTTGACAACGCTTCCGCCGCCGTCTCACGATCTACCCCAGTTATCTCCATAACGAGATTCTCAGCGCGGACAAGCAACTTCGCATTTGTCGCCGAAACATCGACCATGAGATTGCCGTAGGTCTTCCCCAGTTTGATCATCGAAAGCGTCGAGAGGATATTTAACACCTGTTTCTGTGCAGATCCCGCTTTCAATCGAGTTGAGCCTGCAATGATCTCCGGCCCGACGACCACTTCAATAGGAAAGTCGACGAGAGCCGAGAGCTTGGCATTGTGATTTGAACTCACACCAACGGTCAATGCACCTACGGAGCGTGCAGCGTCTATCGCTCCCAGAACGTAGGGTGTGCGCCCTGATGCCGTTATGCCAACCACCGTATCGAGACTAGTGAGTTCAATAGCGCGCACATCAGCGTCTCCTTGCGCAGCGTCATCTTCAGCCCCTTCAATAGCTGTGGTTAACGCCGCCTGCCCTCCCGCAATGATTCCCATTACTTGACCTGGCTGTGTGGAGAAAGTTGGCGGACATTCAGATGCGTCGAGAACTCCAAGCCGCCCAGGAGTTCCCGCGCCAACATAGATGAGGCGTCCGCCATCTCTCATCCGAGCGGCAATACCATCGACAGCCGACGCAATCGTTGATGCCTGGGATGAGACAACTCGTGAAACTTCCGCCTCCGCCTCATTCATAGCGCGAACCATGTCAACCGTTGGCAATAGGTCAAGATCACGATACCTCGGGTCAATCTTCTCTGTGGTAGCAGCCGAGAGTTCTTCATTGAATCTGTTTGCTGTAGTCACGGAAGCCTCACTTCACTCAGGTCCAGTGGCAAAAGGATATAACATTTTTACATTTTGGCTATGGGAAAATAAAAATTTCATCGAAGCACGGAGCTGTTGATACCCTTCAACACGCCAGGATTAGCAACATAATGTTCTTGAACCAACACTCCAGACCTGCATTTTTACTCTTGCGCCACCACAGACCCCACACCAGTTCACCAACATTACACACATGTAGTAAAACTACATTTTCGCTTGACGGGTATATAGAGCTGCCATAAACTCGCACTAAGGTTCTCCTCGCCCACATCTGAGGAGATCTACCGGGATAATGCGGAAGGAACAATGATGTCCACAAAGCGTCCCTGGAAGTTTGTACTTCCAGCACTCATGCTTGCTGGCGCTCTCGGCCTCGCTGGCTGCGGCGGCTCAGACAATGGCACCCAAGACAACCAAACAACGAGCTCGGACGGCAGCAAGACCGACGGCCCCACACTGGCCGTCTTTGCTGGCTCTCAAACGCCAATCGTCGCGAACTTCAATCCATACTCCCCGACTGCTCTCTCGGGAACTCTCGGGTCGATCTACGAACCACTGTTCTATTACAACAAAGCAAAACCCGAAGATCCCAAGCCCTTGCTTGGAAAAACATTTACCTGGAACGATGAAGGCACCGAGCTTACAGTGCAAATTCGTGATGGCGTCAAGTGGAATGACGGCACCGATTTCACTGTCGAGGACGTTGTCTACTCATTTACGAATGATGCCGTCGGCCTTGACAATGTTGTAAACGTTGAAGCCGTAGGTCCCGACACCATCAAACTCACGTTCTCGACCGCCAACTTCACGAACGAATATGCAATCCTCGGAACGACATATATCGTTCCGGAGCACATTTTCGCGGAGCAGACCGACTTGGTCTCGTTTGCGAACTCCGAGAATCCGGTTGGCACGGGCCCATTCATGTCCCCGACAGTGACTGAAGCTTCGTACACTGTCGTCAAGAATCCGAACTACTGGGACCCAGAGCGACCCAAAATTAAAGATGTTCAGTTTATTGGCGTTGACAGCGCCTCCTCCGCTGAATCAATGTTCGTTGCGGGACAACTCGACTATTCGACAATGTTCTCTCCCGAGCCAAACAACATCACCGGAACAAACCGCTACGGTTATCTGAAGTTGCAATCCCCTAACCCGATTGTGATTCTCGCATGTTCCAACCCCGATCTTGGTTGTGACGGCGCACAAACTGATGTCGCCGTGCGTCAGGCATTCTCGAAGGCACTTGACCGCAAGACGATTAACGAGCGCGCCTACTACGGCCACGCAACAATTGCGACTCCAACATTCACTCTCCCCGGACGAGACGACCATTGGATCAAGGATGGCATCGATAAGCGCCTTCCTGATGGCGCAGACGTCGATGGAGCTAAGAAGATCCTCGAAGACGCAGGGTACACGCTCGGTTCTGATGGAATTTACGTCAAGGACGGTCAGCGCGCTTCCTTCGACCTCTTGTCTGTCGACGGCTGGGCTGATGCCAACGCCGCTGGCGAGCTCATGGTCGCGATGGCCAAGGAAGCTGGTATCGAAGTTAAGAACTCGACAGTCACCCTCGATCAGTACACAGATCTTCGGCAGGTCGGCAACTATGACATGATCATTTCGGCCCTATTCGGTACAGCGATCTCTGACCCGTACACCATTTACCGAAATTCATTTACTTCCGCCTACACGACGCCTGTTGGAACGGCTCTCGAACCTAAACAAACCAATTTCGCTCGCTACTCAAACCCCGAAGTTGATCAAGCGATCGCTGATGCAGCAACCACCAACGACGAGTCCAAGAAGAAAGAGCTTTACGGCATCGTCCAGGACAACATCGTCAGAGACCTCCCCTACATTCCAATGTTCCACGGAGCTTCTCAAACCTTCTACAACAATGTTGATTTTGATGGATAGCCAACGGAGGACAACCTCTACGCCTTCCCAGCATCGTGGGATGGTGTGCAGGCCGCACTCGTAATGTCAACAATCAACTACAAGTAACGCGCTGGGTGTGGTTCACGGTGTATTGCCGTGAACCACACCCACTCCAAGAATTCGAGGAACCGTGAAATACTACGTCCGCCGTATCTTGTTTTACGGAGTTACTCTCTGGGTAGCGATTTCAGTTAACTTTCTTTTGCCCCGTCTGATGCCAGGCGACGCCCGCACCATCTTCATTGAGAAACTCATGCGGCGCGGAGGCGAGATTACGCCGGCCACAGAACGGACGATCGATCTTATCTTCGGAAGTGCTAATACATCGCTCTGGGATCAGTATCTCCAATATTGGAATAACCTCCTACACGGCAACCTTGGAATCTCATCTTCGATGTATCCGACACCGGTAGCCAAGCTCATCTTTGACGCTCTACCGTGGACCCTCATGCTCGTCGGTACTGCAACCGTCATCTCATTTATCCTCGGTGTATCAATCGGAGCTTTCGCAGGCTGGAAGCGTGGAACGGCCGCCGACGGCATCATTCCTGCAATGACGCTGCTTCGTTCCCTTCCGTACTTTTGGGTATCACTTGTCTTTATCTCGGTATTTTCCGTCAAACTCCAATGGACCCCCATTATTGGCGGGTACTCAATTCGAGATTTTCCTGCAGGCCCCGAGATGAGCTGGGAATTCATTTCGTCTGCCCTGTACCACGCTATCCTTCCTGCGACGACGATCGTCATTGCTTCCGTTGGCGGCTGGGTACTGGGCATGCGCAACATGATGGTCTCAACCCTCTCCGAGGACTACATCACCACAGCCGAAGCCAAAGGCCTCAAGAAACGTCGAATCTTCTTCTGGTACGCCACGAGGAATGCCGCGCTGCCATCGATGGCATCCTTCGGAATCTCGCTCGGCTTCGTCGTCGCCGGTTCCATCGTGATGGAGCAGGTATTCACCTACCCCGGCGTGGGGCGACTCCTTATCAATGCCGTGCAAAATCAGGACTTTGCTCTCATGCAAGGGGTATTCCTCGTCATCACCGTGACCGTTCTTCTGGCCAATTTCCTTATGGATCTTCTTTACGGCTTTATCGATCCGAGGGCGCGTGGAAATGTCTGAAATACAAACTAAAGGTGAGGTCATGTCGCATACGGCTCAAGGATCTGCGCCCACTCGTCAATCGCGCACCCGCAAGCTACCCCATATGAGTTTTAAACTCGGCCTCGGGCTCTTCTTAACCCTCTCAATCATCCTCTTTGCAATATTTGGGCCGATGCTCACGCAGGACCCTCGTTACTACGGTAATGAGACATTTGCGCCACCAAATGCGACTCATCTCCTCGGCACAAACAATCTCGGCGCAGATGTTCTTGCCCAGCTTGCTGAGGGGGCTCGCGGTTCAATTATGGTCGGTTTGATAGCCGGCTTTATCGCAGTAACGTTGGCCCTCTTCTTTGGAATTGTGGCGGGTTACCGCGGCGGCCTTGTTGATGAAGGTCTGTCACTCATTACCAACATTATGTTGGTCATCCCCGGCATGCCTCTTGTCATTGTCATCGCTGCGTATCTTCAGTCGCGCACAATGTGGGTCATTGCGGTTGTTCTTGGTTTTACCTCGTGGGCCGGCTCGGCCGTAGTATTACGCTTGCAAGCCAGATCTCTTCGCAATCGTGATTATGTTGCAGCTTCCCGTGTATCGGGCGAGCGCACGTATCGAATTATCCTCGTTGAGATACTCCCGAGTCTCCTTCCCCTCCTTGCGGCAATGTTCCTCTCGGCCGTTGTCCTAGCGATTCTGTCCGAGGCAGGTTTGTCCTACCTCGGTCTCGGACCTTCGGGGGCGATTACGTGGGGAACGATGCTCAACCAAGCGGCACTTCACAACGCGTTCATTGTTGGAGCTTGGTGGTGGTTTGTCCCTCCGGGGTTGCTAATTGCCCTCTTCGGATGCGGACTCTCACTGATCAACTTCTCGATTGACGAGACGATTAACCCGAAGCTTCGCAGTGCTCCTCATTCCGTCCGGCAGGTACGTAAGGCCGAGCGAGAACTCAAACGTCGTCGCCGCGAATCTTCAGCAAAGGAAGTGGAACATGCTCACTGAGACAGCACACCGCGGCCCCCTGACAACTCCCGATCATGCTGACTATCTGGCGTCTCATGAGCCGGTGCTGACCGCGTCCCACGTGTCAATTGAGTACACCGTGTCCCCACCAGTTGAAGCCGTCAAGGATGTTTCGCTTACTCTCAATCGGGGCGAGATACTCGGATTAGCTGGCGAATCAGGGTGTGGAAAATCCACTCTTGCTTATGGCCTCACCCGGCTTCTCAAACCGCCGGCATTGATGAGATCTGGTCAAGCGATATTCCATGACAAGTCGGGCGACGATATTAACGTTACGGCACTGACTGGCGACGAACTCCGCGCATTCCGCTGGGACAAAATCTCGATGGTATTTCAGGGTGCTATGAACGCCCTTAATCCAGTCATTTCGGTGCGTTCCCAGATTTTCGATGTCTTTTCCACGCATCGTCCTGGAATGTCACGGGCGGAGAAAACTGCCGAAGCCGAGAATCTCCTTCGACTTGTGGGAGTTGATCCGAGCCGCCTTGGCGCTTTTGCTCATGAGCTTTCCGGCGGGATGCGCCAAAGGATCATGATCGCGATGGCGCTGGCTCTCAAACCGCAGGTCATGATCATGGATGAGCCGACTACAGCTCTCGATGTCGTAGTTCAACGCGAGATTCTCAAAGAAATCATGCGTCTACGCGAGCAACTCAATTTCGCAGTCATATTTATCACTCATGATCTACCGATGCTTCTTGAGATTTCTGACCGAATTGCGGTCATGAAATCTGGAGAAATTGTCGAGATCAACACTGCCGCAAATATTTACGAGCGCCCACAGCACGACTACACCAAGAAGCTCCTCAGTTCGTTCCCCTCCCTCCTCGGTGAGCGCCGAGACTTTATCCGTGGCAAAGCTCAAGGAGAATGACATGACACTCGAATTCACTGGCGTGACCAAGGAATACAAGATTCGTCGGGGTGTGCACTCATCGACCCTAACTGCTGTCAATAATGTGTCATTCACGATCGAGCCGGGACAGACTGTTGCACTCGTAGGCGAGTCAGGTTCGGGCAAATCGACGATTGCCAAAATGATTCTTCGTTTAGAGAAGCCGACGAGCGGATCGATAAGTATCGACGGTATCGATGCTGGTGTGCGCCGTGGACGCCACGACGAGTACTTGCGCAAGGTTCAGATGGTCTTCCAAGACCCGTTTGCTTCTCTTAACCCCTTTCATACGATTGAGCACCATATTGCTCGCCCCCTACGCATACACAAGAAGGCCTCCTCACCGGAGGAATTACGATCCCAAGTTCTGGAACTTCTCTCTCGAGTGAATCTCGAACCCGCCGAAGATTTTGCGTCGCGTCGGCCGCACGAGCTGTCTGGAGGACAACGACAACGTGTGGCGATTGCTCGTGCTCTAGCGCCAGGTGCACGGTATCTCATTGCCGACGAGCCGGTTTCCATGCTTGACGTGTCGATCCGCTTATCTGTGCTTAACTTGCTCGCAAAACTTCAGCGCGAGGAGAATCTCGGAGTCCTATATATCACGCACGACTTGGCAACTGCCCGGCATTTTTCCGATGACATTATGGTGATGTACAAGGGGAATATCGTTGAGTACGGGCCGTCGGACGATGTCATTCTCAATCCGCAGCACGAGTACACGAAAACTCTTCTAGCTGCCGCACCTGAGCCAGCTAATCACGGGAAACTTCGCGATCAAATTCGCGCCGAGATTGCTGCGTCACGTAGTTAGGCCGGTCATGGATACATTCGCCTCAGCACAAGAAATGGTCGCTTCCTGGTCTATTGATGAGGTGGTTGGTCGCCTGTTTTGTGTCTCTGTCGGACATCACGCTAATGGCGCTTACGGATTCTCGGATTCCCTTGATGAGACGGCTCGCCTCGTTCACAAGCACCACATCGGTGGCGTATGTTATTTTCCCACTGGTGAGGACGGCGCTAATCCGGCCGTTGTCAGTAGCGTTGTAGAAAAGCTGCGGTCCAGCTCCACGCTCCCACTCCTTGTCACGATCGATCAAGAGGGTGGACTCGTGACCAGAATGCGGGAGCCTGCAACCCGGTGGCCCTCGGCAATGGCGCAAGGAGCTTCACGGACACCAATCGCATTGTGTTCGAAGCTGTCAGGGATGGAATTGCAGGCGAGTGGAATCGATATGACGTTCGCTCCCGTAGCTGACGTCAATTCGGAACCAGCAAATCCCGTTATCGGTATCCGCTCGGCGGCGTCAACTCCCACTACTGTAGGCACATTCGTGCGTGAGGCAATCGCGGGTTTTCATTCTGCAGGTATCCTCACCTGTGCTAAACACTTCCCTGGGCACGGCGCCACGGCGGTCGATTCACATTTCGGCTTACCGGTGTTTTCAGCCTCGCACGACGACTGGCGACACTGTGAGGCTCTGCCCTTCATCGAGGCAATCGCAGCGGGGGTCGATGCGATCATGATCGGCCATCTTGCGGCGCCCGAGCTTGATCCTTCCGGTGCTCCAGCAACGTTCTCCAGCCCAATTGTGACCGGGCTACTGCGACGCGAACTCGGATTCGACGGCGTCATCGTCACTGATGCGCTCGATATGGCCGGGGCGACTGGTCATGGCACAGACCCAGCGGACCTCTGCCTGAATGCTCTCACTGCTGGCGTTGATCTCCTTCTCATGCCTCGTGATCCAGAGCGATGCGTGCAAGCAGTCATCGACGCAGTCCGATCAGGCCTCCTTAATGAATCTCGCCTCCGTGAATCTGCTGCGCGCGTCCTGGCGCTACGTATCACCCGAGAATCACGAGCTCGCTCTTTGAGTCACGATGTTCTTGTACGCAACCGACATATCGCAGCACGCACTGTGACGTCAGCGATCGCGTGGCGCGATCCTCGTCGTCGTTTCCGTCTTGAACAGAACCAGGAAGTAGACATCCTCGCCGATCCACTTCCGCCGAGCATCGGCCGCGGTGTAGAGGATCTCCCCCGCACACTCGCCCACATACTGAGGAATGACCATCACGTTGATGTCAGCGTCCGTCAGCTCGGTGAACCAACCCGCCCCGATGCGATGACGCTCGTCGTTATTCGTGACGCCTGGCGTTTCCCAGAAGTCGCGCAGCAGCTTCGCAACGCGCACGCTGACTGCGTCGTCGCTGCCCGCTCCCCTTACGACGCTCGCCTCATCGACAAGAATGTCCCCGTTCTCCTCACGTACGGCGACATACCCGGATGCGCCGCGGGAGTTGCAGCTTGCCTGATTTCGGGAATCGCGCTTGGCTCGTTGCCGATCGATTTGCCTGGAGAGAATGGCGACATTCTCTGGCCGTCGAGGCCCCGCCCCCACGTGTCGGTTCGGCCGTATGGGCCCGGTGACTACGACGAGATCGGGCGTATCTGTGTTCGCACCGGTGCTTCGGGGAACGACGCTAGCGGTTTATATTCAGACGACGAACTTCTACCATCGATATACGCGTATCCCTACCTGAAATTTGCGCCCGAACTAGCTTATGTTGTCGATGTTGATGGCCAAGCTGCGGGTTACATTCTCGGAGTGGACGATTCTAGCGCGTTCCACGAGTGGTGGAAGGCCGAATGGTCACCTTGGATCGCCGATCGCTTCTCCCGAGCGACACCACTATCAGAACTCGAACAAGCTCTCGTATCCCGAGCGCTTCACCCTGAACTCCCTGCGTGGCGTTCTTTGTATCCAGCCGAATTCCACATTGATTTGTTGCCCATAGTGCAAGGCGAAGGATGGGGACGTGAGCTCATCGATCAATTTGTGACGAAGATTCGCGAACGCGGCGTTCGTCGTGTAGCAATCGGAGTAGGGGCGACGAATGCTCGCGCTTATCGTTTCTATCGTTCGCTTGGATTCGCTCAGATCCAGTCCTGGAAACGGGCCGACGGAGAGATCGGTGGCCACATTCTCGGGTTAGAGGCGGAAGCATGATCGAATTAGGTATCGATCGCCTCGTGGCAGACTCAACGTTAATTCCTGGTTCACGTTGGGGGTTGGTGACGAATTTTACCGGCGTGACGTCGGATCTTCGATTGTCGTCTCGCGCCTTACAAGGTTCGCCGCTCGTAGCACTCTTAAGCCCTGAACATGGCCTGCGAGGATCAGCTCAAGCTGGGGAATCAGAAGGGGGCGGCAGCGATCCCCTCACTGGTCTCCCCGTTGTTGACACGTACCGGCTCGACTCTGCGAAGCTTGACCAGGCCCTCATTGACCTAGATATCGACGCACTCATTGTCGATCTTCAAGATATTGGTGTGCGTTTCTACACGTATTCGTCGACAATGATCGACTGTATGCGTGCGGCCGCGCGCCGCGGTATTCCTTTCGTTGTTCTCGACCGTCCCAATCCGCTTGGCGGATTTGCTGCGGGACCTGGGCTTTCCCCTGGATACGAATCATTTGTTGGTCGAATCGATGTCCCCTTATGCCACGGCAAGACTATCGGCGAACTTGCTCGAATCGCTGCTGCACTCGATCGAGATAGTGGAGTTCCCACACCCGATCCTGTTGTCGTCGAGATGCGCGGTTGGCATCGCGAAATGCGCTGGCAAGATACGGGACTGCACTGGGTACCCCCGTCGCCCAATATGCCGACACCTGCAACAGTTTTTGCGTACGTCGGTACTGCCCTATTCGAAGGAACGAATGTTTCCGAGGGACGTGGAACGACGAAACCGTTTGAACTTGTCGGCGCACCCTGGCTCGATGAGACCTACGCAGATAGTCTCAATGCGCTCAATCTGCCAGGCACGCAATTCCGTTCAGCGTGGTTCTCCCCTACCTTCAGTAAATGGGCAGCGACCATGATCGCAGGTGCACAGGTCTACCTCGATCCTGCCTCGGCACATCCACTTGTGACCGCTCTACATATGCTTCGACACTCAGCCCACCACGAATTTGCATGGAATACACCCAGCTTCGAAGGAAAAACGAAGCGCCCATACTTCGTCGACCTTCTCTGGGGAAATAGCGATCTACGGCTTAATCTCACTCATGACTTTGAGTCGCTTGTCGATATTTCGTCCTCACAGCCGGCTAATATGCGTGACAAGGAATGGTTGCTCTACCCCACATCTCTGGAGGGAACACTATGACGATGTCCACCGCCTCGTTTTCTGAACACCGTGGCGCGCTCACGACTCTCATTCGTAGTTTCTTACCTGATATGCAGCCAGCCATGGCACGTGTTGGAACATTCGTTTTAGAACACCCAAGCGACGTTGCCGGCATGACCATCAACTCCCTTGCAAAGGCTGTCGATGTCTCAGAAACCACCGTGATTCGATTTTGTCGCGAAATCGGAATCGGTGGATATTCACAGCTCCGTCTCGGCTTGGCGGTTGAACTTGGGGCTCGAACAGAAGCCACTGAGAAGTTCCAAGGCTCCACCGACATTTCTCCAGATGACACTCTCTTGTCGGCCGTCGAAAAAATCGCCTACGCCGATACACGATCTGTTGAAGATACGGCAAAAGCTCTCAATGTGGCGACTCTTGAAAAAGTTATCAGCGCCGTTGCCGAGGCAGAGCGAACAGATATTTACGGCGTTGGAGCCTCGGGGCTCGTCGCTATCGACCTTCAACAAAAGCTCCACAGGATCGGCCTCATTTCTTTCGCGTTTAGCGACCCTCACCAGGCACTCGTTTCAGCAGCACTCCTTCATCCCACCTGCGTCGCTATTGGCATTTCTCATTCTGGGAAGACACCCGACACGATCGATTCACTCACCGAAGCAAAAGCACACGGCGCAACCACCGTAGCTATCACAAATTCGCCGCTCTCCCCCTTGGCGCATCTCGCTGATTACGTGCTCACTACCGCTGCCACAGAAACTACTTACCGATCAGCATCAACTGGAAGTAGGTTGGCCCAGCTCACCGTGGTCGATTGCCTCTTCGTCGGCGTCGCTCAAGCACGCCTGAAAGACTCGATGGCTGCCCTCGACGAAACCCGGCGTGTCCTTCGATCCAATCGACGCACAGGAGCCGACGATGCGTGAACCCCAAGCTCCTTAGTTCCTCCATTCCGATCCGTCGGGAGAATCGCCTTAGCTCTCCCCGGCACAGCATCTCCCAACGCGCAGCACCTGCGCGCCACCCTAGACTTTCACAGGACTCCTCATGCCATTTTTTGATCTCGCCGAAGATAAACTCCTCACGTACAAACCCGACGTGCGCGAGCCAGAAGATTTCGACGCATTTTGGGCAACGACACTCCAAGAAAACGCAATCGATCCGACGAAGATTACCTCCACAAAGCTTGATTCCCCTCTTCGCGCCGTCGACATTGTCGATGTCCGTTTTCCCGGATTTGGTGGCGACCCCATAGCCGCCTGGCTGATCACACCAGCAGGTGCCAAAGAACCCCTACCGACCATCGTGCAATTCATCGGATATGGTGGCGGACGCGGATTCCCTGAAGAGCACCTCGTTTGGCCATCGGCGGGATGCGCGATCTTCGTCGTCGATTCACGCGGGCAGGGCGGCGGTTTCGGCTCCGGCGGTTCAACACCCGATGGCGGCTACGCGGGAGGACCAGCCTCATTTGGTCTCCTGACACGAGGAATTGAGACGCCTGAAAACTACTATTTCCGGCGCCTTTTCACCGACGCGCACAACGCCATCGACACCGCCGCAACCTTTGATTGTGTGGACTCGCGCCGCATGGTGTGCGCCGGCAGTTCCCAAGGTGGCGCACTCGCTATCGCCTCGGCAGCCATGAATTCACTTGTCGCCGGTGTCCTTGCCGACGTTCCTTTCCTCTGCCACGTGAAACGTGCTATCGGTCTAACCGGAGCACGCCCTTACGACGAGATCGTGCGGTTCTTGTCTGTCAATCGTGATCTCGTTCCCCGTGTTTACGAAACACTGTCGTATTTTGACATCGTGAACTTTGGGAAGCGCGTCGGCGTCGACGCTTTGTTCTCTACAGGACTCATGGATGCGGTGTGCCCACCTTCGACAGTCTTCGCTATGAAGAATTGGTACGGCGGTCAAAGCACCATCAACGTTTATCCGTTTAACTCACACGAAGGTGGCGGCACCTATCAAATCCGCAAACAAGTGGAGTGGGTACACGAGCGCTTCATGTAACGCGAATGTCGTCGGGTAAAAATACGGTCATTTTTACCCGACCTCATCGTTCCCCGCATAAAAGCGCCGCCGCATAACCTTGGTCCCCTCAAAATGGGGTCTTTTCGGCTAAAGAACGCTGGAAAGTATCGACGATTATGTCGATATCCATATGCCTTGCGGCTAATCTCACTGCACCAAGAATCGGAGAATTCGTTTCTTCCTCACTCACGACGCCTAAGCATGGATATTCCTGATCCAATCTCTGACGAACATACGGCCGAAGAGGTCCTCCTGGTCCAAGGAGCCCACCTGTGAGCACAAGACTACTGGTGGCCGGATCGCTAATGACGTTCGAATAGGCGCCGGTGAGAGAGCGAACGAGCCCCGTCACAGCTTCGTCGATAATCGCGCGGCCGACGAGGTCGGTAGCGTTCTCGAAGACGAAACGCGCGAACCCACCGTAATCTGTGGGCTTCAATGCGTACGCCCAGGCTATAAGACTCTGGCGACGATCGAGAACAGAGGAAGATATGCCCGCAAGCTCACAAAGTGCGGGTGTCAGTGCAGTGGGAGCACCCCGCGAGTCGAGATCAGCTGCAACTGCTTGAAGTACCCGCATTCCGAGCCATACACCTGAGCCGATATCGCCGAGGAGCCACCCCATGCCGTCGCAACGAGCCACAATTTGCGCTTCCTGGAAAACAGCGGCGATTGCACCCGTTCCTGCAAGAAGCAGTGCACCATTTTCAGTTGGCGAGCTCGCCATGAATGCAGTTTCAATATCACTCGTGACAATGAGCTTACAGGCATGGTGCCACCGTGCCTGAATGGCCGAATTAATCTCTGCCCACCGTGCCGGGCCAGCTCCCGCTATCCCAATATGCGCACTGATAATCCGAGGTGATCCTGCGGCTACATATGCGTCCTGAATTGCAGAATCTATGTTGTCTAAGGCGCGATCATTCGAGCGGATATTTCCTCCACCCGCCCGGCCATAGCCTAAAATCTCGCCATCGAGATCAGCAACAACAACCTTGCAGCTTGTGCCGCCTATATCACCAGCAAGAATGGCAGGAATCGACGTCGATGTCATGGGGAAATTTTATCGCGTTGCAGGAGCACTTTCAGGCGATACTGGTCATCGCCTCCACAAAAACAACATCCTTACAAGTGAAACCCTATGAGGAAGTGCGTTGGCTGGATCCCCACAGGCCAGTTGATGAGCCTCTCCACATTTCTACCGACGCTGATTACGCCCTCGTACTTCTCTCACGATCTGCCAGACGATAAAGACCGTCGCAAGACCAGACCACGCTAGTGCTACCCAGCCATTTCCGTCGATGATATTCGTGACTACCAGCACTCCGGCAAGAATGAGCACACATACCCGCCACATGAACTTTCGGCGAAAAACAACCGTGGGATTTTTCCCAAGACGCTGTGCATAGAACACCGGGTCACCGAACTCTTGTCCTACAGTTGTGCCCGCAGCCTCGGCATAGGAATACGTCTCATCTGCTAGACGCTGTATCTCCTTCTCGCTCCGTCCACCCTGGATGCGGGCGGCGCGAACAAATTCCTCACGCCAATCGCCGCGTTCAATTGCCGAAGCACGAAGAAACGCACGTGATTCGTCGTAATAAGGCTTCTTCCACACAACTGAGATAAGCCATGCAATGAGCCCCGCACCGGCCGCAATCCCAAAATAGGCAATCGATAGCGTCTCCCATCGCGGCTCCTTCACCTGGGTAAACAAGAGCACAGAAACCGCAACCACAACGGCAAACGCCAGCGTAGTAATTCCTGTTGCGACGACAAAAGTTGTGCGGCGTTTCGTTGCTTCATATATATAGCCAAGCCAAGAATTGCCGATCCCGAAGATAATCGGAGCCATAAGCATGGGAATGGTTAATGACGTGCGGCAGCCGTCAAAAAGCAACGTAACAACGGCAAAGAATGAGGCAAATACTGCCGAGATAACGAACCCGTAGATTGTTGCAAGGCGCGCCGTCCAGGGTTCATCTGAAGCAAAAGGAATGCCCTCATATGTGTCATCCGCACTGTTTGAAGCAACGTCGTCGCGCAATTCCTCCACTCGACGACGTACCCATTCTTTCGCTGGACCCTGAATACTTTCAATGTTTTCACCCGTGCTCACTGCAAGATCCGAAGCCTCCAGTACAAGATTTTCAGCGATGTCCGCGCGAACATTGAGAAGAACGAGTTCAGCGAGAGCCTTCTTTTCCCACGAGGCATTCCACTTATCTGAGCCGTGGAATGTTGCCGATACGGACGGCTCCGACATGACAGCTTCGTCGTCATTGACTTTTCGTCGGTTGTTATTCGATCTCATGATGTCATCTCCTTCGCAGGTGCTGAGCTGAGGTTCGATATGAGCTCGTTCAAAAGGTTTTGTTCTGACCGAAGTTCCTGAGCGCCTTTTTCTGTGAGGCTATAGATTTTCCTACCAGGCCCACCGACCCCTTCGACCCACCGTGTGTGTACAAGGCCGTCCTGCTCCAATTTCGTGAGGACGGGATAAAGTGAGCCCCCAGTTGGCACGCCAAACCCTCGTCCCCCAAGGGATTGTGCGATGGCATATCCGTGGAGTGATCCGTTTGCAAGACACATCAGAATCGCGGTCGGCATCATCGCGCGCACCCACGACCGCGGATATATCGCTTTCTCACTCATGCACTAAGTACAACACGTACCTAGATATATTTTCAAGAGAGCGACGGGTAGTGTTTTTACACGAAGGCATCTCGTTCCGACCCGTAGCACCAAATCCCCACAACACCCCCAGATCACTTGACATTCGATATGTTTCTATCGATTATCGATATATGGCTACGCTTAGTAGGTGGGGACTCCTCGCTAGTTTCACGTTCTTTTTACTCGCCCTTCTCCTCGGTCAGATACTCGTTCCCGTTATTGCCGACGACGTTGCGGATAGCCTTCCCGAAGTCAGGCACCTGGTTGGCCCTTACTCAGCGTTAGGTATTGCCACGCTCGCCTGTTTTCAGATCGCGACGATCGCCATGGGCCTCGTTTTTGCACGAAACAATAAGGACACGTTCTTCTCCTCTGCAACGCGCCGCAGAATAAGCACCTCCGGACTTACCTGCATGATCGGTTTCCTCATTCCAGCAGGAACAGCACTTCATCTCTTGGCAACCGTGCATGCCGGTGGACCGGCAGTCGTTTTAGGCCTCGGTGCGACATTCGTAGCGGCAGCCGGCTTCGGATGCCTCAGGTTCATCGCGCTTCGCGCATTCGACAGCGCACGCGCAGATTACGAAGAACTCGGAGGCGTCATTTGATTCGGGTTAATATCAATGTGCTACTCGCACAACGCGGCATGAGCGTTGCGGAGTTTTCCGAAGCCGTTGAGCTTACGCCGGCAAATGTTGCTGTCCTCAAAAACGGACGAGCTAAAGCGATTCGATTCTCCACACTCGAAAGAATCTGCAAGGTACTTAACTGTGGCGTCGCCGACGTTCTCGAATACGTGGACGACGAAGAATAAGGCTGGGAACTTTGGAGACAACGCCACCCGGCGCCAATGGGCGGTTTGGTGATATCTATGTGAGAGTCGGTTAATTACTGTCGTGGCGGCAGCCCGAATTCTTCGCGGTCCTCGTCAAAAAGAGCATCGAAGGATGCTTGCAGAAGATCCTCTGGAACGCCTGGCGTATCCTTAGCGGCCCACAGAAGGTCAGCGAACGCTTCGTAGTCTTCACCTGCGTTCAGATAACTCTCAGTGCCGTGCTTCTGCTCCGGCGTTGATGAATCCCACACGTATGGCTTAAGGCGTAGCGCTAATTCACGATGGTCGTATTTCACTCGGCACCAACTCCCCTCGTTTATTGGAAACGTCGTCTCAGCTCCCGAATCTGCAGTCTTTAGGACAAGGATAACTTGAACAAAATTCCCATCGGATTCCTGTTGAAGGTCCTCTGGAATTTTGGTGGCATCCTTGGCATCCCACGGCAAACCAACGAGAGCCTCGTTAAACTCACCTGCCTCAATACATCCTTGTGTCCCATCTTGCTGAGATGAAGTGAACCTATCGGTCGCATAGAGGACCGATCCCGCATGTATGGTTTGAGGCGTCGAAACAAGTTCGAACCGTTCATCTACGATCGTCGTGCCCCAAGTTCTCTGAGAACAACAACTATCGTTGTGGGCAATTGCCGATTATCGACACGACTCAGCCGAAATATCTCTCAGCTTCCGTCCCTTCAACGTGAGAGCATCTCAGAAACAAAAGCTGCCCACATTCAATTGTCATTTTCGTAAAAACCTATCAACTTATACGAGGGCGCTGCTTTCTAACACTTCTGTGTATTCCGCTTGGTCCTGCTCCTCAAGAAGGTTGAACGCATGCATGAATTTCTCTCGCGGAATCGGCTTGGTTGCATAACTCGCGCTTGCTAGGAGCCAGAACAACGTAGAATACGGCTCGTTGTCTAAGCCGCAGTCCAAGGCTCCGAGTTCTGCTTCAGGGATGGAGTTCTCAAAATACGGGCGAAGCAAACGGTACTGTTCTTTCGCTTCGTCTTCGGTCATTTCTTTCATTGCTCCTCACGCTCGCCTAACGGATTAAAAGGGACGCCTATAGATTGAAATAGCTTCTTGAAACCGCGTTTGCAATGACAGCCACCCTAGCTCGAGTTGCTCATTTACGATGGCACAGCGTCAATCTATTGCGCTTTCGGTGGTAGTCCAAACTCCTCACGATCCTCATCGAACACATGATCGAAGGCTTCCTGTAGAAGTTCCTCAGGGACACCTGGCACATCCTTAGCATCCCACAGCAAATCGAGGAGAGCCTCGTAAAACTCACCTGCATCAATACAACCTTGTGTCCCATCTTGCTCAGATGGCGTAAACCTATCCCACACGTATGGTTTGAGACGCTGAACCAGGTCAAATTGTTCATCTACTATCATGTGGATGCCGCCTCTCTACGATCAATAGCTACCTTAGACGGCTTCAAACACGAATGCAGCTGTGCGATCTACACCGTTTGATATCAGGACGGCAGTACCATCGCAGGCAATTGCCGATTATTGACAAGGTTCAGCCGAAATATCTCTCAGTTCCCGTACCTTCAACGTGAGGGCATCTCAGAAACAAAAGTTACCCACAATCACCGAGTGGGTTTATATCGGTCAGTTATTTACGGTCGTGGCGGCAGCCCAAATTCTTCGCGGTCCTCGTCAAAAAGAGCATCGAAGGATGCTTGCAGAAGATCCTCTGGAACGCCTGGCGTATCCTTAGCGGCCCACAGAAGGTCAGCGAACGCTTCGTAGTCTTCACCTGCGTTCAGATAAC
>JADYUX010000007.1 GCA_021532125.1 Arcanobacterium haemolyticum
AACACACTATCAAGCACCCAAACACCACACCCACACCCCAAACCAACCACCACAACAGCAGCCAGCCCAGAAGAGGCAACCCCACAAGCATACTTAGGAGATTTTCAGAAGTCAAATCGACTTCGTCGTTCTCTCTGTATTTCTTTGTGAGTATCACCGGGAATTTCAGAAGAAACTTAGTTAATTTCTTTTCCGTTACCCCGCGGCAACGAGTAAATACTCTACAGGGAGAACACCCCCTTATGCCAAATCATTTTCACGTGTTGCCGCACACATTTTTAGCGACTCGAACATTAAGGGCGTCATTTCGCCGTTTTCAGGTCTCGCTTTACAACACCACACCCCCTTTACCACCCTGTTCGCCGCTCTAAGCACGCAACGACACCTAGCTTGGGCACCACAACAGCGTTCCGCAGCTCACAAGCTCCACGACCTGAATACGAGATATATGTGTATGAAAAAGTAATGCACCGCACAAACTATTTTTCATGTTCTTGCTCATGAGCTTTGCGATGTTTGGTTTGAGCCTGCCTGTTATTGAATCATGAAGAATCGACTCATATATGTCCGCTATATAGCAAAAGTGGGAGCAGGTTTCCCTACTCCCACTTTTCACGACGTTAGAAGTCTAGCTTCACTTCTTTTTCTTCGTCTTAGCAGCGACAACCGAGAGGTTGAGCGTTGCCACGACATCGTCGTGGAGCTTGATCGTAGCCTTGTACGTTCCTGTCGACTTGATCGGAGTTGGAACGTTAATGGCGCGGCGATCGACTGCCTTACCGGCAGCTTCCGAGGCAGCGTCGGCAATTTCAGCGTTGGACACTGCGCCGAAGAGGCGGCCGTTTGCACCAGCGGTCTTAACGATCGTCAGCGTTGCGGCCTGGAGTGCCTCACGCAGAGCGTGCGCCTCGTCGAGCGAAGCGATAGCGCGCTTGCGACGAGCTTCCGCGATCTGGTCGACCTGCTTCTGGCCGCCCTTGGTCCACAGGGTTGCGTAGCCGCGGGGCACGAGGTAGTTGCGGCCGTAGCCGTCCTTAACCTCGACAACCTCACCAGCCGCGCCGAGACCAGAGACATCATGGGTCAGAATGAGCTTCATGAACGTCTCCCTTCTCAGCGAGCAGAGCTCGAGTAGGGAAGCAGAGCCATTTCGCGGGCATTCTTGATTGCCTTGGCGATCTTGCGCTGCTCCTGAACGGTGACACCAGTAACGCGACGTGCGCGGATCTTTCCACGGTCGGAGATGAACTTGCGCAGTGTTGCGGTGTCCTTGTAATCGATGTTCTCGATCTTCGCTGACTTCAGCGGGTTAGCCCTCTTCTTGGGCTTGCGAAGCACGGGCTTCGGCATTTTTGGCTCCTAACATAGGTGGCGCTTACAGCGCCGCAAAGTCGATATTTCTACGACGTAAATGTGTTTAGAACGGGGGAAGGTCATCGAACGAGGAGCCGCCAGCTGGGGCCTGGCTCCACTGATCTTGAGCTGAACCACCCTGCGGTGCGTCGTAGGAGACGCGACCTTGCGCGGGTGCCTGGCCACCGTATTGGCCGCCGCCGTAGTTATTGTTGTTGTACGACGAAGCTCCATTATTGCTGCTTGTCGTGCGCGTAACTTGTGCACGTGCGTAGCGCAACGAGGGGCCAATTTCGTCGACCTGCAACTCAATCGAGGTGCGGCGTTCGCCGTTGTACTCGTAGTTGCGCACGGTCATACGACCAGTCACAACGACGCGCATTCCCTTCGACAGGGACTCGGCAACGTTTTCCGCATACTCACGCCATACCGAGCAGCGAACGAACATGGCTTCGCCATCTTCCCACTGGCCAGTCTGACGGTTTTGAGTGCGAGGCGTAGACGCGACGGTGAAGCTCGCAACAGGCGTTCCTGAACTGACGTAACGCAGTTCGGGATCGCCGGTGAGATTACCGACGATTGTGATAATCGGTTCGCCTGCCATGATTTCTCCCTTACCTCACTCAGGCTTCGGTGCGGAGAAGCTTGGTGCGCAGCACGGCCTCGTTGAGGGTGAGCTGACGGTCAAGCTCCTGAGCGGTCTCCGACGTTGCCTTCATGTTGACGACGACGTAGATGCCTTCAGAGTTCTTGTTGATGTCGTAGGCAAGACGGCGCTTGCCCCAAATATCGACCTTCTCCAGGGAGCCGCCCTCGTTAGGGACAACCTGAAGCAGCTTATCGACGAAGGTTGCAATGTTGCGCTCGTCGACGGTCGGATCGAGGATGATCATCATCTCGTAATCACGCATGCTTTTCCCACCTCCTTTGGTCTTAGCGGTCATGGTCTTTCCATGACAGGAGGGTCAATGCGTTCGGGACGCTCCTGCCGGGTGGCAGTTGCGTACACCGGCCTTTAATCGTACCTGGTGACGTTTTGTTCGGCTAGCGTTTGGTGAAGTTTGTGAGTAAGTCGCTGATTATTGGCGACGAATCCCGCGGCTGCTTGTTGTTGTAGCGAACTTTGGCGCCGTCGCATGTTTCATCGCATCTAACCCCATTGTTGTTGGGTTGATACGAGTGTGGCGGGCACCGTTCTGCCCGCCACACGTGGTGTTCTAGTTGCCACCGTTTTCTACGCCGCCGTCATCTCCACCGCCATCACCGGGTACTTCAGCGGGTGGGGTGGTCACTGCAGGTGCCTGGGTTGGTGTGGGAACAGGGACTGGCGTTTCGGCTGGTTGTTGTGTCGGTTGGACGACTTCGGGAGCTTCGTCAGCTTCTGGTTCGACCGTCTCCTCCACGGTAGCCGGCTCGCGGTAGTTCGGTGCGTATGTAGGCGTATTGCGGGGAAGCTCAGGGAATTCCTCAACCTCCATGCCTTCCGTTGCCGATTCCATGTAGTTCAGCCAGATCTCGGCTGGGAAGGAACCGCCGCCGATGCCGTAGCTATACTCACCGAATCCGTCGAGGACTTCTTCCTCGCCGTTGGGGCCAATCTGGTACATGTCGACGATCGTCACCATCTGCGGGATATATCCGCAGAACCAGGCAGACCACGGGCCAGACGATGTTCCTGTTTTTCCTGCGACTGGGCGACCAAGTTCGCCAGCGGTTTCGCCGGTAGCTCCACGTTTTGTGACCTCTTGGAGCGCGTAGGTGAGTTGTGCCATGACGTCAGATTCAAAGACGCGGGTTCCGGGGTTATCTCCGGAGTAGACCTCTTTCCCTGTCGGGTCAGAAACGCTTTTCACCATGTATATATCGTGTTGGACGCCTTGGTTGGCGAATGTCGCGTACACCTTAGCCATATCGATCGGATGCGGAGACGCCGATCCGAGAACGTTCGTCGTCGTATCGTCGAGGCCTGGCGTATCTTCTGGGAGCCCCGCCTTGATGGCGGTCTGTCGCGTATTCGCAGGGCCGATGTCTTGGTTGAGTTGGACATACACCGTATTGACGGAATACTTCGTCGCTGTCAGAAGATTGATTCGCCCATAGTTCCTTGAATCAAAGTTCTGAACTTCGATGTCGCCAATCTTCATCGGAGTGTACGAAGGATATCTCGTCGTCAACGGCGTTCCATCGTTGAGCGCGGTCAGAAGTGCGAAGGGTTTGAATGTTGATCCGCCCTGAGCTCGGTCTTGAGTGACGGCATTGCGAGCGCGGGTAAGATAATCGGCTCCACCATACATCGCGTAGATTCCACCGGTGCGCGGATCAACGGATACAAGGCCTACATAGTTGTTGTCGGGTCGATCTTCAGGAAGTGCGTCAACGGCGTCGATTGCAGCCTGCTGCTTCTCTTTGTCGATCGTTGTGACGATCTTGTAGCCACCGGTATTGAGTTCGTCGCTCGTGAACTTTCCAGAGTTGGTGAGTTCGCTCGTGACTGTCGAGAGTAGGTAGCCTGTTGGTCCGGCATAGCTCGACGAAGCCTGCGACGCCTGCGTTTCTGGGAACGTCTGCGCATCTGCTTCAGACTGGCTGATGTAGCCTTCGTCGACCATGTTGCGCAGCACGCGCGCCCATCGGTCCTGTGCTCTTTCGGCATTAACTTCTGGATCCCAGGCGCTCGGTGCAGGAATTACTCCCACAAGAAGTGCTGTTTGCGAAAGATTTAACTGGCTCGCTGGAATCCCGAAGTACTTTTGCGAGGCAATTTCGATGCCGTAGGCACCGCGGCCGAAGTAGATCGTGTTGAGGTAGTTTTCGAGGATCTGCTCTTTACTTTGCTGCCGGTCAATTTTGAGAGCGAGGATGGCCTCCTTGACCTTGCCGGCATAGCCCGTCGTCGTTCCCAGATAGAAACGTTCAACGTACTGTTGTGTGAGGGTCGAGCCGCCTTGGCGGGCGCCGCCTGTCACGTTATTGACCAACGCGCGGACGATGCCACCCAGATCGATGCCGTTATTCGTGTAGAACGACTGATCCTCGGAGGCGACAACCGCTTGAGAAACGTAATCCGGGAGGGTCGAAAGCTCGACAGGCTCACGGTCGTAGTCGGCGAATGTTCCCATAACTGTCTCGCCGTCCGAGTAGTAGACAGTCGTCCGCTGAGCTAGAGCGAAATCCGACGGATCGGGAACTCTAATGAAGATGTAGAGTGCCGCGAATGTTGCCGCGCAGAGCGCAACAAAGGCAAAGAATGACGCTACAAGAAAACGCCAACTTGGAAGCCACCGGCGAACTGGGCCTAAGCCTCGTCGTGGATAATTCCACACGCGCTTACGCCCACTACCTTTCTTCTGCACCGCAGACTGACTCGCGCCTGCGCGTGAACCAGACCTTGACGTTGTCGCCATTAATTTTGCTCCGTTCTCGACCCACGCTTCCTTCTCGAAAGTGACTGGAGAGTGGAACGAATCCTCTTACCTTTTTCCGAGTTCTCTGCAGTGAAGTCGACGAAAATCTCCGAGTTGGGTGACTCTTCGTCGAAGTAGCCATCCTGTGCTCGCCGTGCGGCCTCCCCCTCCGGGACGAGGAAGGTGCCAATCCATCGTGTCTGGGCGTTCGAATCGATAAGGAGTGCCTTCGCAAAGAGAGTGAGAGGAACAGCCATGATCGTTCCAAGCGGCCCGACAACAGCCGTCCAGAACAACAAGGACACGAACGTGACAATCGTCGAGAGGCCAACGGCCTCACCAGTGATCTTGGGTTGAAGCACCCCCTGAATCAACGCATTGATAACTGAGAAGGCCACAATAACCCACACACCTGTGAGCCATCCAGAATCTAGCGCTCCCATGACTGCCGGCGGAATGACACCGATAACAAAACCGATATTCGGGATGTAATTCGTGATGAAGGAGAACAATGCCCATGCCAGCGGCATAGGAACGTTGAGAAACTGCAAAACAATGAAGTTGATGGCAGCTACGACTAGACCAAAGATCGTCGACACCAACCAGTACTGGCGTACCCGACCCTCGAACGATGCCAAGGCCTCGTACAGCATCGAATCGTGATTCCTCACGACCTCGCCACGGGCCTTCATCGTGAGCGTATCAACTGTGAGGAACAGGAGACACAAAGCCATGACAGCGACGAAACTCCCGACCGACGTGAGCGAACTAGCCGCACTCATCACAGTGTTGAGTGCCTGACTGACGTTGAATGACCCCAGGATCGTTGAGGTTATTTGATCCGTAGCAAAACCCTGTTTCTCCGCAAATTCGAGGACATCCTGCACTGCTTGCTGGAAAGCTGGCGTGTATTCACGAATGACATCAGGCAGCCCGACGAGCGACCAAGCCATGAGCCCGAAAATGAGAAGCAACGTCAAAAGAATCACCATGAGGGTGATAAAGGCCGAAACCCACGCTGGGACGCCTTTCGATACAAGTTTTCGGTGAATCGGGCGCACAGTGAGCACAAGCGTCAGTGCAAAAAAGAGGGGCATGACAATATCAGAAATCTGATTCAACCCCGCACACGCCACAGTTGCCAGCGCACCCACCATGAGAACTTTCAAGCCAGCAGGCATGCCGCCACCGGAAAAACGCGCAGACGTAACTTGCTGGCGGATACCTGAGGCGCCGCTTACTTGCAGAGTTACCGAATCATCATGCCGGTCGGTACCCACACGCGACTCGTCACTCGCCTCAACCCGCTCATGTGCGCTTCGGTGTAATGACTCTTCAGCCGACGCATGCACCCCGGTATTACGCGACTGGTCAGAAGAATCTGCCGTTGTTGCAGCCATCTACGTCTCTTTCGATGTGTGCTCACCAAGCTGCAGAGCGCAGCCTTTGCTTACAAGAACTAGCCTACGTGCCTCTAGCGACAGAATTGGCGAAGAAACCTTCGTTCCACTCCCCAATACAGGCAAGGTGTCGTTGCATCAATCACACGCATGTCAAGGCGTTTATCCACCATTGTGCCCGTCACGGCACCACGCACGACAAACTCGCGAGCGCTCGTCGTTCGTCGTTCGTCGTAACGATCCTTTCCTCCGACAACCACAGGACCTTCCCCGCTCGTCGCCCCCCAAACTCATGACAGATATATCAAACCGATATATCATCAAGATGTTCCTTCTCAGACATGGACAAGAACGTGGTGACAACAACTCCTCGCGCGCAAGTACTCAACCTCGCAATCCTCGGCCACCTGACCGAGGGACCGGTGCACGGCTATGCCCTACGCAAAGCCCTCAACCTATCCTTGGGTACATTTCGCACGCTGAGCTACGGATCCCTCTATCCCGCACTCAGAAGGTTGGAAGATTCGGGCTACATCACCTCCCACGAGGACACGACAATACCCGGATCACGCCGTAAAAGGATCACCTACTCCATCACCTCCCACGGCCGCGACTACCTCGACAACGAACTGTCGTCAGTTGGCCCCGGAGACTGGGAAGATGGAGCCTTCGACCTCCGATTCCAGATGTTCGGCTCGACAGACTCGGCCACACGTCTGCGCATACTCGAAGGCCGCTTCACCCGCATGCTCGAACGCCGCGAGGCGCTCCGCTTGTGGGCAGACATCGCAGAAAAACAAGCCGACCCCTACGCCCGCGAACTTGCCAAGCACGGCCTTGAACAAGTAGCTGGCGAAGTCGCCTGGCTTGAATCCATGATCGACAAAGAACGAACCACCGCGCTCCCACGCAAGCGAAAGGCAATCTGAAAGGCCAGACTGCCTCAGTGCACGTTCGTCGCACAACACCCGCTAACCCACGGAGCGCCCACCCCAGGATGGCAGCGAAGCCACCCTGGCTAACAAGGTCATCGACCTTACAAGGAGATCACATGAGCAAGATCCGTGTCGGAATCGTCGGAGTAGGCAACTGCGCCTCATCCCTCATTCAAGGCGTCGAGTACTACAAAGATGCCGACCCAAGCACAACAGTCCCCGGCCTTATGCACGTACAATTCGGCGACTATCACGTCCACGACCTTGAGTTCGTCACGGCCTTCGACGTGGACGCAGCAAAAGTCGGAAAAGACCTTTCTGAAGCAATCCTCGCCTCAGAAAACAACACCATTAAACTCTGCGACGTACCAGCCACCGGCGTCACAGTCGAACGCGGACACACCTTCGATGGCCTCGGCAAGTACTACAACCAACAAATCACCGAATCGGACGCCGAGCCCGTCGACGTCGTTCAGATCCTGCGAGACAAACATGTTGACGTCCTCGTCAGCTACCTCCCGGTCGGTTCTGAGCGGGCCGCAAAGTTCTACGCACAATGCGCCATCGACGCCAAGGTTGCCTTCGTCAACGCCATGCCCGTCTTTATTGGGTCGACGAAGGAGTGGTCCGATAAATTTGCTGCCGCCGGAGTCCCCGTGGTTGGCGACGACATCAAATCCCAAATCGGCGCCACCATCACCCACCGAGTACTCGCCAAACTTTTTGAGGATCGTGGCGTCATCCTCGACCGCACGTACCAGCTCAACGTGGGCGGCAACATGGACTTCATGAATATGCTCGAACGCGAGCGGCTCGAATCGAAGAAGATTTCTAAGACGAACGCCGTGCAATCGAACCTCCACAAGAAGCTCTCCGAACGTGACGTGCACATCGGCCCGTCGGACTACGTGGCCTGGCTCGACGACCGCAAATGGGCTTTCGTCCGCCTGGAAGGCCGTAACTTTGGTGACGCGCCTGTCTCCCTCGAGTACAAACTTGAAGTCTGGGACTCCCCCAATTCGGCCGGCATCATCATCGACGCCGTTCGAGCCGCAAAGATCGCCCTCGATCGCGGCATCGGCGGCGAACTCCTCTCCGCCGCGTCGTATTTCATGAAGTCACCAATGGAGCAACGCCCAGACGACATCGCCAGAGAAAGCGTTGAAGCCTTCATTCGCGGCGATATCGAACGGTAAACCTCGGCTGGCTCGCCGTGCACCGGAGACGTGCGCGACCACATCATGCGACCGCGCCGCATATGATCGTTCATTAAAGTCGACGAACGACGAACTTTGTCGGTTTCAACGAACCTCGTTGGGACGCTCATGATAGTCAGTCGGATGTGAGGGGTAGTGCGGAAACCTGCACTATCCCTCACACATTCCGTGCGGTAATACTCCTCATACGCAGGAACAACCGCACGTGTTACCGTGTGTCACCATCTGTTACCAACGACGGCACATGATGCCCATAAAACGCCCCTTCCCTCCCCATAAAATCACCCTGTCCACACATCAACGTATCAATGTCGATAGGAATACATCCCATGGAAGGGAAGAACCACGCGGACGTGGAAGCCGAGCGTTTCAAAGCTGAACACCCGGCAGAATTCACGACCTATATCAAGCGCCACTGGGTAGTTTTCGCCGTCGCCTACTTCGGCTACGTTTGCGCATACCTCGTGCGCAACAACTTCAAACTCACCTCGGAAACAATCCGTATCCAGAACGACTGGTCGCTCACCCACGTTGGACTCATTCTCACCGGATTCACGATCTCCTATGGAATTGGAAAATTCCTCATGGGCATGATCGTCGACAACATTTCACTCCGCAAAGCCTTTGCCGGAGCCCTCGCAGGATCAGCCGTTATCTGCATCATCATGGGCGTGACATCAAACGTCTGGTTCATGTTCTTCCTCATGCTCTGCCTCGGAACCATCCAAGGAGTCCTCTCCCCCGGCTCTCAGTCGATGATCGCTAACTGGTTCCCCAACCGCACGCGCGGGGCCGCAATTGCCGTCTGGAACACCTCTCAGAACCTCGGCGGAGCACTCCTGCCCCTCATGATCGGCGGTTTCGCCGGCGCCGGCCTTGATATCCGATACTCCTTCTGGGTGCCGGCCGCCATGGTTCTCCTTCTCTCTTTTCTCTTCTGGAAGTTTGGTGGCGATCGCCCTGAGGAAGAAGGCCTGCCAACCCTACGCGACATCTATGGCAGCCACGGCGTACCCATGGCTGAAGAAACTCCCGAAGGTTCGTTCTGGCAGATCATGGTGAAGTACGTCTTCACCAACCGCCTCCTTCTCACTATCGGCTTCATTAATGCGATCCTCTACTTCCTTCGCTTCGGAGTAGAAAACTGGATGCCTGCCTTCCTCGGCACTGAACTGGGCTTCACCGAAGTGCAGTACACAACAGCGTTCTCTGTGCTTGAGTGGGTGGCTATCCCAGGATCCTTCTTCTTCGCGTGGGTTGCGATCAAGCTGCCGAACCGCCAGTCGCTTGTGGGTGGGATCGGACTTCTTGCGCTCGCCGCGCTCGTTTTCGTCTACCACCAGAACACGAACTACACACTTCTTCTCATCGTGTCGGGCATCATGGGCGCACTCATCTACGGCCCACAGCTCATCATCAACATCCTCACGCTGAACTTCGTTCCGCTTCAGGCTGCCGGCACGGCTGTTGGTTTCGTTGGGCTCTTTGGCTACATCGTCGGCGAACTTGCCGCAAACCTCGTCATGCCGATCCTTGCCCAGCACTTCTCCTGGACCGTTTCGTTTACCTTCCTCGCCGCCACAGGCATCATCGCGGCGCTGCTGTACTTCAGCTTGTCACGCCAGGAGAAGAAGGTCGTCGACGTCTGATCCAAGCCCTCACGACATGATGCCTCGCGCATCACCTCTTCTTCTGTGCCCCGGGGATGCTCGCCATCTCCGGGGCACACAACGTTATAGGAGGGTGCACCGCCCGGAACGCGTTATGCGGGCGCACGACACCGGGATCGTCGTCGTTTCTGACATATGGTTCATGCTGCCTGCAAGTGGTAGTGGGTCGGTGAGGACGGTATCAAGCCGGCACCGGCGGTGTAGAGCCGGCGCACCTTACACCCATCTGGCGCACTCCACCGACCCGCAATTCCGGTGTCCACTGCGCCTCCTCAACAACCCGCACGGCGGAGTAACACCACGTGACAGCCGAGGCGCACCGCTTCACCCGTTTATGCGCTGATAACTCCACGCAGCCATCCGGCCAATGAGGTCGACAGGAATTGGCTTGTCGAAGGGGAACTGAACCGCGCCTTTCGAAGTTGTGTACGCCTCAAGTTCCGCCGCGAAGTGTTCGATCGTTTCCGGCCCCGGGTAAATGCCCAGGTGCTTCTTGTTCGCAGCGAAGTGGATGACATTCCTCTTCGCGCGATACGTCGGCATCCCGTACGACATTGTTGCCATATACTCCGGCAGCTCCGCCGCGATAGCTTCGTGAACCGCCGCGAGAATCTCGCGACGCTCCGGTGCTTGGGAGGCAATGTATTCGTCAATAACGCTCATGGTCATATTCTCCGGTAAATCCGTGCGTGTTGGGGCGACGACAACGAGCTGACGGAGCGACGAAGAAAAGGGGCTGAGGACCGTCGGCAACGACGAGTCCGTGGGCAACATGAACACACGAGGGACGACGAGCCCCAGGGGTTCGTCGTCACGACATGCGTGAACCACCCGCTTTACCCCAATATCCCGACGTCGTCGACAACGTAGGCACCTAGTGCTACCCCAGAATCGGGTGGTGTGAGCGACCCTGCCGCGCCCATCACACGCCGAAGCGTAACCTAGGTATCGACGTGGAAATGCGAGCCGTACACCACCCACGCGTCAACTGGAACACTACTTCCAACGATCGGAGTACGTCATGGACGGAACCGCGCTCTATAATCTCGCGGTCGAGGCGGCGCTCGAACTTCCGGGCAGTGAGGTCTACAGCTTCACGGAAGAATGGGAAGCTGCGCGTGTGCGCGGAAAGTGGTTCATGTTGGCCACGCACCTTGACGACGACATCATCGTTGTCAAAGCCGATCCCGAAGATGCCGCCTCCCTCGTCGAGGAATACGATTTCATTTCGCCCGGCTACCACATGAACAAGAAGCATTGGATCACGATTCGTCCGAATGGGGACGTCGACGAGGATCTGGCGCGCGATCTCATCACGGAGTCGTACTTGATTGTGGTGGCGAAACTCCCGAGACGTGAGCGGCCTGTCGATCCGAAGCTCTACGCGCAGGCCTACCGCGAGCGCCTTGGCAAGGCTTGACGATTAACAGTTCGGATGCCCCAGTGCCGCGGCTAGGCCTCGACGGGTCGGGGTTCGTCGTTCAAGCGCACGACAATTCGGCGATACCCGAAGGCCACGACCCACACGAAGACGACGAGTACAACCTGGACGGGGCGTGACCAACCGACGTTGGGAAGGACGAGTACGCCGATGCCGGCGGCGATACATTCAGCGACGTTAAAGAGGACGTCGTAGATGGAGAAGGCACGGCCACGGTAGGCGTCGGCGGTGTCGGATTGAACGATGGTGTCGACCGCAATTTTTGCTCCCTGCACACCGATTCCGAAGATGAAAAGGCCGGCGTAGTACACGATGCGTTCGGGGGAGATCACGAGAAGGATTTGCCCGAGTGTCCCGCCGATGAGGCACGTGACGATCCACGACGATGGCTTGATGCGCTCGTGGGCGATTGGGGTGAGGACGACGGCAACACCGTGCCCAGCGACCATAGCGCCGAGGAGTGAGCCGGCGGCGGCAAGGCCGGCGTCGGCGTTTGTTGGGTCGGCGATGAGGTTGCGGCCGGCGAGGATCAACATGATGAGTTGCATGCCGTAGACGAAGCGGTGGAGCGCCATGGTGGCGAGGGCAGCTCCGGGTGTGCCGCGGTGGACGAGGTAACGCCCGGCGTCGACAATGTCGCGGGCGGCTGCAGCGAGCTGGCTGCGCAACGATGCGCTCTCATCCACCTTTTCTGGCCCGAGTTCGTCTTTCCCGAGAAGGCAGGCCACGCCGGCGCTGGCGAAGAAAAGGAGTGCAGCGATAGCAAGAGATCCGAGATTGCGTGCTTCCTCACCGGGCAGGAGGAGGCGGATGAGGATTCCGAAGAGTGCGCCGAGGGCCGTGGCGACTCCCCCGAGGGTGGGCACGACAGAGTTCGCCATGAGGAGGCGTTCTTTGCTGGCGACAACCATGGGTAGGCCTGCGGAGAGTCCGGCGAGGAGGAATCGTGAGAGGCCGAGCGTGAGAAGTACGAAGGCGTACATGAGGCCTGATGCGCCGGCCGACATTGCGGCGAGGGTTGCGAGGACGAGGACTGCGCGCAGGAGGTTTCCCCAGACGAGAACCTGGCGCCGGCGCCAGCGATCGAGGAAGGGCCCAGTGAAGGGGCCGACGATACAAAACGGCAGGAACATGACGACGAGTGCCGCGGCAACTCCGGCTGCGTCGGTTGCGGCTTCGGGCCGGAAGAAGAATAGGGAGGCGAGTCCGGCTTGAACCATGCCGTCGCCGCATTGGGAGACGAGGCGCACTCCAAGGAGTTTTCGGAACCCGGGGTTTTTTGCGAGGGTTGCGAGGTCATCTATGAGGCGCATGGTGTTCCTTTGATTGCGACGACGATATTCCGTGTGCTCGACGAGGGTGAGTCCGGCGTTATGCTTCGCCTCGTTCATTCCACCATTGAAGGAGGCGGCGCACGGCTTCGTCGTGCCCGAGGGGTCCTTCTTCAAGGCGGAGGTCGAGAAGGAAGTTGCGCGCTTCGCCGACGACACGTCCCGGTTTGAGGTCGAGGAGCTCCATGATCTCGGTGCCATCGAGGTCGGGGCGGATGGCGTCGAGTTCTTCTTGCTCGGCGATTTCGACGATGCGGCGCGCAAGTTCGTCGTTCGCGGCGCGGAGCACGGCCACTTTGCGGGCGTTTTGGGAGGTGATATCGGCACGGATGAGGCGAAGGAGGCGTGGGAGAAGCTCACCGGCGTCGCGGACGAATCGGCGGACGGCAGAATCGGACCAGTCGGCTTCGGAGAATCCGAAGGCTCGGAGGTGGAGTTCGACGAGTTTCGCGACATCCTTTTCCGTTTGCTTGTCGAAGCGCATGGCGCGCATGCGTTTGGCGGCAAGTCGGGCGCCGACGACGTCGTGCCAGCGGAAGGTGACGCTTCCGTCCTTTTCGAACTGTCGTGTGGCGGGTTTGCCGATGTCGTGGAAGAGGGCAGCCATGCGGAGCACGAGGTCTGGGCCGACGAGTGGGCCGCCGAGCGCCGGCGCCGCGGTGATCGATTCGTTTTCTTCCCCGGCGCGGTCTTCGAGGGCGATGGCCTGGTCGAGCACGGTCAGGGTGTGTTCGTAGACGTCCTTGTGGCGGTGTTCAGCATCGACTGTGTTGCACAGCTCGGCGACTTCGGGGAGGACGATGGCGCTCACACCGGTGTAGGTCATGATTTCGATGCCTCGGCGGGGCGCCGGCGCGGTCATGAGTCGCTCAAATTCGGCGCGGATGCGTTCGGCGGAGACGATCTCAAGGCGTGGCGCCATTTCTTCCATGGCATCCATGACGTCTGGCGTGACGTCGAAGCCGAGTTGGGCGGCGAAGCGTGCGCCTCGCATGATGCGCAGTGGGTCGTCGTCGAAAGATTGACGCGCGGTGACGGGCGTGCGCAGGACACCTTCGATGAGGTCGTCAAGTCCGCCGCAGGGGTCGACGAGTTCGACGCTTGGGAGTCGGACTGCCATGGCGTTCACAGTAAAGTCGCGGCGTGTGAGGTCGCCCTCAAGCGTGTCACCGAAGTCGACTTCGGGTTTGCGTGAGCCGATTTCGTAGGAGTCGGTGCGGTAGGTGGTGACTTCGACGGTGAGGTTGCCGCGCTGGGCGCCGATTGTGCCGAATTCTTTGCCGATATCCCACGTTGTTGGCGCCCACTTTCCGAGGAGTTCTTCGGTCTGTTCGGGACGCGCCGAGGTGGTCAAATCGTAGTCGTGAATAGGCAGGCCAAGGAAGGCATCACGAACTGGTCCGCCAACGAGTGCCAATTCGTGCCCTGCATCTGCGAAAATAGTACCTAGTTCATGGATGGCGCGCGGGAGCCTGCTTAGCGTCCGCTGCCCTTGCATTAGCAGGAGGGCGCGGCGGTTCCCTTGTTCCATCCCCGCCCCTTGTTCCGACTCGTTGCCTGGTTTTCGCTCATTCACCCTACAAGGGTGCCATGTGTTGCGCTGCCAAGCACATGGGTCGGCGCGACTACAGTTGTGAGATATGTCGAGACAAGCACCGTTGCCAACGCCGCACGATAGGCCACCACAGTGGAAACGAAGTGCGGGTGCGTCAGCTCGGCGTTTTTCGCTTCCTGTTGTTAATGAGACGAGTGCTGGCGGCGTGATTGTGTCTGTGGAGAACGGGCATGGTTTTGCTGCGGTTATTGCGCGTCGTAATCGTGGTGGGCGCTTGGAGTGGTGTTTGCCGAAGGGTCATCTTGAGGGTGCGGAGACTGCGGAGGAGGCAGCGATCCGCGAGATCAGTGAGGAGACGGGTATTACTGGCCGCGTGTTGCGGCACTTGGCGACGATTGACTATTGGTTTTCTGGGACTGATCGGCGCGTGCACAAGGTTGTGCATCATTTCTTGCTTGAGGCGCTTTCTGGTGAGTTGACCACGGAGAATGATCCGGATCACGAGGCTGAGAAGGTGGAGTGGGTGCGCCTGGATAAGGTTTCGTCGCGTTTGGCGTATCCGAATGAGCGTCAGATTGTGGGTTTCGCTCGCGATATTTTGTTGGGGCGCGACTAGTGTTTGCGCGCGTGGGGGCTGGTGTCGCCGCAGGTTTTCTTGCGGTGGCTTCGTTGTGTTCGACGACGATCGCCGCACCCACTGTTGTTGCTGCGCCAGATTCGGCTCGTGTTGTGCTTCGTCCTGTGAGCGATCCGCCAGGGGATTCACCTCGGAGGTCTGTTGCAAGCGAGGATGCTGCTCCTGTGGAACAAGCGACGTTGGTAGCGTCGACCGAACCTGCAGCAGAGATCACGTCGGTAGGCAACGCTCTCCTGGGGCCGGACGAGGATTTGTCTGTGACGGTGTCGGTGTCGAACCCATCGTCGGAACCTGTCACTGTGACGAGGGTGGATCTGTCTGGTCAGGATTCGACGGCTGCGACCCGGACCCGTCTTCTTTCTTTCCTTGATGGAGCAAACGTTGTGCTTCGACGCCTTGGGGGTACTGATTCGTCGTTCGTCGTCAATCCTGGCGAGAGCGTGAGTGCCACTGTGACAGTGCCCCGTGCGGATCTGAGGTGGAGTTCGGGCGCTGCAGCGTGGGGGCCTCGAGGTGTTGAGGCTACTGTGACGTTGGAGGGCGGTGTTACGCTCTCGGATCGGTCGGTTGTTGTTCTCGCCCCGAATTACGAGCTGGCGCGCACGCCAACGGGTGTGGTTGTGCCGGTGACATCGCAGGTGTCGGAGTTGTCTAACGCTGCGAATCTTGAGGATGTTGATGATCCCGAGGTGTCGCCCTCCGCGAGCGCGTCGGCCTCCCCGTCGGCATCTGTGTCGCCTGGCGCGTCGCCGTCGGTTTCTTCTTCGCCGTCGACGGGTGCTCAGGTTTCGTCGTCGGCGTCGCGTCTGCCTTCTCTTGTTTCTCCCGGTGTGACGGCGCTAGTTCAACCGGATGCCATTGTGGAGGCGACGAAGGATGGCTCGGCTTCGTCGTTATCCGCGTTGTCGTCGGGGGAAAATTCGAGTGTTATTGCGACGGCGATGTACGACGCCGATGCTGCTGCACTTGTGCATGCGGGCAAAAGATCGGAGCTGACAAGTTCGTATGCGACGGGGGCGACGAGTATTGCGTCCACGGGTATGTCGGTTTCGACAACGGTTGCTGTTGCAGCTCCTGGCATTGACCAGGAAACTCTTGCCGGTCTTGCGGAGGCTGGCGTGCAGGGGGTCGTTGTTTCGGGTGACGATACTCGCCCGACGGGTTACCGCTATGCCACGGCATCTGCGCGCACGACCCTCCAATACGGTGACGGTTCGTCCATGCCTGCGCTGGCTACGGACACGACGATGTCGGGCGCTCTGGCTGGGGTTCTCGTGGGAGATGGAGAGGTTGCAGCCTCGTCAACCTCGGCGACGTCTCTCTCCCCTCTCGATTCTCGGCAGCTCGTTCTTGGGCTTTCCGCAGTGACATATAAGGAGCGTCCGAACGACCAGCGTCCTGTGGTGCTTGCCGTGGATCGGCCGGGAATTCTTCACTACGGGAAGGTTGATCCTGCGCAAGCGGGCGACGATACGGCCCTTGGCGCCTCGAATCTCTCAGCGACAATTTCGGCGCTCATGTCTGCTCCTTGGGTTGCTCCGCGCACAGTGGAGTCGATGCTGGCAGATGAGGCCTCCGATTCGGAGCGCACGGCACTTCCTGTTGAATCAGTTGCATCTGGTGAGGCGTCGAAATCCGAGATGGCGTCACTCTCCTCGTCGTTGGGGACAATCACGAAGATCGCGAACCTTTCGGCTGATCCGGCGCTCGTCGTGCAGCCGGTAACAGAAGTTTCAGCGATTCTCTCGGGTGTGGCGTGGAGGTCAGCTACGGCTACCCGCTCAGATAAGATCGACGAATTTGCTGCGGTTGCGTCGGATTTTGCGTCGTCGGTTGTTGTCTCCCCTTCGTCGACAATTAACGTCATCTCACGCGAGACGTCCCTTCCCGTTCACGTGGAGAATTCCCTGGGGATCGATATTGGTGTTGTTGTCTCGTTGACGAGCCGCGATCAGCGTCTCGTGTCCTCGTCGGAAGTTGCCGTGACGATCCCCGCTCACGGCAGCGCGAAAGTGAGTATCCCGGTTGAGGCCACAGGTTCAGGAAACATCAGCGTTGTTATCAACGTGCTTTCTCCGTCTGGGGAACGTGTAGGCGCGTCGCAGGCGCTGGCTGTGCGTGTGCGTGCGGACTGGGAGAATACGGGAACTCTCGTTGTCGGTGTGGGTCTTGGGCTCGTCCTTCTCGTTGGCGTTGTTCGTTCGTTGCGCCACGGGCGCCGAAGCAAAGACGCCTTCCCAGATTCCTCGATCGACGTTGAAGACCCGAGCGACGCCACCCCGGGTGAGAGTCCCGATTCGGCTGCAGCCACTCAAGGTCCACAAACGTCGGATATCGCGGAGGCTCCCTCCAACTCTGCTGGGACGTCGTCGTTATGGCAAGGTGAACGACTCGGGCGCTAGGCTCCTCCGTGAGGCTCCCTCCGAAACGCGTGCCTGCCTGCCGCAACGCCTGTTCAACGATAGAATGAGGCCCGTATAGGCGCCGCATCCTTGAGGAGGATTTGCAGTGGAAATTGGAGAAGTCGGCCAGCTCATTTCTCAGCGTTACCAGCTCACAAGCCAGTTCCCCGTGCAGATTTCTGGTGCGAGTGCTTGGACGGCCATCGACACGTACCGTTCGTTCAACGTGCGTCTCATTCTTCTCGATCCCACGATGGCGACGACGGCGGATGCCCTTGATGCCGCGCGCCGCGCCGCCTTGTTCAATTCTGCCCGTACCGTGCGGGTCTTATCGGTTTCAGAGAATGACGAATCTCCGGCGTGGATTTGCACGGAAATTCCCTTGGGTGAGCCATTGGCTGACGCATACACGGGTATGCCATTCCCACCGGAGCAGATTCATGCCGTAACTGGCGAAGTTGCCACGATCCTCAACGAGGCTCGCGAGCGCGGCATCCGCCATTTGCAGATTAATCCGCGGACCGTGCGGGTTGATGTGGCCGGTGAGGTTTTCGTTGATGGCTTTGGCTATCTCGCGGCTCTCGCCGGGATTCCTACCCAGGGTGTGCTCATGGGTACGGAGCTTGACCGCAGTGAGGCGCACGGAGTGATTGGCCTCGCAGCGAGCATGCTTGTGGGTGATCCTGACGTTGATCCGGAGGCAGCTATTGCCGAGGGCGCCGGTGATCCTGACCTTGACGAGCAACTGCGGCTCGTGTTCTCACGCGAAGCGGAAGGCTTGGGCTCGTTGTCCCCTGCTGAGCTTGTGCGCGAACTTGCTCCGTGGCCTCGTGTTTCTCCACACCAATTCCCGCATACGCAGGCGAAGTTTGGGTGGGAGCCTCCTGCTTTTGAGTCGACTGCTGCCGCCCCGGTTCGTCCCGAGTGGCCCATGGACGACGAGGTCAATTCCGTCGATCCAGATGACGGCGACGATATTCTCACGATGGACGACGAGGAACCGCAGTCGGTGTCGTTGCGCGAGCAGCCTGCAGCTGTTGAGGATGCTGGTGATGACGACGAAGTTGGCAGCGTTGATGCCGAGGCAAGTGCCGATGTTCCGAGCGCTGCAACACCAGATCTCAGCGGCGACGATCCCGAGCCGGAACCTGGCGATGACGAACTCTCTGGCGACGAGGACGCAGCTCGTGATTCTTCCGTCGCTGATGTTGCCCCTCATCTCGATGTCGAGCTTGGCATTTCTCCAGCTCCCAAAGTGATGGTGACACCCCAGTGGCAGACTCCTGATGAGTTCGCTGCAGAAGCCGCTGAGCACGAAGCCCACGTGGAGCGCGAACGGGCCGAAGCTGAAGGCGCCGAAGCTGTGATGCTCATTGAGGCTGACGAAACGGAGGCTGATAACCCCACGGCCGTCATCGACGCCGTGACGGCTGAGCAGGCGGAGGAGTCCGCCATCCCGATGGATAACATCGTCGCCGGCGAACCCGACGACGAACCACACCCTCGTGAAGACATGGCAACGGTTCAGCCAGCCGAGGAAACGCCCGAACCAGACACGCCTACGCTAGCGACGTCTGAACCAACGACATCAGAAGCACCTGAGCCTGAACCGATCGTCGCTCCCCACACGTCGGAGCCGAAGCCCACCACACAGAAGACACACGACACCACGGAGGAAACAACGGCCACGCACAACTCGTCGCGCGATACCACGACACCACAACCAGGCCCCCACTCACGCCCGGCTATCGCAGTAACAGGCCCAATCAACAAGAAGAACCGGAGCCTCTCCTGGATCTTCACAACCGGAGCAATCGTCCTCGTCTGCGTGGCAGCAGCATGGGCACTCCTGACGTTCTTTGCTCCAACGAAGGAAGTGGAACTGTCCAAGCCCCGCCTCACCGCTGAGCCAACGGCACAAGCAACAGAAAGCGCATCAGCGACGCCCTCCTCGACACCAACAACCGAGACACTGCCTGCGCCCACGCTCTCGTCGATCACCCTTCTCAACCCACAAGGCGACCTTCTCGACCCTGCCACAGTTGCGGAGCAAGACAGCCCGAGCACAGTCGTCAATGCTATCGACGGCAACCCGGCAACCTCATGGAGATCGTGGTGGTACACCAACGAGAACTTCGTACGCAAAGAAGGAATCGGCCTCGAAATCAAACTCGCCGCCAAAGCCAAGGTGAACGAAGTTGACCTGCAGGTCAACGGGCAAGGCGGAAACGTCCAGTGGCGCAACACAACATCTGCCACACCAAATGCAGGGGATGTGCTCGCCGAATCGGCCATGAGTTCCGCAACCGTCCTCAAAGCCGCTGAAGCTCAAGGAACCGACACAATCATTCTGTGGTTCAACAGCCTCCCAACCGATCCCGAAGGCAACTACCGCATCGACCTCGTCGACATCACCGTGAAGTGACCCGCGTTCGGGAATACATCAGCGTCCACAGCGTTGGGTGAGGTAGGAACTACTAACGAGGAGAAATCAGTGACTGAAGTACGCGACGTCATCATCGTCGGCTCCGGCCCCGCAGGCTGGACCGCAGCCATCTACACCGGCCGCGCGGGATTCAAACCCCTCGTGCTCGCAGGCGCAATCGACGCTGGCGGCGCACTCATGACCACCACCGAAGTTGAAAACTTCCCCGGCTGGCCCGAAGGCATCATGGGCCCCGAACTCATGGAAAAGATGCAGGAGCAGGCCGAAAAGTTCGGTGCGGAAGTCCTTTTCGAAGACGCCGTGAAGCTCGACCTTGAGGGTGAGGTTAAGACCATCACCACCGACGACGGCGAATACAAGGCACGCGCCGTCATCCTCGCGCTCGGCTCCGAATACAAGAAGCTCGGCGTGCCAGGCGAAGCTGAATTCTCCGGCAAGGGCATCTCCTACTGCGCTACCTGCGACGGCTTCTTCTTCAAGAACCAAGAAATCGCCGTCGTGGGCGGCGGCGATTCCGCCGCAACCGAAGCGCTTTTCCTCGCGCGATTCGGCTCTACCGTGCACCTTATCCATCGTCGCGACGAGCTGCGGGCCTCCAAAGTCATGGTGGATCGCCTCCTCGCAGACCCGAAGATCAAGATTCACTGGAACTCGAAGGTGGTTGGCCTCGAAGGTGGCGCCGCACTTGAGAAGGCAACGCTGGAAGATACCGTGACGGGCGAGCAGAGCGAACTTCCTGTTTCCGGATTCTTCGTTGCGATCGGCCATGAACCACGCACCAAGGTGCTCAATGGGCAAGTGACCCTCGACGAAGCCGGCTACATCGTGGCCGACGAGCCCTCCACGCGCACCAGCCTGCCAGGTGTCTTTGCCTGCGGCGACGTTGTGGATCATACCTACCGGCAGGCCATCACGGCCGCCGGCTCAGGCTGCCGCGCGGCCCTTGACGCCCAGGCCTTCCTCGAGGCCTAAGCATCTCGCCGGGCGACAAGCCCGGCGGTGCCCAGCTCAACCGGGCGGGGTTGCCATGCGAAAATATGATCGCATGGCAACCCCGCTTTGTGTGATGACTGTTGTGAGGAGTGTGCGTGGTTGAGGCTTCGGCGCGAGATCGCTCGTATTCGCTCATTTTTGTGACTGCACGTTGGTGCGATCCGGCGGTTCCCATGCGGGTCATTTTTGACGAGACTCTGCGGGATCTCTCTCGTCTTCGCCCAGATGTTCCTGTGCGCGGAATCGTCGTCGATGTTGACGACGAAGAACAAAATCATCTCGTGCCCGCCGAACCTCCTCTTATCTCACCCGAACTTCTTGCTGAGGTTGATTTCGTTCCGATGATTCTGCTTGTTGAGGACGACGAGGCTGAGGCTAGCGGTGTCGGGGAGGTGCTTTCTCGTGGCTCGACTGTGAACGGGCCAGTTCTTGTGCGTCTTGTTGGTCAGCTCCCGAAGCTTGTTATTCGCCAGAAGATTCTTGAGGAACTCGATCGTTAATTCTGGTATTCCTCTTCGTTATTAATTAATTAATTATATCCACAAAATGATGTGAGTCACATTTTTCGATATAGAACTGCGTCACACCTCTCTTATATGTGAGACTCAAGATGCCCCAAGAAACGATCAGCGACGATCTCGTGAAAGGTATTACTTGCATGAAGAATATCTTGCTAGGAATTCTTGCTTCTACATCCACGATTTTCAGTCCAGATACAGCCACCCTCATGAGGAACCATCTATTCATCTCCGAATAAGTTCCCCACACTTACACACGCCATTCACACATGTGACCCTGAGAGTTATACACAGTGCTCTCATACATAATTCAGACAATGCCGGCGAAGCTCGGTCCTTTTTCTGTACAGGCCACAAACGACGGCAGTTGAATACAATACCTACGCATACTTAAGGCATCTGCCTATGAAAGTCTGTCATGCGGCCACTGAGCTCTGACATTTTGTGGAATGGACTGGTTTGCGCCCCGCTCTCCCCCGTCACTGGTGGAGTTGGAGGATTGGTCTGTGGAACCGTGGTGGGAGGAACGATCACAAAGATGATGGGAGTCAATTCTGTCTGCTAAATCCGAGCCCCTATAAAAGTACGAAGGAACGTCACGATGAAGAAATATAAAGGCACAATATTCCGCGTTACCATCCTTTTATGGATAAGTTCCGTGATCGTTATATTCGCCTTGCCTCCATATTCACAAAACCCCATTTACCACGATCCACTTCACGCATGTCTCCTTCTCGTCACACTCCTTGTTACCTCATTCATTAATGCCGCGTGTTTTGCCTACGGGAAAATGAAGACTGATAAGGGGCAATCACCTTCAGTCTTACGCGCTTTGGCACTCTCCCTTTCCCTGGCGGTAATAGTCCTTGTCGGAATCTTCTGGATCTTCTTCTGACACGTTGATCAATTCCCTATCACGATAAAAACCTACAAACATCGCAATCCGCCCTCCTCTCCCTACGCCAACCCTCCTCATCCTGAATCAACTCCCTCTGCCGCACACACCGTCCCACACAAGCTCAAGGGGCAATTCTGCCCACACAGTGCCCACGAATATGGCTCAGCTCTCAGAACGTGGCACACTTGGATGCGTGTACTTTCGCCAAAGCAGGCGAACACCCGGCCAACCTCGGCCAGCAACTACAAGGAGAATGCGATGAGCACCAGGGAAGAGATGAGGAGCAGCAACGGCAAAGCAGGAGTACGTGCAGCCGCCGCCGCTGCCGGCACTCGTCTTGACCCGTGGTACAACACCTACGCCGACCGCGCCCTCGGCATGCGCCAATCCGAAGTACGCTCGCTCTTTGCCGTAGCCAACCGCCCCGAAGTCGTCTCCCTCGCGGGAGGAATGCCAAACATCTCAGGCCTCCCCCTCGATTTCCTCGCAGAAATGTCCGCCAAACTCATCCGTGAACGCGGCACCAAAATCCTCCAATACGGCCCCGGCCAAGGCGAAGAAGAACTCCGCGAAATGATCTCCGAGGTCATGCGCCCCGACGGCGTGCGCGGCCACCCAGACGACATCACCGTCACAACCGGCTCCCAACAGGCACTCGACCTCATCTCCGAAATCTTCCTCAACCCCGGAGACGTCGTACTAGCCGAAGCCCCCTCGTACGTCGGAGCTCTCGGCACATTCCGCGCCTACCAAGCCAACGTCGTCCACGTCCAGATGGATCAGGACGGCCTCATCCCCGAACAGCTCGAAGAAACCATAACGAGCCTCGAACGCGAAGGCCGCCCCGTCAAATTCCTCTACACGATCCCCAACTTCCACAACCCCGCCGGGGTCTGCCTCTCAGCAGAACGCCGCCCCATGATCGCCGAGATCTGCGAACGCCACCACGTCCTCATCGTCGAAGACAACCCATACGGCCTCCTCGGATTCGACGGCGATCCCATCCCCGCGATTCAAACCTTCAACCCGGATGGCGTAGTCTACCTCGGCAGCTTCTCAAAAACCTTCGCCCCCGGATACCGCGTCGGCTGGGCCCTCGCACCCGCCGCAGTCACCGCACGCATCACCCTCGCCAACGAGAACGCGCTTCTCTGCCCCACAACCTTCGGTCAGCTTTCCATTGCGCAGTACATCAAGACCTACGACTGGTATCAGCAGGTCAAGGAATACCGCGAGATGTACCATGAGCGCGGCCTCACGATGCAGCGAGCCCTCGAAAAGTATATGCCTATGTGCTCGTGGAATAAGCCTGAAGGCGGGTTCTACACGTGGGTGAAGCTACCCGACGGCCTTGACGCCCACGCCATGCTGCCACGCGCCGTCACCAACCTCGTCGCCTACGTCTCCGGTACAGCCTTCTATGCCGATGGTCAAGGCCATGACCACATGCGCCTCTCCTTCTGCTACCCCACGCCGGAGCAGATCGAGGAAGGCGTGCGCCGTCTCTCGACAGTCGTCAAAGCTGAAGCCGAACTCGTCGACATGTTTGGCGCTCAAGAACGTCCGCGCAAAAACTAGACTTAACGACGAACACACACTGCACCCCATTCGTCGTCGTTCATCCAAACGCTCAGGAGGAAGACATGACTCAACCGCTAACTGTGGCAATTCTTGCCGGAGGTCTGACTCACGAGCGCGAAGTCTCGCTACATTCAGGCCGGCGGATGGCCGCAATTCTGCGTGAGGCCGGTATGCAGGTGAAGCTTCTCGATGTGGATGCCGGGCTCATTCAGACTCTCCAATCGATGTCTCCCGATGTCGTATGGCCTCTCCTTCATGGATCGACAGGTGAAGATGGGTCGATTCAGGATCTTCTTGAGCTCGTTGGTGTTCCGTATGTGGGTTCGAAGCCTGGGGCGTGCCGGATTGCTTCTGATAAGGCCGTGGCAAGTGAAATCTTGGCTCGGGACGGTATCTGTGTTCCCAGCGCCATGACGCTTCCTCAGACACTTTTCCGTGAAGTCGGTGTTGCCCCTGTTCTGGAGCTTATCAAGGCACGCTTCGGTTTCCCTCTCGTGGTGAAACCGTCGCAGGGTGGTTCGGCTCTTGGGGTGACAATTGTCGACGAAGGCGCCGCATTACCGGGTGCTATGGTGGATTGCTTTGCCTACGGTGGCGAGGCACGAATTGAGGAGTATGTCGAAGGGCGAGAAATCGCCGTTTCAGTGGTGGACATTGACGACGAAGGACCTCGCGCTCTTCCACCTGTCGAGATTGTGACCGATGGACCGTACGATTACGACGCACGCTACAATGCCGGGCGTGCTGAGTATTTCGTCCCCGCTCGGCTTGAGGAGCGTGAGCTCGCTGAGGTTAAGGACGCGGCCGTTCGAGCGCATACCTTGCTTGGCCTCGGCCAGCTTTCCCGTACCGACATCCTGCTCAAAGATGACGGTACTGTGTGCGTTTTGGACGTTAACGTTGCACCGGGAACGACGGAGACATCACTGCTCCCCCAGGCCGCGGCAGCTTACGCACGCGAGGTGGGCGTGAGTGTCAATGATCTTTACGTGGAGATAATCGAGGCGGCAGTAAGCGGCCGCTGACCGCAGGAGCTAACGGCCTCGTACTCCGGGACGTGTGGGGAGAGAACGCGATCTGTTCTCTCCCCACACGCATAGCGAGCCAATATCGGCTACTTGCACCACAGTGCACGAGGGTGGAGGCGGTAGGCGCTGCCGGTTAGGCTGACAGGCCCCCCGTACCGGGGGCGAGGACGTCGAGAATCCTGTTGAGGTCGTCGACGGAAGCGAAGTCGATTTTGATGCTTCCTTTACGTTGCCCCATGTTGACCGTCACCTTGGTATCAAATCGATCTCCGAGCTTTGTTGCTAGTTCGACGAACTCCGGTGCAGGGATTCGCTTGCGGCGCTGGGTCGGTGCGGCCACAGGTTCGTCGCCGAGCGCGACGATTTCTTCGACTTGCCGAACAGATAAGCCCTCCGCGACGATACGCTGGGCCAGTCGCTCCATGGCCGCAGGATCGGCTAATCCGAGTAGTGCGCGGGCGTGACCAGCGGAAAGAACTTGTGCTGCAACACGTTTCTGTACGAGCGGCGGTAGTTTGAGAAGCCTCAGTGTGTTCGAGATCTGGGGGCGGGACCGCGCAATGCGTCGCGACAGTTCTTCTTGCGTACAGGAGAAGTCGTCAAGAAGCTGCTGGTAGGCCGCTGCCTCTTCTAGCGGGTTAAGTTGTGCGCGGTGGAGGTTTTCGAGGAGGGCGTCGCGAAGGAGGTCTTCGTCGGCAGTGCGGCGAACGATTGCGGGCACCGTCTCGGCTCCAGCAAGGCGGGAGGCTCGCCAGCGACGCTCGCCCATGATGAGTTCGTAGCGGGCCTCTGGTGAGTCGGATATCGGTGCCGAGAGAGGGCGAACGATGACTGGCTGGAGCACACCTACTTCGTTGATCGAGTGGGCGAGTTCCTCAAGATCGTCCTCGTCGAAGACACTTCGGGGCTGTTTCTGGTTGGGAACGATGGAATCGAGTGGGAGTTCCGCGTACGTAGCGCCAGGCACTGCGACGAGTTCTTCCACACCCTTTTCAGCCTTGTGACCTGCAGAAATACCAGAATCGGGTTGTGATTCCTCTGCCGGTTTAAGCTTCTCATGTTCACGCGTCACCTCCCCTACCGTAGGCCGCGATGATTTCTTCGTATTCCGCTTCTTTTCTGGCGACGACGTTACTGCGTTCGTGGCAGCTTTCTTCGCCTTCCGTGCCGGCGCCGTCGATTCGGTGGCAGCGTCGGTTGATGCTGTCTCCTGCACGGATGTTTCACGTGAAACATCAGATGTTAGTGAATCCGAGGATGAACTCGCATCCTCAGTGCGCCCGAAGAAGATGTCAATCGGGCGATCTTTATTTTCGCGCTGACTATCTGGAATGAGGGCTGCGATTCCTCGTCCAAGTCCACGACGTCGTTCTGCCACAGTTATCCTCACTCCGCTCGATCGGCGATTTCTTTAGCTGCTGCCAGGTATGCAATTGCTCCCGTTGAACGTGGAGCATACGAGATGACGGTTTCCCCGTACGATGGCGATTCTGCAATACGCACCGACCGTGGGATTTCCGTATCCAGAGTTTGTGTTGGGAAGTACTCGCGTACGTTTTGCGCTACCTCTGCGGAAAGATTCGTATTCTTCGATGCCATCGTCAGTACAATCGTCGAAACGACAAGATCAGGGTTTGCTGTTTGACGCGCCCCTTCAATAGTGCGAAGTAGCTGAGTCAGCCCCTCTAGCGCGTAATACTCGCACTGTACGGGAATAAGAACCTCCCTCGCCGCGATAAGCGCATTAATAGGAAGGAGCGACATCGAGGGCGGGCAGTCGATGATAACGTAATCAATATGACGGTCTAACGCCTCAAGTTCGTCGAGCGTGGCATCCACCGCCTGCTTGAGCTTCGTTCGACGATCCGGTTCTTCAGCTAGCTCGACGTCCACCATCGCCAAGTCAATCGACGACGGCGCAACATACAGTCGCTTATACTGCTTGTTCTGGTGAAGTATCGACGTCAGCGATCGCTCTCCCCTAAACACGTCGTATAACGAGGGAAGATGTGGAGTTCGTTCAACACCGAGTGCCGTTGTTGCATTTCCTTGGGGATCTGAGTCGATAACAAGGACACGCAGGCCGCCGGCAGCAAGAGCCGCTGCAATGTTTACCGCCGTGGTCGTCTTGCCAACACCGCCTTTTTGGTTGGCGACGGCGATGAGGCGTGTTGAGGACGGCTTCTTCAGTGGCTTGTCCCCAATCGTGCTCAGACGGTTCATGTCGCGCGCCAACTCAGCCGCGAGTGGAGTATCGTCGGAGGCAAACCTTGTCCAGGAATCGTGTGTTCCCGGAGTTTCTAGGGCGTTCAGATCGCTCATGAATGGCCTTTCGTGTCGTACGTTCAAGTTTACCCGCCCACAGGGGACCATGACGACGGCACACGTCACTCCCTCTATGTCAATGTTTCACGTGAAACGCGCATGACATCCACAGAATAGCCCAGCGCATGTTTCACGTGAAACATACGTGTGGTCGTCGGAAAGCCGAGCTGCTGCGATATGGCCGCGGAATGTCGCGGCGGCGATTGGCGATGAACCTGGACCATAACATTCGGCGTAAAGCCTTGTGGTTAGATTGCCCCACCCCGATCCACCCCACCGGACCGCGGAGCACAACCGACACACTCTCTGTAGTTTTCGATGTCCCCCAACTCGGCGACATCAGCCGCCAGCAGTTACACTCCCTTTATCGAAGAATGACGACAACATGTAGCAGACATCATCGCGTCGCAACTTTCGTATCAATCGCCGTTTCACGTGAAACATTCCGGAGTTCAGTCGTACTGAGAGATTCCAACGCCCTACCGCGTCAGAATAGGACGCACACGCCGCGCGGTCCCCGTGGGCGTAAGCCAGCTCCAACTAGGCGGCAACAGACCTCACCGGCCACACTCTTTTCTAACCACACCCGCCGACAACGTGCAGCACGTCGCACCGCAATGTTCCTACCGATCGCCGTTTCACGTGAAACATTCTCGTATCTCTTGGGCAAGGGCTATCGAGTCGTTTCACCTCGTTTGCGTGACTGTAGGCTGGACGACAGCACGCACAAGCCGAACACTCTTGTGCTGAAGCACGACCACAACCATTGCCGGCTATGCACAAGCGAAAGTTGGACTACATAACGTGAGCTACACGAAGGTTACGTTTCACGTGAAACGCCACCGCGCGCCACATATACAATTTGGTAGCCACAGCACCCCCCGAGACGACCACTCCAACAGAAATGCAGCTTCCGCGAAGCGCCGACTTCCTTCCAAGGAATCGCTGTTTCACGTGAAACATTCGGCCCTCTTTTATTGCAGACTACTAGGCGGTTCCGACTCGCTCGCACAAACCTACTTTGCACAGCAGCACCCACAAGTTGAATACTCTCGTGCAGACGCACAACAATCACCAGTTGTGTAGATGTCACTTTTTCTCCTGCGTAATACAACCGACACACGTAGGTTGCGTTTCACGTGAAACGCCGCCGCGCTCCACATATACGATTTGTAGGCCACAGCACCCCCCAAGACGACCACTCCAACAAAAATGCAGCTTTCGCGAAGCGATGACTTCCACTATGGAAGCACTGTTTCACGTGAAACATACGAGCCACATGACTGTGAGGTGGTGTTCACCTGAGAGCCGAAAGGCACTGTGCGGCAATGTATTGCTCGTTACGGTAAGCCGTACCTCTTAGTGTTGTGACCGATGCAGCAGATTCACAAACGTCTTACATTAAGCTCGGGAGAGCCTGTCCTGGACAAGGTTTCACGTGAAACGCACTTCTGACGGGTTATGATTACCGTTGCCGTGCGCACTGATCATCGATCTGCGGATATGGACTTGCGCCGAGACCTCGTGTCGCAACCTCCAAACACCTGAGCTCAGGCCTTCGCGCGCAGGCAATTCTCCCTGCACGCGCCTATCCATGATGTGACAAGACAACATGCTGGATATGCGACGCTGTGACGATAGGTTGGGTCGTTACTCACTCCATCCGCATATGGCAGGCGCTGAAAATGAAGACGTCCCGTGGAAGAGAGCTCGGACGAGTGCCTACTTCTTCTTACGCACCTCAAGCACTCGCGTGGCTTCGTCGCACCCAAATGGGGTGACTACGTGAACATCAGCCCACTGTGCACGGTACTTCCGAAGCTCTGGAATAGCGGCGTCAATTTCGTCGTCAACTTTAATTCCTTTGAGGGCGACGAGTGAGCCACCTGGCTTGAGAAGCGGCATTGTCCAACCTAGAAGCTTCTTAAGAGCAGCAACAGCCCGTGCAGTTACTATATCAACCTGTACTTGTCTAAAAAACTCTTCCGATCGCCCTAGTTTTACCTCGACATTGCCGATGTTTAACTCGCTACAAACGTCACGGAGCCACTGGCAACGCCTCTCCATTGAATCAATGAGAATGAGCTTCGTATCGGGTCGAATCATGGCAAGAACAAGCCCAGGGAAACCTGCACCCGAACCAACATCCGCTACCCGGGCACCTTCCGGAACGAACCCGGAAATAGCAGTTGAGTTCAGGATGTGCCGAGTCCACAGGCGGTCAAGTTCCCGTGGGCCAACTAGGCCACGTTTCTCCCCCTCATCTACAAGCATCCCGGCAAAATCTGTCAGGAGAGACCATTGCTGGTCACCAAAATGTTCGGCACCGCCTGCAGGCTCTACTTCAACCATTGTTCCCCCACTTCACCTAACCATATGAAGCCTACCAGCTTGCAGATTTCCAATTAAGTTCGAGATTGGATAAATGTTATGTGTCAATATACAACATATTTCGGTCGAAAAAGTCATACATATGTCGGTATCGAAGACCCTTGTCAATCAAAGAAGCCTCTTATAGATTTCGAACCAAAGACTGTAATTCACAATTACAGTTGTCGGACGAAAACCTGTGGAGGATCAATGATGATCACTCTCAAACACATAATGTTATTATCCGCCACCATACCACTTAGCCCGGCCAACATAGCTCCTGGAGTAGCGATCTCGGAGCCTATCGATGACAAAACAAATTCCGAACTATATCTCGCTGAAGAAAGATGTAGCGAAATCACCGTTGCCGTAGTTAATCCCGAAATTGCTATAGACACTAAAGACGGAAAATTTTATCCCACAGGATCAGTTCCTCAAGATGGTGTCTTGATTATGCCTAAGAGCGACGGAACATTACCTTCCGAAGTAGCAGACCTAACAAGGATCTGTCAGGGCTATCAAGAATTGACTAGCCAGGCATACTTTAGATTTTCAACAGAGCATGATTTCATCGCCCCGTCATTAGTTTGGTCGAGATGGCACAGAGCAAGATACGGAACGATCACAAACAACTACAACGACAGAGCTTCCTATCAATTTTATGTTGATCCACATACAAATTCAAAAGTTCAGGGTCAAGGTATTGGATATGCCCCTATCTACATCCTCGGCAAACTCGGAATTATACAGAAATGGTACAACGTCGGTATAACAGATCCTGGTGGCTCAGCAGGAACGACCGTGCCTTGGGATAAAACTGCTGGATATAAGGAATTTCGTGCTCAAGCTCTCAATGCAATTGGCGCACGAGGAACCTGGCGTTAAATGGAGGAATAAGTAATGACAACCGCAAAGCGACTTATCTTGACCGGGATTATCTTCTTCATAGTCTCATTCATCTTTGGTGGTTACGCACCAGAATCCTTCTACATAGCCAATGGTGACGGTTTTGATGCCAGACTTTTCGGAGTTTTCAAGGCCCTCATCGTCTACTGTATGAATACTCTCGCAGTACCCCTTGGCTCCACACTCATCGGATCGGGAATCGTCCTCAAAGTACTCGGTGCGCACAAATCAGATGCCTAATACCTTCGTCGCCCTCGATCCGCCCAGGGCATGAAGCCGGCATGGACATAGGCCTAACAGAATAAAAGGAGGTCGGAACCATACGGTTCCGACCTCCTTCGCGTACTACGCTCCGATCACTCAGTCTCGGAATCCTCGACAACATCCTCGTCGTCAATATCCTCAACAGCATCAGCAGGCTTGATCACGACGTGACGGCCAGGCCCAACACCCTCAGAATCCGAAACAAGACCGGCAGCAGCAGCGATATCGTGAACCACCTTGCGCTCAAACGGATTCATTGGATCGAGTTCAACCTCGTCGCCGGTTTCCTGCACGGTAGCAACAGCTTCGCGAGCAATCTCGGCAATCTCGGCACGGTGCTCTGCACGGAAGCCGGCGATATCCAACATAAGGCGGCTACGCTCGCCTGTCTGGCTCTGAACAGCCAAGCGCGTGAGCTCCTGCAAGGCCTCCAACGCCTCCCCCTCACGGCCAATGAGGCGCTTGAGGCGACGGTCAGCACCCTCGTCGGACACAATGGCCAGTGAGGCACGATCGGCCTCAACCGAGATCTCAATGTCGCCGTCGAGATCGGCAATATCGAGGAGTTCCTCCAGGTAGTCGGCGGCGATATCGCCTTCTTCGTCGAGCTTCTTAATGAGCTCTGCTTTATCGATTGTTTCACTCATGGTGAGCACTTCTTTCTGGTCGTAGACGGAGGCACTTCACACCCGCCTCTCAGGGACGATTAGAAATTGCGAGGCTTCTGGTTCCTCTGTGCCTTCTTCTGGCGATTTTGCGCCTTGGCTCGCGAACGTGCGCGCTCTGCCTGGCGGCGCTCGTAACGCTTACGTGCACGCTCAGCATCCGTGAGGCCGTCCTTGCCACGAACTTCCGCGTCCTCACCGGATTCGTCGGCATCGTCAACCACCGATGTCGGGTCAAGGAGCGCATTAGCGCGCTGCTGAGCCGCAGCCTTCTTTGAACGAGCTTTACCGAGTGGCTGCTGGCGCTGACCGCCGCGGCTCTCTTGTGCCTCCAGCTCGGCGATCTCTTCCTCGGAGAGGCCCTTGCGGAGGCGCTTCTTGCGCAGACGTTCTTCGCGTTCACGGAAAGCCTTGGAACCAGGTGTCGGGTTGTTACGGATGAACCAGGTTTGCTGACCGATGTTCCAGAGGTTTCCAGCTGTCCAGTAGAGCAGAACACCAATCTGGAATGCGACACCCGAGAAGAGGTAGATCACGGGCATGCCGTAGAGCATGTACTTCTGAGTACGGAAGATCGGGTTATCCGAATCCATTGCCGATTCCGGCATGTTCTTCATCGTGAGCTGCTTCTGCGTGTAGAACATCGAAACACACATGAAAAGAACGAGAATTGCAGCCACAATACGCACGACGACGGCATGTGAGGGGTCGCCAGGCTGCGAGAATGAAGCCGAAAGCGGGGCGCCAAAGAACGTTGTGGACTGGAACTGCTGCGCCACTTCCTGAGTGATCGGGCCAAGGGTGTTTCCGTGGCCGTAAGAGCCTTCAGCGATACGCGGGAAAGCGTAGAACACGCGGAAGAGGGAGAACAGTACCGGCATCTGGATGAGCATCGGCATGCACGAGGCGAACGGCGATGTTCCATGCTTGCGGTAGAGAGCCGAGAGCTCCTCCTGCTGACGCTGCTGGGAAACCGGGTCTTTCTTGCCCTTGTATTTCTTCTGGATTTTCTGGATCTCAGGCTGAAGAATCTGTGTTTGGCGCGATGCCTTGATTTGCTTGTTGAACAGAGGCAGCACGAGGAGGCGCACAAGCACCGTGAGGCCGAGAATCGAGATGACCCAGGCTGGGCCAGCTCCGGCATCCATGCCGAAAAACGTCGTGAGGCCCTTGTGGATCCCGTACATGATCCACGCAACGAGCCACATGATCGGATAGAGGATGGTATCCACTCGTCTACTTTCAGTTGAAGCAGGCTGGTTGCCCGCACGTCTATTTGTTTACCGCTTTCTTCATGCCGTGACCGCGGTGGTCTATGAAGAATTCCTAGCGTTGTCTTCCTGTTCGTAGAGATCAAGAAGTTCGTCGTGTCCTAGTGGTTTCGTCGGCCATTTCCCAGGTGGTGGAACACGATCGACACCTCCGCGGCTCCACGGGTTGCACCGTAAAAGCCGCCAGACACTAAGAATTGTACCTTTGACAACGCCGTGAACTCGAAGCGAATCGATAGCGTATTGCGAACAGGTGGGTACGTATCGGCAGCGCCTGGGTAGGCCCGGCGAGATAGTTCGCTGGTACCACCGGATTGGGGCGACGAAGATCGAGGATGGGCGCATTAGTGCGCCTCGTTCGTTACGTCAGTTGTTGGCGAAGGGTTGTGTCGCTCGATTTTCCGGAAGGCTTTGCGGAGTGCGACATCGATGTCGGCTCCGATAGCCTCGGACGACGAATGTGCCGCGCCGGGTAGTGCGCGCACGACGACGAGTGAGCCTGGGGTGAAACGGTCGAGGCGTGCGCGTAGAAGGTGGCGTAGTTGGCGGTAGACGCGGTGGCGGACAACCGAGTTTCCCACGCTTTTGGACACGACGAAGCCGACCTTCACGGGGTGAAGGTCGGCTTGGTTATTCGTCTCGATAGAGACGACCACCCGGCTTGCTGCGCCACGCGCACCGCGAAGTGCGCGTGCGAAGTCCGCCGAGTTCCGCATTCGGTGCTCGGCAGGAAGCAAGTGTCAGGCCGAGATCTTCTCGCGGCCCTTACGACGGCGTGCCGCGAGGATGGCGCGGCCGGCGCGGGTGCTCATGCGCTTGCGGAAACCGTGCACCTTGGCACGACGACGATTATTCGGCTGGAATGTCCGCTTGACCACGGTTCTACTCCCACGTTCGGTTGACGAGCGAGTGTTACCTCGCATTCAGGACTATGTACGTCGAGAAACGCACATGTGACTAGCTGACTTTACGCGAGCGTGCGGCATGAAATCAACGAAAAGACACCCTTGCGTGACACGTCTCTCATAATCACTTTTGCTCAGGTAAACACTTCACAAACAATTCTGTGAACAATCCACAGATGTGGATAAAGGCTGGGGATGGATTTTTCTTGACTCCCGCGCAAAATCGTTTCTAAATCACAAGTTTGTAATTTCCACACCTGTGGAGAAGCTTGTGGATAACCGACGTGCGCGGCGGGCCTGAACCTCTTACTATTGCTTAGACTGCGAAATTCGCGGCGCCCTTCGTCGTCGCTTCTACGCCATCACGATCGGCATAGAACGGCAAAGAACGATGCCGCCGAGTTGCCGCGAATGTAAAAACGATGAGGAGTCTTGATGAACGAGGGCAATCCCGCCCGCGACGCGTGGGCCGCGGCCACAGAACTGCTGCGGGCTGAGGGAGCACTCTCAGATTCCCAAACAGCATTCGTGCGCATGGCACATCCACTCGCCACTGTCGACGACATTTTCATGATTGCTGTCGGCTCCGAGTTCGTAAAAACATGGATCGAGGAGCACGTCGCCGCTCCGATGACATCCAAACTCATCGCCATCCTCGGCCGCGATCTCCGCCTCGTTATTTCTGTTGATCCAAGCATCACCGAAATGTCTGCAACCGCAGCCCAACCCTCGTCGCCCGCCCCACACCAGGCACCGGCATCGTCGCCCGCCCAGCAAACTGTTGTTCCGAAGGCGCCCCACCACCTCCCACTCGAACACCCCGCTTCCGGGAACGAGCCCGAGGCACCTGCGTTCACCCCGAACTTCGCCGCCCCGCCAGCAAACTTCACCCATGACTCGTCGTTCGATAACAACGAACCGCGCGAAACATACGTGGACTACTACGAAAACCAACTCACGCCAGATATCCATGATTTTGGCGCAGATGAAGGGAGCCTCAACCCGTCGGGGCCTTCCGCACAAGAACTCGAGGAATTGGCAACGAACGCGCGCCTCAATCCGCGCTACACCTTCGACAACTTTGTTATGGGTGAGTCCAACAGAATCGCCCGTGCGGCTTCCCTCATCGTTGCTGAAGCACCAGGAACGGCCTACAACCCCCTGTTCTTCTATTCAGATTCCGGGATGGGTAAAACCCACCTCATGCACGCCATCGGCAACTACGCTCTCCGCCTCTACCCGCACATCAAAGTGCGCTACATCAGTGCCGAAGAGTTCACGAATGCCTTTATTAACGCGATCCGCGACGGCAAGCAGGCAGAATTCAAAGATCAGTACCGCGGCGTAGATATCCTCCTCATCGACGACATCCAGTTCATTGGCGGCCGTACGACCATCATGGAGGAGTTCTTCCATACGTTTAACGCGCTCACCAACGCCAATAAGCAGATCGTCATTACCTCTGACGTTGCTCCCAACCTTCTCAACGGCTTTGAGGAGCGAATGCTTTCGCGTTTTAACTCTGGACTCTCCGCCAACATCGACCGACCGAATCTCGAAACACGAATTGCGATCTTGGAAAAGAAGGCCGGCGCTGACGGCATCGATGTTCCTCGCGCTGTTCACGAATACATCGCGTCGCACATGACGACGAATATCCGCGAGATGGAAGGTGCATTACGACGAGTCACTGCTTTCGCCGATTTGTCGAATCAGCCAGTCGATTCCACGTTGGCCGAGATGGTTCTCAAAGATCTCATCACCAATCCTGACTCTGTCGAAGTAACCGCGAGCCTCATCATGGGGCAGGCTGCGGATTATTTTGAGATTTCCATCGACGATCTGAAATCTCCTGACCGTTCGCGAGCCGTGGCGACAGCTCGACAGATCGCCATGTATCTCTGCCGGGAGATGACCGATCTTTCCTTGCCGAAAGTCGGGGAGATTTTCGGCGGGCGTGACCACACCACTGTGCTTCATGCCTGCAAAAAGATTGATAAGCAGATGTCCGAGAAACAGACCACGTATAACCAGGTTTCTGAGCTCACGAGCAGGATTCGCCAGGCCGCGCAGCATCGCGAAGGCTGAGGGCTGGCCGATCAACTAGCGCACTTTTTCGGCCTGTTTGAGGGCACCGTCTATTTTCTGGGCAGCAGCCGTAGGTATCTATGCTGAGGCCTTGCCACCTGCCGGACGACGACAGCGTCGCGCCTGGGATATAGCCGTATCGGCACAATCCGTCCGTATAAGCAGTCAGAAATCTGTGTTGCACGGCGTGGGCTCGGCGTATCTGCACGAGCGGATGTGCGATCCAAGGCGCAGAAGCACAAGAACAACGCCTGTACCGCATGGGGCCGCCACGTGCCAATGAGCTCTCCCACGTGCTGTCATCGTTGTATCTATGCGTTGCAAGCAGATGACGCGGGAGCGCACTCTCCTATGAGCTGTCATCGTTGATTCGGGGAGCTGATACCTCATTTCCTGTGATGCGAAGTCCCGAAAACGGCTCTACATCGCGGAAAATGACATATTTTCGTCGTTTCCACAGGGATTGTGTAATTCGTGTTGGCATCTACGGAAAATCTGCGGATAAATCTGTGAAAACAGTGGATGTGGACAAGTCGAAAATGTTTCATCCACAATCCCCAGAGTTTATCCACAGGCCAAATCAGGGGTTTTACACACTACAATGACGCATTCTCACGCCGATTCGAACAAGTTTCCACAGGTTCCACACCACCTACTACTGCAACTACCTAATAAAAGACAGACCTGAAACGTTCTGTCGCCGACTGACCTGAGCGACAACGCACACGGGGACGCGGCGCACACCCTGCATCCAGTTCGTCGTAACAAAAGCTGTCCCGTCATTCGTTGAATCACAGTTTTTGTCATTGACGGCGACGAATAACAAACTTTCTGCCACAAACAACAAAGACGTAGGCAATGTGAGTACCGATGACGAGACACCTGAAGCCTCTGCACCAACGTGCCGATCTTCGTCGTCGTCCCCACCAAACTTGAACATCAAGATGTGCCACATGCCCGCACTCGCGTAGAGTTACAGAAGTTGGTTTTGTTACAAGAAAGGTTCGCCAGTGAAGCTTCGGGTTGAACACGACGTATTCGCCGACGCAGTTTCGTGGGTAGCGCGCACGATTCCGTCGCGTCCTTCGCTTCCGGTCCTCGCAGGTATCAGGATCGAAGCGTCCACCGACGGCACAATTGCCCTGAGCTCGTACGACCCGGACATCACCTCGAATGCTGTCATTCAGGCAGATGTCGACGAACCAGGTGAAATTCTTGTCAATGGCCGCCTGCTTTCCGATTTTGCTAAGGCACTTCCCAACCGAGCTATCGAGATGGAAACGCAAGGATCGAAGCTCGAAATTGTCTGCGCGTCGTCGCATATCTCCATGCAATCAATGCCGCTTGAGGATTACCCTGAAGCGCCACAGATGCCGGAAGTAGCAGGAACCATCGACGGTGCACTTTTCCAAGAAGCCGTCTCACAGGTGGTCACGGCCGCATCAAACGACGACACTCTGCCGCTCCTCGTCTCCGTCTGCATCGAAATCGATGGTGCAAACATCTCACTCATGGCGACAGACCGCTACCGCCTCGCCGTCCGCGACCTCACATGGGAACCGACAGATCCGAGCATCAACGAACGTATCCTCGTGCGCGCCTCTCGCCTCTCGGATATCGCTAAAGCCCTCGGATCAGTAGGCAAAGTCGAGGTCTCGATCGATAACTCCGGCCGCGCAGGACTCATCGGCTTCTCAGCGGCAGGCCGCGAAAACGTTGCTCGCCTCATCGACGGTGACTACCCGCAAGTGCGCGGCCTCTTCCCGCTCGACATGAATGGCTACGCAGTAGTCGGCCGCCAAGAACTCCTCGACGCTCTCAAGCGTGCTCGCCTCGTCGTCGAAAAGAACTCAGCAGTACGCCTCTCCTTCAGCGAAGGCCAAGTGATTCTTGAAGCAGGGCAAGGAGACAACGCCCAAACGAGTGAAGCCCTTGAGGCATACCTCAACGGAGAAGACATCACCATGGCGTTCAACCCTGGCTTCCTCCAGGAAGGGCTAGCCGCAGTGGGTTCGGACTTCATCCGGGTATCTTTCACCCACCCGACGAAACCTGCAGTCATGACCGCCCAAGACAAGCTCGAAGGCGACGACTCCACACAGTTCCGACTCCTCCAGATGCCGATTCGCATCTACGGCGGCTAACGAGGCTGATGGACAAGCGTGTACCTGACAGATCTCGCGCTCTCGGATTTTCGATCCTATGAGCAGGTAGTTCTTTCGCTGCGCCCAGGGGTCACTGTATTCGTTGGCGAAAACGGACAAGGCAAAACAAACATCGTCGAGGCGATCGCATACCTCGCGACGTTGAGATCACACAGAGTCGCATCAGACAACGCGCTCATCCGCCAAGGAGCAAACGCCGGGGTCGTGCGTGCGCGCCTCATGCACGGCGATCACCCCACAACAGTAGAAGTTGAAATCTATGCAGGCCGAGCGAACCGAGCACGCGTCAATCGTGGAGCCGTCCGGCCAGTCGAAATTCTCGGAAACGTGCGCGCCGTACTTTTTGCCCCTGAAGATCTCGAACTGGTGCGCGGCGACCCAGGAGTGCGCCGCCGATTCCTCGACGACATCATGGTGCAGCTACGCCCGCGCATGGCTTCGGTCCTCTCGGAGTACGAGAAGGTGGCACGCCAGCGCGCCGCCCTCCTCAAAAGCACCGGGGCTCGGCGCCGGCGCGGGGCAAGCGTCGACGAAGGCGCGATCGACGTGTGGGATGCTCAGCTTGCACGCCTCGGAGCACAGATCACGCAGGGCCGCGCGGGAATTATCGCGGCCCTGCGTCCGCTCGTTGCACGGGCGTACACACTGGTGTCGGGAGACCGAGGCCATGCGCGCATCGATTATCTGGCGAGCGCCACGAAGGGAAGTTTTACACTGCCGACTGCGCAGGAACTCCTCAATTCGGAGGAGGCCGAGGCTCAAGTAAGTGCACATGAAGCTGAGATGGCCGATGTGGATGCACTTGAGGCACAGATGAGGTCAGCTTTGCTGGAGCGCCGCGACCAGGAGATTGACCGTGGCGTAAACCTGGTCGGGCCACACCGCGATGAGCTCGTGCTATCACTCGGAACACTGCCCGCGAAGGGCTTTGCCTCCCACGGGGAATCGTGGAGTTATGCCTTGGCTTTGCGTTTAGGTTCGTGGGAGCTCCTGCGCGCGGATGCTTCGGGTGAATGGGCGGACGACGGCGAGCCGATCCTCATTCTTGACGACGTTTTTGCTGAGCTTGATTCGCGCCGGCGCGCCCGTCTTGTCGAGCTAGTGCGTGAAGCTGACCAGGTGTTTGTCACGGCGGCTGTGGGCGACGATGTGCCCGACAACCTCGACGGAGAGCGCTTTCATGTTCACGCTGGTGTCGTGACGCCGGATGAAGCAACGAGTGAGCCTTCGCGAGGGTAGCCGTGGCGAGTTCGAAGGTTGAGGCTGCGCGGCTACGTGCCGCAGAAGAAAACGGGGACATTCTTGCCTTGCGCGCCCTTGATCGCGTTCGCGAGGCTGCTTTCGCTCGCGGTTACACGCGAACCCGCTCGCCGAGCGCTGCTCACAAGGCTCGTGCGATTGAACAAAACACGGTGGAGGAACCACTTGGCGACGAAGTGTGGTCGCCAGGGCCTGGTTGGGGGGACGTCGGTTCGGGGCCGCGCCCATCGCGCCGTGATCCGCATCCGATCGGTGAAGTCCTCCAACGCTTCATCCGCGATAAGGGGTGGACTCAGCGCCTTGAGGTCGCGTCTGTGACTGCGCGTTGGCCTCAGATCGTTGGCCCGAACGTGGCGAAACATGTTGTCGTCGAGAATTTTGACGACGAGGGCGTGCTGACTCTGCGTGCGTCATCCTCGTCGTGGGAGGCGCAGATTCGCGCGCTTTTATCGACGTTGGAGCAGAAAATTGCCGACGAAGTTGGTGTGGACGCGGTGAAGAAGATCGTGGTGTTGGGGCCTGCGCGCCCCTCGTGGAAGCACGGGCGTTTTTCGGTACCGGGGCGCGGCCCTCGCGATACCTACGGATGACGTTCGTGAGAGATTCGTCCGCCTAGGTGTGGTCACGGTGTGAAACGACTTCGTCGTTCGTCGTCCCTCATGCGGTGAAGTGGCGTGATCTTGCCGCCTCCGAGGTGATCCAATATCGGAAAACATGCCAATTTGAGCTAGAATAGACGCTGCGGCATTTTGCGTAGGTCCCTACCGAAACCGCAGTGAACATGACTGGAAGCCATTTTGGCGATCCTCGTCGAACGCGAAGGAGAAGCTCGGACGTGTCAGAAAACGTGTCGAACGCACCGGAGCCCCAAAATTCTGGGGCAACACCCGAAGCGGCAAACGCCGCAGCCGAAAATGCTCCAACAGAGCACGTCCAGCACGTTGGTGAAGTCTCCAAGACCCAATCATACGACGCCTCGAACATCACCGTTCTCGAAGGCCTTGAAGCTGTGCGCAAGCGCCCTGGAATGTACATCGGTTCCACAGGTGAACGCGGACTCCACCACCTCGTCTACGAAGTCGTTGATAACGCTGTCGACGAAGCCCTCGCCGGCTACTGCGACCACATCGAGGTGACAATCCGAGCTGACGGAGGAATCAGCGTCGTCGATAACGGCCGCGGCATCCCTGTCGACGACCACCCCACCGAGCACCGCCCCGCTGTTGAAGTCGTCATGACGATCCTTCACGCCGGCGGCAAGTTCGGCCAAGGCGGATACGCAGTCTCCGGCGGCTTGCACGGCGTGGGCGTTTCTGTCGTGAACGCCCTCTCCACTCGCATGGAAACCGAAGTGAAGCGTGATGGCTACGTGTGGCGCATCGCCTTCGAAAACGGTGTGCCTGTCGCCCCACTTGAGCGCGGCGAACGCACCGACGAAACCGGTACAAAGCAGACCTTCTGGGCCAACCCCGACATCTTCGAAACCACGACGTACGATTTCGAGACACTTCGTCGTCGTTTCCACCAAATGTCCTTCCTCAACAAGGACCTTCGCATCACCCTCATCGACGAACGCCCGGACGCCGTAGCCGACGGCGACGAAGTTACCGGCGACGAAGCAGGAGAAAGCGACGAGCCCAAGGCCGGCCACCGCGAAATCTCCTACCGCTACTCGGGCGGCCTCCTCGACTACGTCAAGTACCTCAACACGACGAAGAAGGTAGAAGTCGTCCACCCGGATGTCATCTACTTCGAAGCAGAAGATACCGAGAAGAAGATCCAATGCGAAGTCGCCCTTCAATGGACGTCGGCGTACTCCGAGTCGGTTAATACCTTCGCCAACACCATTAACACCACCGAAGGCGGAACACACGAAGAAGGGTTCCGTGCAGCGCTCACCTCGGTAATCAACAAGTACGCTCGCGACAAGGGCCTCCTCAAAGACAAAGATCCGAACCTCTCCGGTGAGGACATCCGCGAAGGCCTCACCGCGATCATCTCCGTCAAGCTCGGAAACCCGCAGTTCGAAGGTCAGACGAAGACGAAGCTCGGCAACACCGAAGCACGCACCTTCGTCCAGCAGCAGGTCTACGCCAACCTCACCGATTGGCTCGACATGCACCCGAGCGAAGCAAAGGACATCATCCGCAAAGCCACCCAGGCTTTCGCTGCGCGCGCAGCCGCACGCAAGGCCCGCGAGGCGACCCGCCGCAAGAGCGTCCTCGAATCTGCGTCCATGCCCGGCAAGCTCAAAGACTGCACCTCCCGCAACCCTGAAGAATGTGAAATCTTCATTGTTGAGGGTGATTCCGCAGGTGGTTCCGCCGTTAATGGCCGCGACCCGAAGCATCAGGCAATCATGCCGATTCGAGGAAAAATCCTCAACGTAGAAAAGGCGCGCCTCGATCGCGCGCTCTCCTCCGACACGATCCAAGGCCTCATCACCGCCTTCGGCACGGGAATTGGCGACGACTTCGACATCGCCAAACTCCGTTACCACAAGATCGTTTTCATGGCTGACGCCGACGTGGACGGCTCGCACATCGCGACACTCCTCCTCACACTCGTCTACCGCTACATGCGGCCCCTCGTGGAGAATGGGCACGTCTACCTCGCCATGCCACCGCTCTACCGCATCAAGTGGACGAACGCCCCTCACGACTACGTGTTCTCCGACCGAGAGCGCGACGAAAAGCTCGTCGAAGGCAAGGAAAAAGGCTGGCGCCTCCCCAAGGACGAAAGCCAGCGTATCCAGCGCTACAAGGGTCTGGGTGAAATGAACGCCTCCGAACTGTGGGAGACGACAATGGACCCCAACCACCGCACACTCAAGCAGGTTTCGATCGGTGAAGCCGCTGCCACCGACGAAACATTCTCGGTGCTCATGGGTGAGGACGTGGAATCCCGCCGATCCTTCATCCAGCGCAACGCGCACGACGTCCGCTTCCTCGACATCTGACAAGGCTGATACCTAGTGACTGACGAAATGAACAACGAAGAGAGCACCTTCCAGCACGGTGCCATCATGGACGTCGATCTCCAGCGCGAGATGGAGAAGTCCTACCTCGACTACGCAATGTCGGTGATCGTCGGGCGCGCGCTCCCAGATGTGCGCGACGGCATGAAACCCGTACACCGTCGAGTTCTCTACGCCATGTACGACGGCGGTTACCGCCCCGACAACTCCTTCTCGAAGTCCGCGAAGATCGTCGGCGACGTCATGGGCCACTACCATCCCCACGGCGACGCGGCCATTTACGATACGCTCGTGCGCCTCGTCCAGCCGTGGGCAATGCGCTACCCCCTCGTAGCGGGCCAAGGCAACTTCGGCACCCCTGGCGACCTCGGCGCTGCAGCACCTCGATACACCGAGGCAAAAATGGCGCCACTCGCCCTCGAAATGGTGCGCGACATCAAAGAAGATACCGTCGATTTCGAACCGAACTACGACGGCTCACTCATGGAGCCCGTCGTACTCACTGCCCGCTTCCCCAACCTCCTCGTCAACGGCTCCGAAGGTATCGCGGTCGGCATGGCCACCCGCATCCCGCCGCACAACCTTCGTGAAGTCAACGAAGGCGTGCAGTGGTACCTCCAAAACCCGGAAGCCACAAAGGAAGAACTCCTCGCCCAGCTCATGCTCCGCATCAAGGGCCCAGACTTCCCCACCGGCGCAACAATCCTCGGCACCAAGGACATCGAGGACATGTACCGCACCGGCCACGGTTCGATCACACAGCGCGCCGTCGTGGAGGTCGACGAAATCCAGGGCCGCCAATGCCTCGTCATTTCTGATCTTCCTTACCAAGTCAATCCCGACCGACTCCTCGACAAGATGGTCGAAGGCATTAAGGATGGTCGCCTCCCCGGAATCGCCGATATCCGCGACGAAACCTCTGGGCGCGCCGGCCAGCGCATCGTCGTCGTCCTCAAGAAGGATGCCGTAGCCAAGGTTGTCCTCAACAACCTCTACAAGCACACGCAGCTTCAGAACAACTTCCCGGCCAACATGCTTGCGCTCGTCGACGGCGTACCGCGCACCCTCTCCCTTGACGGCTTCGTGCGCCACTGGGTGAACCACCAGATGATCGTCATCCAGCGCCGCACACAATACCGCCTCAACGAAGCGCTCAAGCGCCTCCACATCTTGGAGGGCTACCTTAAAGCACTCGACCAGCTCGACGAAGTAATTGCACTCATTCGTCGCTCCCCAACCGTGGACGAGGCACGCGAAGGCCTCATGCAGCTCCTCGACATCGACGCCGACCAGGCAAACGCGATCCTTGAGATGCAGCTACGACGCCTCGCAGCCCTCGAACGCCAGAAGATTCTCGACGAATACGAGGACAAAGTCCGCCTTGTCACCGACTACCGCGACATCCTCGCGCGCCCCGAGCGCCAGCGCACAATCATCTCCGAGGAACTCCAAGCTATCGTTGACCGTTACGGCGACGATCGTCGCACAACAATCCTCCCCTTCAACGGCGAAATGACCGTCGAAGACCTCATTCCCGAGGACGACGTCGTCGTCACCATCACCCGAGGCGGCTTCGTCAAGCGCACCAAGGTGAGCGAATACCGCGCACAACACCGCGGCGGAAAAGGAATCAAGGGAACGTCGTTGCGTGGCGACGACGTCGTGGAACACTTCGGTGTTTCCTCCACACACGACTGGCAGCTACTTTTCACCAATTTCGGCCGTGTCTACCGCATCAAGGGATATGAACTCCCCGAAGGTGGCCGCGATGCGCGCGGGCAGCATGTGGCGAACCTCCTCGCATTCCAGCCCGGTGAAACGATCGCCTCGGTCATTACGTTGAAGAACTATGAACAGGCCGACTACCTCGTCCTTGCAACAGCAGACGGCCTCGTGAAGAAGACCCGCCTAAGCGAATACGACTCCGCACGCACAGGTGGCCTCATCGCCATCAAATTGCGCGAGCATGTCGACGGCACAACCGATCAAGTTGTCGCGGCAGCACTCGTCAACGAAGGCGACGATCTTCTGCTCGTCTCGCGGCAAGGCCAGTCGCTGCGCTTCACCGCCGATAACGACGCACTCCGCGCCATGAGCCGCGCAGCCTCCGGCGTCATCGGCATGAAGTTCCGCGAAGGCGACTCACTGCTTGCCATGGAAGTCGTGCGCCCCGATTCGGAAGTATTCGTCGTCACCGAAGGTGGATTTGCCAAGCGCACCAGCGTCGACGAATACCGCCGCCAAGGACGCTCCGGATTCGGCATCAAGGTGGCCAAGATTACCGAAGCGCGTGGCGAACTCGTCGGCGCCCTCATCACCCACGAAGGTGAAGAGGTCATGGTCATCATGGAATCCGGCAAGGTCATGCGTTCATCGGTCGACGAAGTCTCCCTCACCGGACGCAACACACAAGGCGTCACATTTACACGCCCCGACGACGGTGACCGCATCATCGCCATCGCACGCAACGCCGAATCTGAACTCGACGACGAACTCGACGAGAACGCCGCGGCTGATACCGAGGCAGTTGTCGAAGGGCAAGGTGCGGCAAGTACTGATCCAGGAGAAGCTATCGCACATCCAGCGGAAAGCAGCGGAGAAGGCAGCGCCGCCCAGGCGGAAACGGTAGCCTTTGACGTAGCAGAAGCTGAGACGGACGGAACCGATACAGAATCGGACGTCAGCACCAGCTCGGATGGCAGCAACGACTGAAGGTAATGGAGCAGCAATGAGTGACAACAACACCGAAGCAAAACCGGAATACCCAGTCCGTCGGCCAGCATCCGAACGCATGAACGACGGCGTGACATCAGCACACACAGCCACATACCAGGCCCCGCCGGCTGGCCAGCCAGGTGGTGCGGGCGTACCAGATCCGGGTGCGGCGAGGGCAGGTGCTGGTGCGAATGAGAATGGCGCAGGTGCGCGCGCAGGGGGCGCCGGTGTGAGTGCGAGCGCCGCTGACAAACGCGCCGTCGGTATCCGTCGTATCCACATGACGATCGCCCGCGTAGATCCCCTCTCGGCTCTCAAACTCGGCTTCCTCATCTCGGTAGCCATCGGCATCATGATCGTCGTCGCTATGGCGCTCCTGTGGTTCGTCCTCGACGGAATGCATGTGTTCTCCCAGGTCGAGAGCCTTCTCCAGACCCTCAACTCTGACTCTCTCCTCCAGCTTGCCCAGTACCTCCAATTCGGGCGCTGGATGAGCTTCGCAGTGATCGTCGCGATCGTCGACATCGTGCTGCTTACGGCACTATCTGCGATCGGTGCGCTCGTGTACAACCTTGTCGCCGCGCTTGTCGGAGGCATGCGGATCACCGTCACAGACGAGTAATTCACTGATTCTCGTGATCAACGTGGGGCGGCCTTCGGGTCGCCCCACGTTCGTCTGTGCGGGGTGAGGATCGCGTTCGGGATGGGTGCAAGGTAGGGGAAGAAAGTGATTCACGTCGCGGTAGGCCGTTCTGTTTGGACAACCCAGGGACCGGTGATGTAATCTAATTCGGCACCCACAAGGGTACGGTTTGGGCCTATAGCTCAGTTGGTTAGAGCGCATCCCTGATAAGGATGAGGTCGATGGTTCGAGTCCATCTAGGCCCACTCGTAACTAAGGAGGATTGATGAAGAAGATCCTGCTGCTCGCGGCTCCCGCTGCGGCTGGTTACGTTGCTTGGCTCGAGGTTCAGAAGAACCGCCAGGGCGAGGCAGTGTGGAATCAGGTGACTGATCCACTTAACTGAATACATGGGGCTATGGCGCAGCTGGTAGCGCATCTGCTTTGCAAGCAGAGGGTCGTGGGTTCGAGTCCCACTAGCTCCACAAACAAGGAAAGCCGAATGGTGAACAAAGCCATTCGGCTTTTTCATTGGAACGGCGACGAGCGCTTTACACCACCGCAAACGGCGAGTTGCATCGTTCCCGACCGCAGTGTTCAAGGCACGCGAGCCCTCTCGCGAGCCTGCGTATTGACTAACGCGAAGGCTAACAAACATCCCACGCTCGCCGGTTGTCGTGCATGAGGAATGTCGGTTGTCGTGCGTGCAGCGGACTTCCCTTGCAACAACACGCCAAGCATCATTCCCACGCTGTTCCACCGCACGCGTCCCGTTTCAGCCTGCCCGTCCCGTTTCAGCCTGCCTGTCCCGTCCGGGTCCATTCCAGCCCGCGTGTCCTGGCGCAGGTTACTCCTATCTGGCGCAGCTGACCGGGTGAGTTTTTCGGTGTTCACTGCGTCAGAGCCCGCCCAAGCACGCCGCCTATCACCCGCTCTAGCACGCCGCCCTCCCACGCGGCTGTCCATAGCAAGCACACCACGTGCCGGTGGCTCAGGAGGATGAGGACTCGGCGGAGGTGGATATGGCTGAGCGTGACTCCAGCGAGAAGTCACGACATGACGACGAATAATCCCCGCGCCGTCCGCGGTCACCGGCGCCTAGTGTCTGACTTTGTCAGTGACAGGTGAGCTCTAACATTGTGAGAGTAGATTCGTGTGAGAGTGAGAAGGCGACGAGGTTGCTAGATAGTGGCGTGATAGTGCGGAAAAGTGAGTGTGGTTCGTCGTCGTTCATCGTGGGATGAAAGCTACTCTAACGTCTACTCTCAACTTTCTTGAGAGTAGACGTTAGAGTAGAACGCCTGCCGTCAAAGCTAGCTGAGTTTCCAGCGTGCTCGCGGATCTCGGGGTGACTTTCCGGTGCTGATGATGAGTTTGTTATCGCGTAACCGAGTGAGATAGCGGAGGACTGTTGGCCGAGAGACTTTCAGAAGATCAACTACCTCTCCCGTCGATAGTCCGTCAGGAGTAGCACGGAGAACGCTCAGAATAGAGAGTCCAGTTGTGCCGATATTCCGCTTCATATCGTCGGGTAAGGCATCGGTTGCTGGAAGGACAAGGCGAACAGACTGTGACGTCTGTTCGTAGATGGGGTCTGTGAGACCTTGGCGGCGCATCTCGTTGAAGATACGCCGAATTCCTTCACCGAGTTCCTGAGTGATCCCTAGATCCGAAAAAACGCGAGCGATGCGCGGATTCCGGGCGTGGCGGGAGATGTCAAGCGGATGCCGTGGATCGACAAGCCCAGGGAACCGGCCAGGACTCGTCACCTCAATTCTCGAAGGAAATATTTCGATTCGAATGTGATCGCCACTCATCGAGTACGAGCGATGCACGACAGCATTGACGATGCCCTCAAGCCAAGCATCGTGAGGAATTGTTGAGAGACGCTCAAAATGACCATTAGCGGAGAGCACGCGCCTTGACGGAACAAAACTGTCGACGACCTCAGCGGCTTTGTGGACCTGATCGACGAGAGAACCTTCAATCCGTATATCCCCATCCGCTGCGAGATTCTGAGATGAGCCGGTGCCGCGTTCGTCGTCAAGATAGCGAAGTACGCGGATATAGGCACTGGGGAAGTATGTCTGAGGATGTTCGCCAAAGAGCAGCTCGGCAGCGGCAGTCAATTCGCTGTCACGAGTGAGTAGTGAGCGAGCGCGAAACATAAGTTCAGGTGACGTTGAGCCAAGAAGATCCTGATAAGACGTAACAGCTGCCGTTGATAGATCTTCACGCGTTGCACCGCAAGGTGTGCCGTCAAAAGGTTGCGGACCCCGATCGTATTCAAGCTCCTGGCGTTGGGCATAGTTGAGGCGGCGTGACTCGTCTCCAATCCGCAAGTAGCACTCGCCTTTAGTGGTTTGGTGCACGTATTGACCAGGTTCAACCTCTATCAGGAGCACAAGGCCTTGACGCGTATGAAGCGATTCGATGTACGCACGAACTGGTGGTTCAGTGAAATCATGGGCGGCTTGGCGAAGGTCGTTTTCATGGGAAGGATCGACAGGGTCAATGTTGCCATCGTGAATACCAACGGCGACCACTCCACCTTCAGCATTCGCGAAAGCGACGAGCGTTTCCGCAAGTTTCTTCGCGTCGATGCGCCCAGATTTACGATCAAACCACTGCGACTCTCGGATAGTTGCAAGTTGCGTTGCTGACGTGTCTGCGTCGGATAATGCACATGCCTGTTCGACATCGGAAGGCTTCATAGATCTACTCTAACATTGTGAGAGTAGATTCGTGTGAGAGTGAGAAGGTGACGAGGTTGCTAGATAGTGGCGTGATGGTGCGGAAAAGTGAGTGTGGTTCGTCGTCGTTAATCGCGGGATGAAAGCTACTCTAACGTCTACTCTCAACTTTCTTGAGAGTAGACGTTAGAGTAGAACGCCCGCCGTCCCACACCAGAGAATCGTTTGCGGTCGAGTGCGGTAGTCATACCGGTCGGGTGCGGTAGCCATAGCTGGAGAACGCAAACTGTCGCAGGGTAGAAAACCCTGCGCTACGACCGCGGATCTTCGATAAGTCCGCCCAGCAAATGAGGAGCGGCCGCCATCCGCGATTCATGCCTACGTGCGCCAGTCGCTGCCCACAGAGAGCACATGCGAACGCGCGGGTCTACGATAATTCCATGAGTACACCTGTGAACCCGGAATGGGTTAATGAACGCAATGCTGCATTTCAAGCAGATCGCACAGCCCGCGTCGTCGGCAATGCTGTAGCCACAACGGATGTGGAGAAGCTAAGCCTTGATCGTACTGTTCTCACATCGATCGATTCGTCAGTATCGGACCTTATCCCCGATGCGGAGATTACCGACCAAAAACATTCAGGCCGCTGCTGGGCGTTCGCCGGCCTCAACGTGCTGCGTGCAGCAATCATTAAGGAACTCAAACTTGAAACCTTCGAGTTCTCGCAGTCCTTCGTGTACTTCTACGACAAGATCGAGAAGGCCAACACGTTCCTCAACCACGTTGTCGAAGATGCCGAAGCTGGCGCCGATCTCATGGATCGCAACGTCACGGCTTCTTTCGAGGAACCTATTGGCGACGGCGGATATTGGCCGGAGTTCGCGCGCCTCGTCGCCAAATACGGCGCAGTTCCCCGCTACGCCATGCCGGACGCGTTCTCGGCTACGTCGTCGTCGGCAATGAACGACTCCCTCGCGACGATCCTCCGCCGTGGCGGCCTGCGCCTTCGTGCCGCCGTCGCCGCCGGTGAACCCACGGAGCCGATCCGCGCCGCCGTCATGGCCGACGTCCACCGAGTACTTTCCATCCACCTCGGAACACCACCTGAACGTTTCATGTGGCAATACCGCGACAAGGACAAGGAGTTCCACCGCGTCGGCGAACTCACCCCGCTGGAATTTGCCGCGAAGTACGCAGCGAACGTCAAGGACTTCGTCGTCCTCGCCCACGATCCACGCCCCGAAACACAGCTCCACCAGCGCTACGGCATCGACCGCACCGATGTCATGATCGGGGAAGCCACACAGGAGCACGTCACCGCCACAATCGATGAGCTCAAGGCTGCATGCGTGCGCGCAATCCAGGCCGGTACGCCCGTGTGGTTCGCCTGCGATGTTGCGAAACAACGCGACAAGGAAACCGGCACATGGGACGCCGCCCTTCACGACTACGAAGGACTCTACGGAGTGGATCTCACCATGACGAAGGCTGAACGCCTCGTCGCCCGTGAATCCATGCTCACGCACGCCATGTGCTTCACGGGAGTCGATCTCGTTGACGGTAAGCCTCGCCGCTGGCGCGTCGAAAACTCGTGGGGCGAGGATTACGGCGAGAAGGGCTTCTGGACGATGAACGATTCCTGGTTCGACGAATACGTCTATGAAACGGTTGTGCCGACCGACGGCCTGCCTGAGGAGATCACCGCTGCGCTCACTGGTGAGGTGATTATCCTTCCGCATTGGGATCCGATGCTGTAACGGCTAGTGATTGGCGACGAGGGGCGGGATATGTGTCTCGCCCCTCGTCGTATTTTCCCTGCATAGGTACGTGGCGACGATCGAGGTTTACCTGGCGACGAAGGTGTGGGTTGCGACGACAGGGCGATCACGGAGAAACCGTACGACGAAAAGCCCCAACCAAGGTGGGTGCATACGGTGTTCGTCGTTCCGCCAGGTAACGTAGATACCATGATGAAGCGCATGATTGCTGTAGGTGGAGCACTTGGGTTGGTTGCCGCGCTCGCGGCCTGTGGTGGCAGTGACGGAACGAGTTCGCCGACGCCGGCTCCGCTCACTACTGCGACGGACGGGGTGGCAGAGCCGCCGGCTGACGAGACTCCTGCAGGTGAGGCTCCTGCTCTTGAGAATGTCTCGATTGTGGATATGCAGGCGAAGCTCGAAGAAGCGGGTGTTGTGACGGGTACGCCGATATGGATGGCGGCGTCGCTTGTCGGTGCGGTTAATGGCGTGAAGTATGAAGACCAGAGCGCTGAGATTTACGAGTTTGCGGCCGATTCGCCGGTGCTGGCGGGTGCACGTGACGGCCAGAGCATCGAACTTGAAGGATCAGGCTTCTCTTTCCAGCCGACGGCTGTCAACGGCAATCTTGTGCTGTACATCGACGCGGCAAACACGAACCCACAGCCGATTATTGACGCATTTTCAGGTAACTGAGCGTAGCTACGTCCCAGGTACAAACCGAAACTGACGTGGTGTGGTCTGGTAGCGCAGCCGGAGCTGTGGATGCGTACGAGAACGACAAACACATCTACAAAGGTCATATACAAAAGTCGGTTTTCATATACAAAATCGTGACGCTCATATACAAAGCCATGACGCTCATATACAAAACTGATCTCGACTTGTCTATGAGTGGGCGAGATTTTGTTTGAGTTCGATGTACCGATTTTCAAAGAAAAGCACGTGACGGCTGGTATATCCGATGTCCCCGAGAAGATCCAGTCTTTGACGACGAACGCTCCAATAATCTGGTTAGTACTTGACGGTGGTATAAAGACGGCTCGTGACATTGCTGAGGAAACAGGCCTTACACGTCGACAGGTAAATTATGCACTTGATCAACTTGTCGAAGGTGGGCAAGTCGTCGTTGACGGCGGTCAAGGCAGCAGAAATACGGTATACAGGCGTACAACGTAAGCGGACATCAGTGAATCTCGCAGGCAAGGACTTCTAGCCAGGGGCCGAGTAACGTAGTGGCTGGCTAAAGCCTCGTCGTCCCGCAATGCAAAAGATGACGCCAGCATTGTGGTGTTAGTGGAAAAGGAACGTGTATGAGTGAGTCGCGATCAACGCACGACACAAAGGCGCACACTACCGTCACCGGCGGAACACACACCGCCCATGCCGAGGCTCCCGCGAGCCCACAGTCGTCGTCCCTCCCACTTGTGGCTATCGGGGCGCTTGGCGGCACAATCGCCATGACCTCCGGCAAACGCGGCGGTCCCATCACCCCAGCGCTCGACGCAGCTGCAATCTCCTCCGCCGCCGGCCTCGAAACAATCGCGTCGATCCACGTCGAGACGATCCGCAACGTGCCGTCGCCCTCCCTCGGAATCTCAGACGTACTGGCCGCCCTCACCTTCGCACACACAGCCGTGGACAACGGCGCAGCTGGCATCATCATCACCCAAGGCACCGACACGATGGAGGAAACCTCCTATCTTCTCGACCTCCTCTGGGATCGCGACGAACCCCTCGTCGTCACCGGCGCCATGCGGTCGGCAACACAACGCGGATCCGAGGGTGCAATGAACCTCGCTGACGCGGCCGTTGTCGCTGGCGATCCGCGCTCGCGGGGGCTCGGCGTCCTCGTCGTCATGGCAAACGAGGTACATGCGGCTCGCTTCGTCACGAAGTCCCATTCCACGAACATTGGCGCTTTCGACTCGCCTGGGTGGGGGCCGCTTGGTCGGGTCGACGAAGAACATGTCCACTTCGCATGGCGCCCCACTGAGCGTTATCGCGCACTTCCTGTCCCACGCGCCGACGATGAGGTGCGAGTACCGATCATTGAGGCAAGTTTTGCCGACGACGGTGAGCTTTTGCGCGCAGCATTGACGGCGAATCCGCGCGCGGTCGTCGTCGCTGGCGCTGGTGCCGGGCATGTTGCGGCGCGCGCAGTTCCGGCCTGCTCAGAAATTATCGAGCGAGGCGTACCGCTTATCCTGGGCACGCGCACGAAGGCTGGTCGTAGCTTGCGAGGCACGTACGGATATCCTGGCAGCGAGGTAGATCTTCTCGCCCGTGGCGCCATTTCCGCTGGTGGTCTTGGTGTGCGTAAGGCGCGAATCCTTGCGTACGTGCTGGCATGTGCCGGAATAAAGGGTGAGGAATTCCGTGCCGAGTTTGAACGCCGAGGTGCTTAAGGTTGCCGTCGAGGGACTGCGGCCCGGCACCTAGAGCGTTGCCCGAACTTCATTCACGCGAGCAATGGCTGCGGCTTCGTCGATCGTCGTCAATTCTCCAGCACGCATGAGGGCGCGGCCACGCACAAAGACATCTGTCACGTCCGAAGGCTGCGCGGAGAACGCGAGGAATGACGCAGGCGAGTGTGCAGGCGCAGCGTGAACCCCAGCGGTGGACACCACCACCACATCGGCGTCCTTCCCAACCTCAAGCGAACCCACTGAGGAGATACCCAAGGCTCGTGCGCCGTTCGTCGTCGCCAACTCAATCGCCCGAGAACTACTCACAGCATCCGCCTGCTGGCGGACACCGCGATGAAGCACAGCGGCAGCCTTGATTTCCTCGAACATGTTGAGGGAATTGTTAGAAGCTGTACCATCAGTGCCGAGCCCGACATTGACGCCGCCGGCAAGGAGCTCAGGGAGTGGGGCAATGCCCGAACCGAGCTTGAGATTCGACATGGGATTATGTGCAAGCGAAGCGCCCGTTTCGGCGAGAATCTCGATGTCGCGTGGCGTGACGTGGACACCGTGGGCGACGAGGGTTCGCTCGCCTAGAAGGCCGAGTCGCGCGGCCAGGGCGATGGGAGTTTCACCGAATTCGTCAAGGGAATCTTGCACTTCCTTCGCTGTCTCTGACAGATGAATATGCACACCTAAACCCGAATTGCGGGCAGCTTCAGCCACAAATTCCACCATGTCTGGACGGCAACTATAAATTGCGTGAACGCCATAGCGGAGCTGCACAAGCGGGTCGTCGCGGAATTCGTCGGCCACATCCCTGGTGCGCGACACCCACTCGCGGCTAGTCCACGTCGAGATTCGCGAGAACGGGATAGCATCCGAGTTGAACAATGCCGGGCCAGCCACGATCCGCATACCCGCACGACTCACTGAGGAGATGAGCTCGGAATTCCAGTAATACATGTCGGCGAAAGCCGTTGTGCCTGACCGGAGCATCTCAGCCATGGCAAGGTTGAGGCCAGCTTGGATGTCGCGAATGGTGAGTTTGCTTTCGAGGCCTTGGACGTCGTTGAGCCAGGCGTGGAGGGCGCAATCGTCGTTGATGCCGCGCATGAGAGTCATGGCGGAGTGGGTGTGCGTGTTGATGAGGCCGGGCATAAGGATGTGACCGGACATATCGATAACTGAGGTGGCGGGATGTGGCTGGTCGGACGTGGTGGGGTAGCCGGAGGTGGGGTGGGTGCGGTTGGCGGCGTGGGTTGTGGGGGTGCGGTTGGAGGAACGACGAGGGCCGACGTACGTAATCGTGGCTCCCTCGAAAGCGAGTTCGCCGTTATCAATGATTGTGCCGGTGCCTGTGTAGATTGTTGCGCCGACGAGCCGTGTGCTGGTTTCCATCCCCACCCCTGTCGTTTTCTTGTTGCTACTATAACGCCCGTTGGTGGGCGTAATACAAATGAAAACAAGAAATGTGTCGAAGTAAAAAGAGTTGATAAGAGGGTGTTGTGGGCGAGACTGCGCGGCGTGGCAGATTTGGGCGTGATGTCGTGGAGGTCTCAGGAGTGTCGTGCAGTCTCGTCGTTATGGGGCGCCGTGGGGCTGTCGGTGATCTTCGCGAGAGTGGAGAAGAAACGCCGGGTGAAGCGCGCTCATGATGGCACGCACCAGCGTAGAAACCTCCGCGGAATACGGCTGCGCACGATACGTTGAAAAACGGTGATAACTGGTCGATTTCCGGCTAGACAACACCGCTTGCCACGTCATTACCATGGATGTAGTGCAGAGAAGCACCTTGATGCAAAGCAGCAATCGCGGCAGTCCATCATGGCCTAGCCGACAATGAGAGGAGCAGCCGTGAAGGACATCGCTTGCGGAATTGATATTGGCGGATCAGGAGTCAAGGGCGGCCTTGCGAACGTCACCACTGGCGAAGTCACGACCCCTATCGTGAGTGTTCCTACGCCTACACCAGCAACGCCTGACGCGGTCATCGACGCATGTGCTCAGGTGATGCACCAGCTCGGCGTCACCCCGGATATGCCCGTTGGAGTTTCCTTCCCGGCGCCGATCGCACACGGACGCATCCCCTTCATGGCGAATCTCGACCAAGCCTGGGTAGATCTCGATGTCGAATCCCTCATGACGGAAAAGCTCGGCCAACGCGTCCACGCTCTCAACGATGCCGACGCCGCCTCCCTCGGTGAGGCGCTCTTCGGTGCAGCACAAGGAGTGGCAGGCGTCGTCGTCGTGACAACCCTCGGCACCGGAATTGGGTCAGGCATCGTCGTCGATGGGCGCCTTGTTCCCAACAGCGAACTCGGTCATCTTGAAATCGACGGTTACGATGCCGAAAAGCGTGCCTCGGCTCGCGTGAAGACCGCTGAAAATCTTTCGTGGGAAGAATACGCGCAGCGGCTTCAGCGGTACTACTCTCACGTCGAAATGCTCTTCTCACCTGACCTCTTTGTCGTCGGCGGCGGCATCTCAGAAAATAGCGACAAATTCCTGCCGCTGTTGAAGCTGCGTACCCCTATCATTCCGGCAACTCTCCAAAACCAAGCTGGCATTGTTGGAGCAGCGCACTTCGCGGCCTCGGCGTGAGCGCGGAGCCGTGCGGTTTCGAGGTCATCGATCCGGCGCTCACTATGCGGCCTCGGCGTGAGCGCGGAGCCGTGGCGTCCGGACGTGTCGTCCGCACGTGGGTGAGCGGGTCTAGTGCGCAGCCTGCCTGTCGAAAGCAGTCCACGTGAATATCGGCCCATGCAGCCACGGGCACACGTAGGCTTTACTGCGCGCTAAACCCGCCCGGTGTCACGGAATCTCGACGACGACGCGCCCGACGATCTCGTTGTCGACGATCGCCTTCAATGACGCATCGAGCTCATCGAAGGAGATCGTGCGCGTGACCTTGTGAAGCACCTCGTCGGAAAGAGACGACGATACGATCGCCCACGCTTCGTCGCGCACCTCGATGGACGGGAACGACACTGTAACGCCCAGCAGATTCACGCCACGCAAAATGAACGGCATAACCGTGGTTGCGAGGGCATTGCCGCCGGCATTGCCGAAAGCTGCAACGCTCCCGCCTGGGAGGGTCGTGCGCACAAGCCAGGCAAGCGTATCGCCGCCAACAGTATCGACGGCACCAGCCCAATGCGCGTGGTCGAGGGCGCGAGGCTTCCCGCTGAGGTCGGGGCGCGGCTGAATGTCATGGGCTCCCAGCTCGCGCAAAAGCCCTTCGGCCTCGGGTGTGCCGGTCACTGCCGTGACCTTGTAGCCGCGTGCCGCGAGCATAGCCACGGCCAACGTACCTGCGCCGCCGCTCGCTCCCGTCACAGCTACGGGGCCCTGGTCGGGGTGAAGGCCAGCCAACTCAAGCTTACGAATGGCCATCGCGGCGGTGAGGCCAGCTGTCCCGACGGCCATCGATGTCCACGCAGAAATGCTTTCCGGCAGTGGTGTGATCCACGAGGAGGGGACGCGCATGAACTCCGCGTAACCTCCGGGGTGCTTTTCGGACAGGCTCGCGCCGATCACTGTGACGCTCTGCCCCACACGCAGATCGGACGAGCCAGGATCGACGACGATGCCCGACGCATTGCAGCCTCCGATGAGCGGAAGTGAGCGAGCAATCGGTGCGCGGCCCGTGGCCGCCAGCCCGTCCTTGAAATTAACTGAGGAATGTGAGACGCGTACGAGTACGTCGCCTTCTCCAAGCGATTCCGGGGTGAGGTGAGTGAGGTGGCCGCGAACGCCCTCATCGGTGTCGCGGAGTTCGTACGCTCGGAACATTGCGGGAAGATCGAAGTCAGACATGGGTGTCCTTTCGAGGATGACATCGAGTCGAAACAGGGGCAGATAGATGCACGTGATGAGAAGCATCTAGTCGGGAGAGAAACGCGTAGGCGGGCAGCCCGTGGCTACCCGCCTACTGCAGCTCACAGCTATATGGCTATGCTCAGAGCTTCTCGGCTGCGTCCTTAACGGCGTCGGCTGCCTTCTCGGCAGCGTCAGCGGCCTTGTGCTTAGCTTCCTCGGCCTTGTCCTTGAGGTCGTCAGCCTTGTCCTTGGCTTCAGCAGCGAGATCTGAGGTGGTGTCCTTGACATCCTCCCAGTAGGCCTCTGCCCACGGATCTTCGGTAGGCTGGCTGCGGGTCCACAGGTAGTATGCTGCGGCGCCCAGGCCAGCGATAAGAGCAAAGGTGCCGAAAATCTTGCGGCCACGCTTCTTCTTCTTTGGCTCGTCGGCGAGAGCCTTTGATGCCGACTTCTGGACGGCCTTGGCGCGCTCCTTGAGGTCGCCTTCGCCGTCGCGTGCGGCAGCGGCAGCAGCTGCCGCGACTCGCTTCGCGCGAGGCACGTAATCAGTCACTACTTTCTCCTTAGCTTCTGTGGCCTTTTCTTTGGCCTCATCGAGAGCGGGGCGCAGCTTCTCTGCTGCTTCCTGTGCTTTTGGTGTTACCCATTCGATACCTTGCTGGGCGAGGTCTTGGGCCTGGCCAGCGAGCTGGGCGGCCTTTTCTTTTGCGTCGTCGAGTGTGGGGCGCAGCTTCTCTGCTGCCTCCTGTGCCTTGGGCGTGGCCCAATCGAGCCCTTGCTTGGCGAGATCTTGAGCTTGTTCAGCTACCTGGCTGGCGAGGCTCTGCGCCTGCGATGCGACGCGTGCGGCCTCGTCGGCAGCCTGTTCAGCGATCTTCTTCTTGTGACAGAACATATCGACCTCCTTGGTCAAAATTCCCCGGCGGCGGACCGCGAGACCTGCTCGGACCTCACTGACGGATTGTCCCCGCGCGTGCGAGGCCATGTACCCTCCTATTCTTCCTGAGTTATGCCCTAAATGTCAGCAAGAACCCATAAATTCGCCACACGCCAAATTATTCTTTCATCTGTGGCGCGACCTCATGTTTTAGCGTTCATCGCTTCCCTGCGCGATTGCCCTTTTGCCTGGAAGAACAGAAGGTGCACATCGTCAACCCGTGGGAATGGCCACGGGAATGGTGTGGTCAAGCGCTGCCACGTCCTTCGTCGTTTCACTCAAGGTGAATGAGACGACCGTGGCCCACCTGTGCAAAGATGGAGGGCATGGAAGCAACACTTCACACGAATCATGGCGATATCGTCATTGAGCTGTACCCGAACCATGCCCCGAAGACGGTTGCGAACTTCGTCGAGCTCGCTACCGGTAAGCGTGAATGGGTCAATCCGGAAACTGGTGAAAAGACGACCGATCCGCTGTACGACGGCGTGATCTTCCACCGCGTCATTTCTAACTTCATGATCCAGGGTGGCGATCCGCTCGGCACCGGCACGGGTGGCCCCGGCTACCAGTTTGACGACGAGATCCACCCTGAGCTCAACTTCAACGAGCCTTACGTGCTGGCCATGGCTAACGCGGGTAAGCGTTTTGGTCACGGCACGAATGGTTCGCAGTTCTTCATCACGGTGGCTCCGACTCCGTGGCTCATGGGCAAGCACACGATCTTCGGCAAGGTGACCGATGCGGCTTCTCAGGCTGTCGTCGACGAGATTTCGCTCGTCCCCACCGGCCGCGCTGATCGCCCGGTTGAGGATGTTGTGATCAACTCTGTGACTGTCTCCGAGTGAGGTCACGATGAGCACCGATAGCCAGAACACTGCAGGCGAGGGATCGTCGGCTTCTCGCATGTCTGGCATGGGTCCGTCAGGTGAGTATTCGTCGCCTGGCGGGCCTGCGGGCTCACCGTCGTCATCGACGACGAATTCCGCGCACGTTTCACCTCAGGCTTACGCACGCTCAGTGAACGGCGCTTATAGGCCGACGACGAATTCCGCGCCGACGGGCCTCACGTCTCGCTTGGCGCAGTGGCTGGGGGTCCGCCCTGGGCCTCAGCCGGTTGTGACGATCACCCTGATTGCGCTGTGCGTGGGTATTTTCATCGTGGGTGAGTTTGTCCAGCAGGTGCGTTTTGCGCTTGTCTTTGCCCCGGTTCTTGGAGATATTCAGCCGTACCGGTTCCTTGGCTCGACGTTCCTTCACGCGGGATTCTGGCATCTCGTCTTTAATATGTATGCCCTGTGGCTGGTGGGGTCGGTGCTTGAACCGATGCTCGGGCGGTTGCGCTTCTTCGGGGTGTATATCCTGTCGGCCTTTGCCGGTAATGTGGCCGTGCTCCTGACGTCGGATCAATTCTCGCAAAGCTGGAACACGGCAACAGTTGGTGCTTCTGGCGCCGTATTTGGCGTTTTTGGTGCGTTGTTTGTTCTCATGCGCCAGTTTGATGCGAATGCTCGCAGCCTCCTTGTTGTGATCGTCGCGAACTTGGCTCTCGGATTTATCCCTGGCATGAATATTTCGTGGGAGTCGCATGTTGGCGGCCTCGTGGTTGGTGGCGCTCTGATGGCGTTGATGCTTGCTGGGCGCGCACAGAATTCGGTTACGGTGAGGCGAGTGCGCGATGTCGCGCTGTTTGCCCTCACGACCGCCGCACTTGTGGGTCTGGTTTTCTGGGGATACCGGTAGAAGCGTCGGCAGCAGACGCTCGTGGTCGGCGGTGCTTCGTGGTGTCGATGAGCCGCCGCGAACACTTGATGTATCCACATGTGGGGCGACGAAGTTTATCCACAATGAGCCGGATGTGCCGCGTGAGGCAAGGTTTCTAGCTAGAGCGGCGCGGCATCAGGAAAAGTGGGGCACGTGAGCGGATTTCTTTCACTATTTCCAGGGACTTACACGCTGACCAGCAGAATTACAACGATGTAATTATCCACAGGTATTTCCCCAGATGTGGATGACAGAAGGGGAGCGAATGACAGACGAAGGTGATGACGGGAAGGCTCAGAGAGAAGCAGAAAACAAACGCGCGCCTGAGTAATACTCAAGCGCGCGCAGTACATATGCGTGCCGAGAGCCTCACAGCCCTCGGGATACGGCTAATCTGCCCGGTGCTACTTCCAACCCATAGTCATAAGCATGCCCACAAGCATGAGACCAATACCGAGGAAGAGGTTGTAGTTACCCCAACCAGGAATCGGGAGGTTGCCACCGAAGACGTAAGCAAGAACGACGATCAGCAGACCCACGATCATCAAGGCAACCATGAGTGGCGCCCACCAGCGCGGCGAACCAATGCGCTTCGGCGCAGGCTTAGGCTCAGCTGCGGCACGGCGTGCGCGCTCCTGCTCTTCAATGCTGCGCTTCGTGCCCTTCGCACTGCCCTTTGCAGACTGGAATGCCGAGAAGTTCTCCGAATCCGCCATGTTCTTCCTTCCGTGATTAGACCAGACACAAGAATATCGGCATATTTGCTTACGCGCGATGTGCACGCGGAAGCTGATCGCTATATGGCAGTCATCATAACGCCCACCCCTCGTGGCAGTTATTCTTATGCAGAGCAGAAAACAAGGAGGACTGCAGAATGTCAGGACGCCACACGCAGGGTTCGGCCGATGAGCCGCAGCCTAGTAACGGCACATCCAGCGCCGACGCCCTCGACACTCCGCCTATCGGGCGACGACGAGCCGCGTTGATGGCTGAGCGTGCAGCAGCTCGTGACTCCGAGCAACAGCATGCAATAGCCGAGCAGGAAAGCGAGTCTAAAGATGCTGACATTCAGCACGACGACTCGGAAAATGCGACGCACATCTCACACGAGGCCGAGGTAGTAGCACAGACGCACGAGCAGCGTTCGTCGATCCCCGGCGCCCCGATACGTAAATCCATCTTCGATGCCCCAGTGGAATTTGATGCCGAACAGGACATCGCGCCCAGGCCAGCAACGGATGGGCCGAAACGGACGTCTGTGTTCCCAACAGCCACACCACAGGACGAAACGCCCAGAAACTCGCAGTTCCGCCCGGCGTTTCCTCCACTGTCCACTGCAGCCGCCGCACCGGTTGCCACGCCCACGCCGCCTCCCACGACGGCCGGGAATCCTACGTCGTCGCTCGACGATCTATGGGAAGAAGTAACCAGTACGGAAGAAGGTCAGCTATTGGCAACAAGTATTGCTACATACGACCCTGAGACGGCCCCCGTCGCAACGAAACGCAAGAAGCGCGGTTGGGGATACCGGATCACAGGTTTCGTCGGCGAACTCATGATTACGGCCGGCGTATTCCTCATGCTCTTTATCGTGTGGCAGGTCTGGTGGACCGACATCGGCGCTAACCGCCTCCAGCAGCAAGAGATTGCTGGCCTCGGATGGTCCGAACCTGTCAAAACTCCAGTGACGGCTAGCGCCGGCGACCCGCCAATCTTCACAACAGACGGCCAAACAGGCTCCACTATCGGAACAATCAAGATTCCGCGTTTTGGTGCGGACTGGCAGTACATGGTGAAAGAAGGCACGAGCCTCGAAGAAGTGCTTGACCGCGGCTCCTTCGGTCACTACACCGAGACGCAAAACCTTGGCGAGCTTGGCAACTTCGCTCTGGCGGCCCACCGTCAAACCTACGGCGCCCCGATGAAACACGTCCAGGACCTCCAAATCGGCGATTCGATCATTATGGAAACCGAGACGGCCTACTACGTGTACAAGGTAAGCGACTCCTACATCGTGCGCCCGGACGAAATTGACGTCATCGCGGCAGTTCCGCGCCAGCCTGAGATCGCCCCGACCGAACGCTACCTCACGATCACAACATGTCATCCCCCATTCGTCTCGAACGAGCGATGGATCATCAACGCGAAGTACGACCATTGGGTATCTAAGAGCGAAGGCATGCCCGCCGAGCTCATCAATCAGGCAACGAACTAAGGAGGCAGACGATGTACGGATTTATTTGGCGACACCTGCCCGGACCAAAGTGGCTCAAGGCTATCGAGGCACTCATCCTCATTCTCGCGGTCGTGGCCGTTCTTTTCACATGGGTATATCCCTGGATGGCAAACACACTCCCGATGTTTGACAACACGGTGGGCGGCGAATAATGACGCGAGTCCTCGTCGTCGATAACTACGACAGCTTTGTCTACACCATCGTCGATTATCTGCGCCTCCTCGGTGCGGAAACCGTCGTTGTACGTAACGACGAAGTCGAGGTGGATTCTGTCGCGTCGTATGACGGCGTCCTGGTGTCACCTGGGCCAGGAGCTCCGGCAGACGCAGGACGGTCCATCGCGGTGATCGACGAGTGCGCACGAACCGGTGTTCCGATGCTAGGCGTGTGCTTAGGGCATCAGGCGCTTGCAGAATGGGCTGGCGCTACAGTGAGCCACGCGCCGGAACTGAAGCACGGAAAGACATCCGAGATCACCCACGAAGGTACGGGAATCTTCGAAGGCCTAGAATCTCCTTTGCGAGTAACTCGCTATCATTCTCTCGCTGTCGAGCCGGAGACCGTCCCTGAGACGCTTGAGGTGACGGCGACGACGAACGGCATCGTCATGGCGCTCGCGGATCGTACACGACCACTGTGGGGCGTGCAGTTCCACCCGGAGTCGGTCATGACGGTTGGTGGGCACCGGATGCTAGCCAACTGGCTGACGCTGTGCGGGAGCGACGAGGCTCGAATTCTGACTGAAGGGAAGGCGCCACTCGTGCGCGAACCTCAGGCGCTATGAGTTCGTTGAGGCAAGGTACGTGATATGACGAATGGGCGGGAATGAAGATTCCCGCCCATTCGTTTTGCCGCTTCTAATTGTTGCCGTTTCCGTTGCCGCGTCCAGGGTTAGCTGGCGTCGTCTCCGTGGACGTGGGGCTTGGTGTGGACGTCGGTGCGGTGGCGATCGTGACACCGATCGTTGCGCCCTTCTGGACGAGCCCTGTACGTGTCTGGGAGATGATCGTTCCCGCAGTGTAGGAGCTAGTTTCTTGCTCGTTGATCGTCTCGTCGAGCGTGAGGCCAAGATCGGTGAGAATCTTCTGAGCTTCTGCGACTGTCTTACCGGTGAGGTCGGGGATTTCGACGTTACCGGAGGCGATCGACACGTTCACCTTGGTTCCCTTATTAGCCGTCTTGCCTGCCCCTGGCTCCTGGCTGACAATTCGGTCTTTTTCCTGGGAGCCGTCGTCGACGGAGGTTGTGGTGCCAAGGAGAAGGCCATCTTGTTCGAGTCGGGCGATAGCATCTTCGGTCGTCATGCCAGAGAGGTCGGGCACGGTGATTGTCTCCGGGCCGGACGAGAAGTAGACGGTCACGGTGGTCCCGGCAGGAACTTGTGCACCGATTGCAGGGTCGGACTCGACGTAGATGCCTTCCTTGATGGTCTCGGAGGGCTTTGCGCCACCGTTCTTAAACACGAGGTTCCGTGCTTCGAGAGCCTGGCGCACGTCGTCCTCATCGAGCGTCGAGAGATCGGGGACAGTCACCATCTCGACCGCCGAGGTCGATTCTGTAGGTTCAGCAGGCGTATTGCCAGCCATCTTCACGGCATAGACAATTCCCGCGCCCGCTATGAGCAGAATGATGATCGCGAGGATCACCATGATGCGGTTACGTTTCTTCGCTTTAGCTTCGTCCTCAGAGGGAATGGTTCCGGTCTGGGTCGGGGAGCCGGCGCCGTGCATCGTCGTCCCTGCCGGCATCATGGCTGTCGCCATTGTTGGCGCCCCCTGAACTGCCGTGGGTGGGAATGCCGGTACGACTGGCTTCATGTTCCACGACGTCACAGACGGCGCATTAACGCCCTCACCGCGTGCCGCTGACAGCAATTCGGTACGGAACTCCGCAGCGGACTGGTAGCGATCCTCGCGTTGCTTTGCGAGTGCCTTCATGACAACACGGTCGATCGAATCGGGAACATCCGGGGCGACGAGCGACGCGGGCCGAGGAGTCTCGGAGACATGCTGGTAAGCGACTGCAACGGCGGAGTCACCCGTGAAGGGTGGCTTGCCGGTGAGAAGCTCGTACAAGAGGCAGCCAGCGGAGTAGAGGTCGGATCGGGCATCGACTACTTCGCCACGTGCCTGCTCCGGCGAGAGATACTGTGCCGTACCCACGACTGAGTTGGTCTGGGTCATCGTCGCTGCGGAATCGGCGATTGCGCGGGCGATACCGAAGTCCATGACCTTAACCTTGCCGTCAGGCGTGAGCATGACGTTTCCAGGCTTGATGTCGCGGTGAATGATGCCTTCGTGATGGGAGTATTCGAGGGCGTTGAGCACGCCGACAGTGATCTGGACGGCCTCACCAATCGGCACCGGATCGCCGTCGGAGAGGAGCGACGAAACTGTGCGCCCCTTGACGTACTCCATGATGATGTAGGGCAGGGCTACCGTGCGGCCGTTCTCTGATGTGAGCTGTTCTTCGCCGGTGTCGTACACCGAAACGATCGACGGATGATTGAGAGCGGCAGCAGACTGGGCCTCGCGTCGGAACCGCGCCAGGAACATGGGGTCCTGTGCGAGGTCAGTACGCAGGATTTTAATGGCCACCGTGCGTGAAAGCCGGGTGTCGTAACCCATGTGGACTTGCGCCATTCCACCTCGGCCAATGAGGTCGCCGACTTCGTAGCGCTGGCCAAGAACGCGGGGTATATCAGTCACGTCGCGTCACCTTTCTTCTTCCACCTAATTCTGCCGTATGACTCTCGCCGTCGGGCGGACGTTCGTTGTAGCTTTATTCGCTAAGTTTTGCTTGAATGACTTGCCTGGCTATGGGGGCGGCCGCACTTCCACCGTCGCCGTCGGTGATGTTGTCGAGGAGAACGACGACGGCGATCTGGGGATCGTCCGCTGGGGCGTAGGAGGCGAACCAGGCGTGCACGAGGCCGTCGCCTCCAATTTCTGCCGTTCCAGTTTTTCCAGCGACTTTGACACCGGAGATCGCGGCACGGAACCCAGTTCCCGAATCGACATCGGCCACCATCATGTCGTTCATGTACGCCGCAGTCTGTTCACTCAGCGGCGTTGAGAACACGATGGGCTTCGTCTCGGAGATCGTCTCAAGATCAGCCGTGAGTGTGCGGCTGACGAGGTACGGCTTCATGAGAGTGCCCTTATTGGCAATCGCTGACGTAATCATGGCCATCTGCATTGGCGTGACACGGACGTCCTGTTGTCCGAAGGAATCCATGGCGAGAGCCGCATCAGATTCAGGCGCAGGGAATCGTGAGGACGAGACAGACAGAGGCGTCTCGATCGTCGTTCCAAAACCAAAATCTTCGGCCAAGGAAATCATCTTGTCTACCCCGACACCTACGCCACCAATAGCGAAAGCGGTGTTGCAGGATTGGATGAAGGCTTGACGTAGCGTGGTTTGCCCGGAGCCGTCGCCGCACTCGGCCCTGCCGGGATTGTAAATGGCATGGGTGGATTGCGGGAGAGTCCAGCTCGTTGGAGCCTCCACAAGGGAATCGGGTGTGAGGCCGTCCGTGTTTTCCAACATGGCAACCGCGGTGAGCATCTTGAATGTCGAGCCGGGGGCGTACTGATCCCCGTCTGTCGAACGATCGACGAGGGGCGTATTCGGGTCCTCATTGAGCGACGCCCACGCTTCTTTCGCTGCCGCCGAATCATGAGTCGCGAGGAGGTTAGCGTCGTAGGAAGGAGAGGTGACTTGGGCGAGGATCGCACCTGTCTGTGGATTGAGGGCGACGACCGCCCCACTCCGCCCGGCAAGGGCCGCAACAGCCACTTCCTGGAGCTTCGATTCGATCGTCAGCTCGACTGAACCCCCTGCAGGATCTGTACCCGAGAGGAGCTCCTGGAGGCGCTGACCCGTGAGGGAATCATCTGAACCTCCAAGCACAGGATTCATCGCGCGTTCAATGCCGGTCATCGAGTTGAAGGACGTCGAGAAATACCCCGTGAGATTCGAGTAAATTCCCGAGGAGTCATACACACGCTGGTACTTGTACGCATCCCCGGAGGGCTGGGAGTACACGATTGGCGTGCCTGACACGATAATCTGCCCGCGGTTCGTCCCGTACTCACGGTAAAGCGTGCGCACATTACGCGAATCGGCGTTGAGGCTTGGTGCCTGGAAGTACTGAATCGCCGTGGCTGCCGCCATAAGCGCAAGAAAAATAACCGTGGCCAACGAGGCCATCTGACGGATTGGTCGGTTCACGAGAGCTTCACAACCTCAGTAAGTTGAGAATCATCTGACGACGATTCAGGGGACATTTCTGAGGAGTGATCGTGGCTTTCCTCGGGGAAAGATGACAGGAGTGACGGCGGGGGAAGAGGTTCGGACGAAGCCGGGCGCCGCGCAGCGTCTGACATTCGGATGAGCAGTCCGACGATGATCCAGTTCGTCAAAAGAGCCGAACCACCATGCGCGAGGAACGGCATGGCCAAGCCCGTCAGCGGAATGAGGCGAGTAACGCCTCCCACCACGAGGAACGCCTGCCACGCAATCGTGAACGATAGGCCCGCCGCCAAGAGCTTTCCAAACCCATCCTTGACGAGCACCGCAGTTCGCATACCCCGCATGACGAAAATGAGGTAGATCGAAAGGAGTGCGAGGAGGCCCGCAAGCCCAATCTCCTCGCCAAACGAAGCGATGATGAAATCAGAATTCGCCGCGTAAGTCTTCTGTGGATATCCCTGACCGAAACCCGTGCCGAACAAGCCGCCAGAGGCCATACCAAACATACCCTGCACGAGTTGGTACGAGCCGAACTTCGCGTCGTACACTTCAGGATCGAGAGCGTGAAGCCACACCTCGAAACGCGCCTGAATATGCGGCACAGCCTTCACAATCGCGGCAATTCCCACGATCGAGAGCAAGCCTCCGATGATAAGCCAAGAAAAACGCTCTGTGGCGATATAGAGCATCGCGACAAAAAGACCGAAAAACAGCAGCGCCGTACCGAAATCGCGCTCGAAAGCCAGAACGCCCATGCACGCCAACCACGCCACAAGGATCGGTACGAAATGGCGGGCCTTCGGCACATGAATACCGAGAACCTTTGGCCCGGCAAGCGAAAGATTGTCTCGTTCAACCACCAAATAGCCCGCGAAGAAAACTGCCAAACAGATCTTCGCCAGTTCAGCCGGCTGATACGAGAAACCCGCCGCATAAATCCAAATTCGCGCACCGTTATACGTGCGGCCGAGCCCCGGAATCATCGGAAGGAGCAGCAGCACAATGCCCATTATGAGCGACGACCACGTAAAACGACGAAGCCAACGATGATCCTTCAACACGAGGACCGTCACCGCCATGAGCACAATACCCACCGCAGAAAGCATGAGCTGTCCGCGCGTCTCGTTCACCTCATTAGCGATATCCAGGCGGTGAATCATGGCAAGGCCGAGGCCATTTAGTGCAAGCGCCGCGGGGAAAAACACAGGGTCCGCATACGGCGCCACCGCGCGAATAACGAGATGAGCAACAAACGCTAGGAGAAGCGAACCGCCAGCGATCGTCGTCAGCGAAGCAGGGAAACCCTCATTCCCGACGCCTGCATTGACGAGAATCCATGCACCAGTACCCAGTGCCAAGGCGACAAGCAACAGCAGCAGTTCAGGAATTCGCCCCTTGCGGGCAACCGTAGGAGTTACAACGCTCATTGCGTTGCCCCCTCATTACCCGCCGTCACTTCGACTGGACTCGGCGTAGGAACAGGTGTACCAGTACCGCCATCGCCCTGGGTCGGCGCTTCACTCGGTGACGCGCTCGCGGCAGCTTCCGGCGTGAGCTGCTGCGAAATGTTCTCCACAACCGCCTCAGCTTCGGCCAGGGAACCTCGCACAATCGGCGAGGTCAAACGGTCGCGAGCAACCTGTTGAAGATCAGATACCCGGATTGTCGTCGTTCGCTCAACCGACGACAAGGACAACGAACCAATCGACTGAGGAATACCCCGATAAATTGTCACGAAGCCGTCGTTTTCCGCGACATAGTACTGCGACTGTGTCCAGCGATATCCACCGAAGATACCTGCTGCGAGGATCGCTACCACCGCGATCGTCGCGGCCAGTTTTGCAACAATGCGCGGGCGAGGCCGCTCCGCGGGTTCGTCGACAACCTCGACAGGCTCCTGTGGCTGAGAAAACAAGCGCGCCGCCTGAGCTGCAGCCGAATTGCCTCCACGCGAATGCCAGCCCGGATCAAGGGCGGCCGACCCTACAACAATCGGCGCCTGACTTTGCAAACCGACGCTCGAATCTGCGCCATCTACGACGTCTGCGAGCACCACCGTGACGTTATCCGGTGCGCCTGCAGCCAGAGCCAACTCAATGAGGTGATTCCCGCACTCTGCAAGGTCTGTGTACGTGCGTAACGTGTGCTCAATTGTGTCGCGGGCGACCACTCCGAAGAGACCATCGGAGCTGAGAAGCCACCGATCGCCAATAATCGCCTCGCGCACGGATTCGTCGAGTTCAACATCGCCGGGCATATCGCCCACGTTGCGCATGATGACGTTGCGCTTCGGGTGGTGCTCGGCCTCTTCCGGCGTAATTTGCCCGTGATCGACGAGGAATTGCACGAGCGTGTGATCCTTCGTCACCTGGGTCATCTCGCCGTTACGGAGGAGGTATGCGCGGGAATCTCCGACGTGCACCATTGCCAGCTTGTTGTTCGACCGAAGAATAGCGATACATGTGGTCCCGAGCCCCGCAATTTCTGGATCCTCGTCGACCCTGCGGATGAGATCGTCGTGCGCGACAGCGATAGCGGAACGTAACGTAGGGAGAAGCTCGTCGGCCGTGTGTACATCGTCGTCGATACCCGCGAGGTAGCCGACAGTCACCGACGAAGCGACATCTCCGGCCGCCGCACCGCCCATTCCATCTGCGAGGACAAGCAGATGCGACGACGCGTATCCGGCGTCCTGATTGCTTGAGCGCACCAATCCGATATCGGAAAATGCGGCGTACCTGAGCTGAATGCTCATGGGCGGAGCTCCAAGGTCGTTTTGCCGACAACAACGGGTGTTCCGGCACGAAGTTGAGTAGGCGACGAAATGCGATGACCACCCACGAATGTTCCGTTCGTCGAATCGAGGTCTTCAACCCACCAGGAACCATCGGCGGGGAAGATGCGCGCGTGTCGCGAGGAGGAATAATTGTCGGCCAGGACGAGCGCGCAGTCCGGCGATCGGCCGATGACGAGGGGCGCGTGCGAGAGCGGCAGTGTCGTTCCCGCCAATGCGCCGTCCGTGACGACGAGGGTGGGAACGTGAGGCTGCGCAGTATGGCGCGGTTCCTGCGGTGCCGCGCGTGGGGCGCTAGCGGGCTGAGGTGCAGGTTGTACCTTTGCAGCTCGCTTGAATCGACGATCACGCACCTGGGTGCCATTGACGTCTCGACGGAGAGTGAGAGCTAATGCCAGGACGAATACCCAGAGGAGAACGAGGAAGCCGATGCGGAGAAGGGCGATGGCAAATCCGCTCATGCGCTCTCCGTTGCATTCCAGAACATCATGTGCGTGCGGCCTATGGTGATGGTGTTGCCATCGACGAGTGTTGCCGCTGTGATGCGGTGGCCTTCCACGAAGGAGCCGTTTGTGGAGCCAAGGTCGGTAGCTATGACGCCCGCTGGCGTGACGCGGAGTTCGAGGTGACGGCGTGAAACACCGGTATCTTCCACCTTGATGTCACATTCCGATCCGCGGCCGATGACTGTGACGGCTCCAGTGAGAAGGTAGCGTTGATGCCCCACTTCGAGGAGTGGGTAATACGACGACGAAGATTTCGACGTCGCTGGGGCAATCGCACCCCGCACGGTTGTTGCGTCGACGCGCAGGCTTCCTGCCTTCATCTCCGGGTCGGATGTGAAGGAGACACGGACCGGGCCGAGGAAGGCATAATCCTGTTCTTGGGCGTAATCCGTGAGTGTTGTGACCATTTCTTCAGCGAGGGCGTCGCTTCCCCATTGCTCAATGTTCGCGTGGTCGGAAGGGGAGAGGGTGACGACGAAGTCGTTGGGGCTCACGGTTCGTTCGCGCGAGAGAGCAGCTGAATGCTCATCGAGGGACTTCTTCAGTGCGGAAGAAATCTCGACGGGTTTGAGCTCGGAACGGAACGCACGTGAGAAGGCGTTGGCGACAGCGTTTTCGACGCCTTTTTCGAACTTGTCGAACGCTCCCATTGCTCTCTCCTTCCTTCAATATGACGATATGCATCGGTGGTGCCGATGGGCTGAGTAGGCGATTCCTTGTGTCTGTGGTGGCTGGTGAGCTACCGAGGCAGAATCGAGGCTGGGTGAGCCGCGTTTGGGCACACTCAACGGACGTCCGGATGGGCGCCTACATCTCTCACCTTACGGCGTAGGTGGGGGCTAGGCATAGTTTTCACCTTGTAGCGTGCAGGGGTGAACGCCCCAGATATGGCGATGTGAGCAGTGTGTCTGGTTGTTCAGGTGGGTGATTAGCGAGCTGAGACGTGGCTGCTGCACTTGGTGAGTGGATGAGGGCTGTCGTGGTGGACTCATGGCGCTTTCCCGCGAGAGAAGTGCGATATCTCGCGGAGTCGGGATGGGGCGATGGGGTAGTGCCGCACATATGTGTGTGCCCCGACGGGGAGGCCGGGGCACACATTATTCCTAGAAATGGGTTGTCAGGGAAGATTAGAAGTTCTCTGACTTTCCGCGCCCACGCACGGCGAGGGCTGCTACACCAGCTCCAAGGAGAATCAGAGTCGGTAGCCCGAGATTCCACGCGCCTGTATGCGGGAGGCGACGAGGCTTCTGAGGGGCGGGCGCAGCGGACTGTGTTGGCTCAGGCGCTGGTGTTGATGCTTCAGCACTTGGTGTGGTGCTTGGCTCGACGCTTGGCTCAGTGCTCGGTTCCGGCTCGGGATCTGGTGTTGGATCGGGAGTTGGCTCGGGATCTGGTGTTGGATCGGGAGTTGGCTCGGGATCTGGTGTTGGATCGGGAGTTGGCTCGGGGTCCGGTGTTGGATCGGGAGTTGGCTCGGGGTCCGGTGTGGGGTCCGGGGTCGGTTCTGGCTCAGGCTTGGGCGCCGGAACAAAATCCCACACGCCGATGAAATGCAGGTTGGCTTTGTCGATGGTTGCGCTCTCGACGCCGTCGGCTTCTGGCGTGTAGGTGCCGAGGTGCCAGCCGATGAAGTTCCATGTGCCTTCGGCGGTTTCTACCGCGGTGGGGATGGCGGGCGTGACAGTGTAGCCGTTTTCTTTCTTCTCCTCTGGATCCGGGAGCTGCGCGAGGGCTGCTGCGGGGAGCGTGAGGTTCTGGTCCTTGGCGATGAATTCGTAGGTGACGCCGTAGAGGATGTGGTAATCCAGGGCGACGATGTTTGATACGAACGGGCCGATGTCCAGCTTGCTCTCTGTCGGGAATGAAAGCCATCCTGAACCGATGGAGCCTACGTCGGATACGGCGAGGCCGGATACCGTTCCGGTTACGGTAAGCGGGGTGTCGTCGGTGGCGAGCTTATGTGCCTTCTCGTCTTTGATGCGCAGTACTCGATCTGTTGCATCTGCGCCGAGCTCGGCGGTTCCCAGAGCGCGCAGGCTCATATTCTGTGTGATTGTCTCTGCGATGGTTGCACCTGGGGCAGGAACAACGGAGGATTCAGCGATCTTTTCGTTCTCGCCGTGGCGGAGAATCGTCCTGATGGTGAGGTGCTGAGCGCCCGCAGTCTTGACGCCGAAGCGAACTGTGGGATCGGTGTTGCTCACGAGTGTCGAGAAGCTGCTCTTTGTGGCACCCAAATCATTTCCTGTAGCCGGATCGACGATGTTGAGAGGCGTGCGATCGGCATTGAGCACGTAGAGGGGGCGCCAGGAATAGCCGGAGAATTCAAGGTTGAGAATCTCTGGAACGTCGATTCCTTCGTCGAGTGTGACATCGAGATCAACGTAGGTATAGCCGGCGCTCTTGCCACTGGCGGTGCTCAGCTCGTCTGTGCCGGCCATGAGATCGTCGTAGTTGCGGCTGAGAACAGGCCGGAGGGCGTTTGACGCAATGGGATTGCGGTAAACGAGCATAGCGATCTGGTCGTCCATGGCGAACGTTGCCTGCAGAGCTACTTCGTTGATCTTTGTGGTGTCGTCTTTGGTTTCGTAAAGATCGGTGATGACGGTCGTGACGCGGTCGTCACTGGTCGTATCTTCCAGTGAGTAATACTCCGTTCCTGGAAGCGTGTCCGCTGCAGCCTGCTCTCGTGTTGCTGTATCGGCTGAGAGAATCTCCGGATTGATTGTCACCGAGCTCGACTGGAATGCGCGCGTAATTTTCTTCATTCCATCGATGAGGGCGAATCCGAGGCTGAATCGGTCGGTTGGGAGGGGAGCTTGTGGCGCGTTGAGGGAGAAGTAAATGCCATAGAGGCGAGGCTCCTGGGGAAGGCCCTCGGGGAATGTGGTAGCGATCGTGTCTTCGGCAGAAAAGAGACGTCCGCCTTCCGACACTCCGCCTGTTTCGGGATCAGGTGCCTTGTCGCTCCAGCCAAGGAAGACCTTGCCCAGGCCTCGCAAGAGCCCTGTGTTGGGCTCGGGGTTGCCGATCTTGTCGGTTGCGGCGGTGTATTCACGTTCGGTTGTTACCAGTGCTGTGGATTCATTCGTCCACTGGCCGTCGAGGGTGACGGTGCCGGCGTAGTTACGTGACCCCTCCTGCGGTGTTGCCTCGGTCGGTGCAGGTGTTGCACTTTCGCCTGGCTGCGGGGTGGGGTCTGCTACGGGATCGCTCGGTGTGGAGGTAGTTTCCGGAGCAGGTGTCGGGGTTGTGGTGGTTTCGGGAGCTGGTGTGGTCTCCGTATTATCTGGGGTTTCGGCGCTTTCGCCGGTTTCGGGTGCAGACGATGTGCTTGCAGCCGGTGTTGGTAGTTCTTCTGCGTTAACTGATGCTGGTAATGCTGTTGCGCAGGTGGCTGTCAGTGCCAATGTAGCGCTGATTCCAAGCAAACGCCTTCTCAGTTGTCGTTGATGTGTTGAGGGGGTCATAAGGGCCTCCAAATCGCGGGAATTGTGCCCACAGACTATATGGAGGCTATCCAGAAACCAAGCGGAGGAGAATCTTAATTTCTAAAGGTTTCAGTGTCAATAATTGTGTCTAAAAAGGTTGGAGAGGAAAGGGTTTCTGCTGTCACGTCGGCTTGGTTGCGCATGTACGTCAAATAGGCGCTGGTCAAAAGTCCAATAATTGCTCCCAATATTGTTTAGTTTTAAATATATGGGCGTTGCGCACGCTCGCGAGGGGTGGGGAATGGCGTCGTGTTGAGCTTAGTGCGGGTTGTGTGGTGTGAAATATGGTGGGGAAATTCACACAAGGTTGTCACATGTTCGTCGTTCCAAAAGAGACCTCTTTTCTAAAACCCATTTACCGTACAGGTAAGTGTGTCCGAACTTACGTCGCAGCCTATTGTTTGTAGATGGAACTTTTCATACGATGATGCGTCGGCTCTTTGTAGCCCCTCCGACCTCGGCAAATACGGGTCTCGGAGACTGTCCCTACATTCAAGGAATTGAGACAACATGCAGAAGGCTGTTTACGGCGCGCTCGCGAAGGTGTTCTCGGTAGTTCTCCTCATCGTTGGCATCGCTGCCATCGTCGGCGGAAACTTCGCGCACAACTTCATCAGCTCCCAGCTCGCCCAGGAAAAGATCGACATGCCAACGGCCGAATCGATCTCCTCGCTGCCCGAAGAATCCCAGAAGGCACTTGAGCCTTTCATCGGCGAGCAGCTCACCACGGGCCCACAGGCCAAGGCGTTCGCAGATAACTACATCTGGGAACACATGCAGAACATTGCTGGTGGCAAGACGTACGAAGAAGTCTCTGGTGAATACACCAAGCTTTCGAAGGACGAAAACGCTGATCAGGAAACGGTGACGAAGCTCGGCCAGCAGCGTCAGCAGATGTTCATGGGTGACACCCTTCGCGGTACGCTCCTCAATGCCTACGGTTGGTGGCTCGTTGGTTCGATCGCCCTTTACGTGGGCATCGGCGCAATCATCGTGGCGGTAATTCTCGGAATCTTGGGCTTTGGTGTGCTTCGCACGAAGAAGGCAGAGATCACGAAGGAATGATCGTCGCGCTGAGTGACATATGGGCCCGTCTCAAGAGAGGCGGGCCCACTTTTCATTTATCTCGGGTTGGAGCTCGGCGTTATCAACGCATGCGGTTATCGAGCACGCGCGTTGAGATTCTTTCCCGGAATCAGACGTGCAGAATTGATGATGAAGGCGGTTTCGCTGCCGACGTGAACGAGGGCTGCGGCGGTCGGATCGAGATACCCAAGGGCCGCAAGCACCATACCGACTGCGTCCACGAGAATCGTGCCAACAAAGTTGAACATAACGATACGACGAGCGCGACGAGCAACTTCGACAGCCCAGGCAAGGTCGCCGAGGTCGGAGCTTACGAGAACAACATCGGAGCTCTCTTGAGCAATGGCTGTTCCTGACCCCATCGAGATACCTACGTTCGCGCAGGCAAGTGCGGGCGCATCATTAACTCCGTCGCCAACCATTGCGAGGCGATGCCCGGCTTTTCTCTCGTCGTTAATGATCGCGAGTTTGTCCTCCGGCAGGAGCTCGGCGTGAACCTCGTCGATCCTCAGTTCTTTCCCAACGACAGTAGCTGTGGCGCGTTGATCTCCCGTAATCATGAGGGAGCGCAGGCCGAGCCGGCGTAAACGTGTCATCGCCCCAGGGGCCGATTCTCGCACGGAATCGCGGAGCATGATATGTCCGGCGAAAACTCCGTCAATCGCGACGTTTACTCTGGTGGAAGGGACCCTATCTGCCAGGGAAACGCCGGTGTCGTCCTGCTTGCTCGGTGACGAGACGAACGACGAATTTCCGGCACTTATTCGCTTTCCATCGACGGTTGCAGTGATGCCGCGTCCAGGAGTGTAGTCAAAGTCGCTGGCTTCGGGGATGGCAACCCCGCGCCCGCGCGCATAGTCAGCAATTGCCTGACCGAGGGGGTGTTCCGAAAACGCTTCGGCACCAGCAGCGTAAGCGAGGACGTCGTCGTCGGAAAAACCAGAAACCGATTCGACAGCGCAAACTTCAGGTACGCCCCTCGTGAGGGTGCCAGTCTTGTCGAATACGATCGTGTCAATTTCGGAAAGAGCCTCTAAATGCGCACCGTCTTTGACGAACGCACCTCGTTTTGCAATCCGAGCAATGGCGGCGAGGGTTGCGAGGGGTGTTCCTGCCACAACGCCACAAGCTCCCGCCACGACAACAACGGAGATTGCTGTGTGACTATCCCGCGTCAGGAGGAAGGTCAATGCTGCTCCTGCGAGGGAGATATACATGACCCATGTCGCAAGGCGGTCAGCGATATGTTGGGCGGGAGGCTGGGAATCTTGCGCCTTACGTACAGCTTCGACAATCTTTCCGAACGACGAATCGCCGCCAACATGCTGGGCTTGAACTTCAAGAGCACCAACGTAGTTGATAGATCCAGCCATGACGGAATCGCCGGGGCCGACGTCCACGGGGAGGGGCTCGCCAGTAATGCGGGACTGATCGAGTGTGGACGAGCCGCTCATGACGACACCGTCAACCGGAATGTTTCCTCCAGGCGTGACGACGATGATGTCGCCCGGCTGAACTTCCGACAAGGGGCGACGAGTGCCGTCTTTGAGAAGTACCTCCTCGGGTAGGAAAGAAAGAAGATCAGTCAAGGCGTCGCGCCCGCGGCTCATCGACAATTCTTCGAGAATCTCGGCAAGAAGAACAAAGAGTGTGATGAGGAGCGACGTTGCCCATTCGCCAATAATCGCCGCTGCCGCGATCGCGACGAGCATCGCCGATTCCATGCTCATGCGGCGAGCTCGAAGATCGTGCCATGCCTCAACGAGAATGTTCCAGCAGCCAACAAGGAGGCCGACGAGGGCGATTGCAGGCACGCTCGGTGTTGGCCACGTCAGTCCGAGAGTAATCGCGGCAGCACATGCTGCAACGACGATAACGCGGGCAAGCTCCTTCTTCTCAATCTTCTGCCAGAACTTCGCCGACGACTTTGGTGTGGTGGGGCCCTCCGAGATGGCAGTTGGTAACTCCGTGCTCGGTGTCGTTCCTAGCATGGAACGCGATTGTGAAGGTACATGTGAAGCCTCTGTCGGGTTCATGAGGTTCTCCTTCCTGTGGAAGCCACGCACCGAAATCTGGATTTCTTCGTGTCTACAGCGATGCTATGGCCAACTCTGGATGAAAGATAGGAAGGGAAGGGAACCCTACTAGTGGCAAAAAGGGCGGTATTGCAAGGGAAAGTGGGAATGTGTGAGATGGGTGTCGTTGCTATGGTGCTCGCTTGTGAATGTGCGCGTATTCCGTGGAGGTGGGGTGAATGGCGTGACGAGGTGGGCCGTAATTGAGGGACGACGAACGCCGGTGTGGTAGGCGTACCGAGCGGTGTATGGCAGCGCGTCGTGCAACATCTGTGCAACATTGCGGGGAGAAACCGCCGTTCGATCTGCGTGGTTGAGACGTGGTACACATGAATCGGCTTTGTCATGAGGGGCCGTCAACCGCTAAGCTTTCAGACGCTGCACTATCGTTTTTTGCTAAATATCATGGTAAAACTCTGGTAGTGAAGTCGCTTGCTCAAGTGGCGGAATAGGCAGACGCGCACGGTTCAGGTCCGTGTGCCCGAAAGGGCGTGGGGGTTCAACTCCCCCCTTGAGCACTATATTTGGGTGGAAACGCTCGGAATTCCACGCAATCGCAATCACGCCCGAGTAGTGAAGGAGAGTGACGATGCTTATCACACGTGTGGATGCACTTTCCTTCCCCCTTGCGTCGCAAAGCTGGGTCGATGATTTCGAGGAGCCGAGCCCACAGCTCAGGCATTGACAATTAGGTCGATCGCGTAGCGTTCATATCGCTATACACGGGTTATCTCAGCCCAGCCTCAGCAAACGTAGTTTGCCCATAATCTTTGTGTCCCATCGAGTTATCTCTCGATTGCCTTGCCGCCCCTATCGGTGCAGGTCTGAACTCCCCTCCGTTGCAGACGCAGCCGGCGTATAGGCCGATGGCATGGCGTAACCGTGAAGAGCACGCCAATGAATTTCCCAGAAGATTCTGGAGTACAAGCAGGTTGTTCGTCGCCACGAAGAAGGACGACGACATTCGACGATTCGTCGATTTTGACGACGAATCCCTCCCCAATTGTCGTGACGACGAACCAGGTACGTTCGTCGTCGCTAAAAATGAAACAGCCACCCACGGAAGAAAAAATGCGCCTAAAAATGTCGCAGGCGAGTAGTAGCGTTCGACGCATCACCTCGTCGTCCGTCAGAAACAAAGCGCGTATGGAAAGGAGCGAGCGTCATGCGTGAGAAAAAGACTGTACTTACAGGGCCCACTCCGCGTGAATGGCCCGGATTCATGCGCGAGCCCGAGGCCGAGCCTCCACTCGTTCCCACAGAGCCTGGGGCGCTCATCCGCTACGTCTTCCGCACCAACTGGAAGCTCATCCTCGTCTCGGTACTCATCGTTGCTCTCTCCTACACATCGACAGCTCTCCTTGCGCAGGCAGTGGGTGAGATGCTCGATGCCGGAATCGATCGCGGTATAACAACGCAGCTCATTCCGAGCACGGTCAAAGCTCTCGCGCTCATCCTCGTCATCGCCCTGACGATGCTCAGCGAGCCCGTATCGAATCTCCTGTGGCTTCGAGGAACATGGGTTCCCATGCGGCGGCTCGTCCGCACGGTCTTCATGCGCCGCACCGATGTATCAAAAGAACTACCCTCGGGAGATATCGTCACCACAGTCACGACTGACGGCGACAAAATTGGTATGCTCCTGGCTTTCGTGCCCGATGCCGTTGGTTCGTTCATCGCCTTTATCGTGGCTGCCTACCTCATGTTGAGAGTTTCGGTTCCACTCGGCCTTTTCGTCGTCATTGGCCTGCCGATACTCATGGTGGGGATTACTTTCATCGTCAAACCGATGCAGAAGAAGATCGCTGAACAGCGCGAAGAACAAGGAAAACTCACCACGCTTGCCTCCGATGCAGTGGTGGGCTTGCGCGTGCTGCGCGGCGTCGGCGGTGAAGACGTGTACAACGCGAAGTATCGCGCGAAGTCTGAAGACGTTATGCAGGCGGGCTTCCGGGTAGCCGTTTTCCGCGCAACTCTTTACGCCATTCAAACGGCTGGCCCCGCGTTGTTCACGGCTGTCGTTGTCGGTGGAGGTTTGCTTGCCACCTACGAAGGTGCAATGAGCCCTGGCGATCTATTCGCGTTCTACGGTTACACAGCGTTCCTCTCAATGCCCATTTCGTCGATTGGAATGACGATCCAAGTCAGCACTCGCGGGTGGGTTGGCGCTAAAAAGCTCTCACGGATCCTCTCAGCTCAACCTCTTGTGAGTGACGAAGCTGTGGGCTCGGAACCCCCGCATATCGACTGGCAACACACGTCACTCACCGATGCAACGTCGGGGGTGCGTGTTGAGGGTGGAAAGCTCACAGCTCTTGTCTCCCTCGATCCCGCAGAAACATTGGGCATCGCCACGCGCCTCACGCGTGTTGACGACGCAGATACAACATATGCCGGGGATATCGACTTGCGTAGCGTCCCTATTGACGAAGTGCGGCGCAACATCGTGCTCTCTGGCGCCATTGCGGAGCTCTTCACTGGCACATTACGGTCGGGGCTGCTCGGCCCCGAGGCCGACGACATCGAGCCGCGCGATGTGCGCGAACAGATTGCCGATATTTACGAGTTTGAAGGCGATAGCCGTGCGCTCTTCGAAGAATCTCCGGGCGCCCGACCGATCGATTCGCACCTCCACGAGGCATTGGAAGTGGCAGATGCCCACGATGTCCTCAGCTCAGTACGCGGAGGGCTTGATGGCAATGTCGCTGAACGTGGCCGTTCGCTCTCCGGTGGGCAACGCCAGCGCGTAGCTTTGGCACGAGCCGTGGCTCACCGGCCCGCCGTCGCGGTACTCATCGAACCGACAAGCGCAGTCGATTCTCACACCGAATCACGGATCGCCGAACGCCTCGCAAGCGAACGCGCTGGAGCAACAACCGTGATTGTCACGTCATCACCGCTCGTCCTCGATCGATGCGATGAAGTGGTGCTCGTGAACGACGGCCACGAAGTAGCCCGTGGCAAGCACCGTGACATGCTCAAACGTGCCGACTACTTCGCAGTGGTCCACCGTGAATCTGGAGATGAGGAGGAGAAATGAGACTACCAACCGCCTCAAGCGCAACGGTATGGCGCAATATCGGCGGAATCCTGCGCCGATTCCGTGGGAAGTTCGCGCTTGTCATCCTTCTCCAACTCTCAGTCGCCTTGGCCGCGATTGTGACCCCACAACTAATTGGGCGAGCGATCGACGCCGTGAGTGAGGGAACAACAACGGATTACCTACGCAAGGTGATCATCTCGGTGTTCATCGTCGTCATCCTCCAAGGAGTGCTGGCGTTCTTTGGTGAACGGGAAGCAATGAAACTCGGTGAGCGAGTATTCATGGTTCTGCGTAACCGAGTGGTCTACGCAGTGACGCACCTACCTCTATCCATCGTGGAATCTGCGGGCACAGGTGATCTTCTCGGGCGCACAACCCACGATATTGACCGCGTTGCCGTATTCATTCAGCGCGGTATCTCTCGCTTCATCGTTCTGGTTCTCACCATCGTCGTCACGATGGTGGCTGCATTCGTAGCAGATCCCCGTGTGGGCTTCGTCGTCCTCGTTCCACTTATCCCCATGACCATCGTCATCAGGTGGTACTTGAAGCGAACAATCCCCGCATATCTTGCTGCTTCGGCGCTCTGGGCGGGCACATCCGGCGTTGTATCCGAGGCCATCGAACAAGGAGGAACAGTCGATTCCATCAACCTTGGACGTAACCGAGTTTCGCGTCTCGACACCCTCATCCGAGAATTCTGGCGCAACGAACGCTATACGGCGTGGATGCGAGGAATGTTCATGGCGTGCATGATGACGACAGTTCTTACGCCGATCATCATTGCCGTCCTCTGGGGTGCTTTCCTCATCGGGAAAGGGCTCACCACGATTGGGGCAGTCACAACCGTTGCTCTGTACGCACAGCAGCTTCGGTCGCCGCTCAACGAGATCGGATGGTGGATCGACGAGGCCCAATTCGCGATGGTCTCTTTTGCCCGTATTTTCGGCGTGGAAGAAGTGAAAGACGACGACAGTGCCGGCGAGGAGGATGGGACTAGCGCGAAAAACGAAGATTCGCCCCACGATAACGAGGCGACTTCCTCTAGCAGCCAGATTCCACACAGTGATGAGCTCGTCATCCGCGACGTGAGCTTCGCCTATACCGGTGGTGACAATGTACTCCACGATGTCACGCTCAATGTCCGCACTGGTGAAACCCTCGCAATCGTCGGGCCGTCCGGTGCTGGCAAATCCACCTTGGGCCGCCTGATCGCGGGGATTAACGCACCCACATCAGGGAGCATCACTATCGGCGGAGCTGAAGTCACTCACATCAGTGAAAAGGAACGCCACAGCATCGTCGCCCTCGTTACCCAGGAGCACCACGTGTTCGTCGGAACAATCGCCGATAACCTCCGCCTTGCGAAACCAGAAGCCACCGAACAGGAACTTCACTTGGCGCTTGACGCGGTTGAAGCCGGCGAATGGATTGACTCGCTGGAGGACGGGCTCGAAACGCGGGTCGGTTCAGGCGGGCTCAAAGTGACTCCGGGGCAGGCGCAGCAGATAGCACTTGCGCGCATCGTGCTTCTCGATCCGGACATCCTCGTGCTCGACGAAGCCACGTCATTGCTTGACCCTACGGCTGCGCGCTCCCTCGAACGTGCACTTGCCAATGTGCTTGCGGGGCGCACAGTTATGTCAATTGCTCACCGGCTCTATACGGCACACGACGCCGATCGGGTCGCCGTCATGATCGATGGACGGCTCGCAGAACTAGGCAGTCACGACGAACTAGTTGCTGCCAAGGGTGAGTACGCCCGCCTGTGGAACACATGGCAGCAGGACTAAGTTCGGCCCGCCACGGCTAGCCAGGCAGGGCCAGATGCAAGAGCCGGCTGTGTGCATCTTGGACAAGTGAGACAAGATGTACACAGCCGGCGGGCAACAAGGGTTCCGGTGCGCATGACGACCGCCATATCCACACACGTGCAGGCGCCGAAGGGCCTCAGGCACGCGAATAAGAGCCGTAGGTATGCGGTCGAGGTGGCCTCCGGCACGCGACGGCGACGAAGGCGTGTCAGCCTTCGACGCCAGCCTGAGCAAGTTCCTTCTGCATAGAGATCGTGCCCTCAATCGCAGAGAGATCGGCATATCCACCGATAAACGACGACCCGATGAGCATGGCAGGAGTGCCCGTGAGCCCGAGATTCGTCGCCATCGTCGTCTGCTGCGATACAGCATCGGCGACTTCCTGGGAAGCATAGGCCGTAGCGAAGGCGGCCATGTCGGGAACACCCGCCTGCTGAGCGAAAGCTGCCACAGATTCGTCGGTGTACACCGGGTGGTCACCTTCACCAGCGGCGGCAAAGACGGTGTCGATAAACTCCCACATCTTGCCCTGCTGCGCTGCGGCGAGAGCACCACGCGCAGGCTTGCCCGAACCATACTGCTGATCAAAAATCACAAAGTTCGCATACTCCAAACGGATATCCCCGGCCCGTGCTATGTCCTCAAGCTGCTTGAAGGAATCATTGTGGAGCCTCGCGCAGATGGGGCACGAGAAGTCTGCGAATACACGCACGAACACAGGCGCATCCGCCGGCCCAAGCGCCATACCCGAGGCGTCATCAGCCTTGGGAAGGCTAGCGATCGCCTGGCGTGCTCCCGCAGCCTGCGACGGAATGTAATCCGTACCGGCCACCCAACCTTTTTCAGATGCGATATCCGCCTCGGCGCTCTGGAAAGAATCGAGGTTCGCAGCAGGTTGCGCAGAAGCAGTGGCCGTGCCTGCGCCCGTATGACTTCCCTCGGAGGCCGACGAGCCGTTGTCCCACGGGCGAATAAGCGCAAACACGAGCGCAACGATAAGAATCGCAATCACGGCGACGAGGCTGACAGTCAGAGTATTGACCCGGCTGCTCTTAGGTGCCGAGGTGGCCGCCCCACTGTTCGTGGAAGCGAGTGGAGTTCCGGCAAGCTCAACGGAATCCTGCAGAGACGTATCTCCGCTCAATCCGTTCGTAGCGTCAGGGCCTGCATCGTTGAGCCCGTGCGATTCTGTAGCCATTAGTCTTCAATCCAGTTGGAGATGACCTTCGTGTAACGCTCCGCGTCGTGATCTTCGAAAATGTTGAAGATGACGAGCTGAATGACGTCGGTGCCGTGCTTGGCGAGCCACTTACTTACAGTGGATAGGGCAATACGCGAGGCTTCCTCGAACGGGAAACCGTTGGCGCCGGTTGAGAGAGCGCAGAAGGACACGGTGTGGATATCGCCCTTTTCGAGAGCGAGATCCAAGCAGGAGGTGTAGCACGAGGCGAGGGCTGCACGATCTTCGTCGGTAACGCCTTCCGGCCCCACGTGAGGGCTGACTGTGTGGAGGACGTAGCGGGAGGGCAGGCGGTAGGCTCGGGTGAGTTTGGCGCCGCCAACTTCCTCATCGGTTCCCTGCATCTCGTGAATGATGGCGCAGTCGTTGCGCATCCACGGGCCGGCCTGGCCGTGGATGTGGTTATCGATACAGGGGTGATTCGGATCGTGGCAGCCGAGGAGGTCCGGCAGTGCCGCGTTGACAACGGCATCAGCGACGAGCTCACGCACGTCACCGCGCCAAATCGCGACGTTGCGTGCCGCTGAGTAATCCGAGCTCGGCCACATTTCGGAGATGCGCATGAGGTTGGCGCCTGTTGTACGGCCAAGGTGCGCGGAGTGGCGGTAGAGCAGCACGTTAATGGCGTGCGAAACGTCCTCGGGGAGCGGGCCAGGTGTGCGCTCGATGAGTTCTTCGCGCATCGTTTTGTAGAGGCCGCTCATGGTGTAGATAGCGCGGTCGGGGTCGTCATCGGTGGCTCGGCGGCCTTCGAGACCATTGAGCGCAATGTTGACGAGTTCCGCGTTGGATCGGGGGGCGGGATCGGGGGGCGGAACGGGTTCGTCGAGATGGATTGCCTCACGATAGGCAGACAGGGGCAGCATATGACCTCTCCTTTGGCGCAAATACATATCTAATTTACCTGGACGGTGGCGGTCGATGACAGGTTGGAGGTGATGTTCATATTTCGGGGCCGCGTGTGCTGTGCATGTAGGTGGCTGTGCGCCGTAAGTATGGGTGGGTATGTGCTGCTCGTGTGGGCGGTATGTGGGCGGTATGTGTTGTGAATCTAAGCAGTAGAGCGCGGCGAGCTGTCTCCCATGCTTTGGGCGAGACGCATGTTTTAGGCTAGACGTATGACAAACTGGCTTCCGATCTCCGAGCTCGCGGATGTTTTTCGTTTGGGCACGCATGATGTTCTCGATGTCTTGGCGCAGCTTGGCTTGGCTCAGGGTTCTCATGGTTCAACGCTTGCGTTGCGTCACTCTCTTGCCGTGACGTCGACGGCAGATGGAGCGACAACGACGCTATGGCACCCGGATGTGGTTCGTCTTCTCGAAGGTGTGGGAATGGTTCAGGCTTTGCCAGAAACCATGTGCGATCGGGAGCCGGATGGGTGGGAATCGACGCTTTTCGGTGAGGATCTCGCGATAGCTGACGTTCGCGATGCTGAGCTTGGTGTTGAGGGCGGTTTTGATATCGACGACGAACCGGCAGGTGTTTCGGGTAAGGAATCGCAGGCGCGGGGCACGTCACGGTCTGATGGTCCAGTGGGGATGATCGCGCCTGGATTTGATGCGGTGATTGCAACTGACGGCGCCTGCTCAGGTAACCCTGGCCCTGGCGGTTGGGCGTGGGTTGAGCAGGTCAGTGGTGCGCGTGCGGCGGGTGGCGCCGCGTCCACGACAAATAACGTCATGGAGCTGACGGCACTTATCGAGGGGCTTGAGTTTGTTGGCCCGGATGTCGATCTGCTCATTCGATGCGATTCGCAATACGTGATTAATACGATGACGAAGTGGGCGCCAGGATGGCGGCGGAAGGGCTGGAAGAAATCGGACGGTAAGCCTGTGAAAAACCGGGAGCTTGTCGAACGCCTATTGACGCTCTACGAGGGGCGTCGTGGGCGCACCGAGGTCGAATGGGTCAAGGGCCATGCCGGCGACGCAGCTAATGAATTGTGTGATCGTTTGGCTGTGGAGCAGTCGCAAAAGTTCGCTCGACGCTAGGTGCGGGGCCTCGTCGTCAGCGTCAAAAACCCGAAAAATTCTGTCGCTAGCCCCAGGTAGAATCCTGGCATGAGTGAAGCAGACCAGATTCAGCCAGTGCCGAGCGGCCCTCCGGTTGCCGCGAAAGTGCCTACGCGCCGCGAGTTTCATGGCGATGTGTATGTCGATAACTATGAGTGGCTTCGGGATAAATCAAACCCGGAGCTGATCGAGCTGCTTGAGGCGGAGAACGCATGGACCGCGCTCCGCACGGCCGATATTGAGGATCTTACGCAGCAGGTCACGAATGAGATTGCCTCGCGTACAAAGGAAGACGACACAACGGTCCCTCAGCGCGATGGCAATTGGTGGTACTACCGCCGTACGTGGAAAGGCAAGCAGTACCCGGCCGAATATCGTGTACCGGCATCCGGCCCACGCCCCTCAGTGGCAGAGGTCGTCGCTGGGCTTAGCGACGAGCAGTTGGTCTGGGATGGCAATGCGCTCGCGGAAGGCCGGGAGTTTTTCTCAACGTCGGAATTCTTACCCGCACCTAACGGCAAGATTGGTGTACTCGGCGTAGATTTCCTTGGCGACGAGCACTTCACCTTACGTATTTTCGATATTGATAGTGGTGTTGTTGTCGACGATGCCGTGTCTGGCGCGGGTTACGGCCTCGCGTGGTCGGCGGATTCGTCGTCAATTTTCTACGCAAAAGTCGACGAATCGTGGCGCACCTACCAAGTGTGGTTGCACGAAGTGGGGACGAATCCGGCATCGGACCGCTTGATTTTCCAGGAGGACGATCCGAAGTTTGAGATCTGGCATGTGCCCTCTCGTGACGGGCAGTGGGTTGTTATCACGTCGCAGTCCTCCACAACAACGGAGGTTCGCCTCGTCTCCACAGGCCAGCCACTTTCGGAGCCGATCGTGGTGTGCTGGCGGAGCCACGGCCTCGAATATGTGGTTGAGCCGGCGGGCGATCATCTCCTCATTACACACAACGCGAATGTCGCCGATTTTGAGGTGGCGACGGCACCGATCCGCACATCGAAGTCGTCGGAATGGGTCAGTATCCTCACCCCGAACGAGGGTGAACGTATCAGCGGTGTTGAAGCATTCCGGGATTTCTTCGTTGTGTCGATGCGCAGCGGAGGAGAGACGTCGCTGCGGGTGGCGCGCCGCTCGCCCGCCGTTGCAGGCACCGTGGATACGCAAGTGACATACCGCGAGCCGCACGAGCGTCACATTTGGAGCCAGGCGGTCGCGATTCCAACCCGCCCATTGTCGACAACCACTGCTTTCCCGCCGTCGTGGTGGGAAAGCACGGAGTTCATCTTCGCCACAGAATCAGTGCTCCGTCCGTCCACCGTTTACAGTTACGACGTGCCGAGCGAGAGCGTAAGTGAGCTCAAAGTAACCGAGGTGCCGAATTACAATCCAGAGGACTACGTGGAAGAAGGCGTTCACGTTACCGCTGCGGATGGCACACACATTCCCCTGGCGATTATCCGGCGCCGCGATATCCAGGCAGACGGCACACATCCCGGATATATCTACGGATACGGTTCCTACGAGGTATCCAACGATCCGCTATTCCGTACGCACCTCATCTCGATGCTTGAGCGTGGTGTCGTCATTGGCTGGACCCACATCCGTGGTGGCGGTGAACTAGGCCGGCAGTGGTATCTCCACGGCAAGATGCTCGAAAAGAAAAATACCTTCACTGACTTCGTCGATTCGGCCACGTGGATGATCGAATCTGGCTGGGTGGCACCAGAGCGCCTCTGTGCAGATGGGCGTTCAGCAGGCGGGATGCTCATGGGCGTCGTAGCAAATCTTGCCCCCGAGCGTTTCCGCGCAATCCACGCGGGCGTGCCCTTCGTCGATTCACTCACCACGATGCTCAAACCGGAACTCCCGCTTACCGCAGGTGAATGGGAAGAATGGGGGAATCCGATTGAGGATCCAGAGGTCTACTCCTACATGAAGTCGTACTCGCCCACAGAAAATGTGGCGCCGCGAGAATACCCGGCAATCCTTGCCACGACGTCGCTTAATGACATTCGTGTGTCGTACGTCGAGCCGACGAAATGGGTGCAGATCCTTCGTGAAACAACCACAAATGATCCTCTGAACCGCCCGATCCTCGAACACATTGAGATGGTCGCCGGGCACGCTGGGAAGTCGGGCCGCTATGCGCGGTGGCGCCAGCAGGCGTTCATCTGCTCATGGCTTATGCGGCAGATCGGAGCAGCCTAAAGGCGCGTGCCCTAGATGGCCGAGTCATACGCGTTGAACGGCATACGCTGGGTGGAATGAAGCGCCCTGCGTCAGAGGCGAGTTACCAAACGGTCGTCGTCAAGTGCGTTCGAGGCTGATAGACACGTGGGGGTGGCACCAACCGTGCCACCCCCACGTCAACAACATTAAATCTGCGCCTCGTGTGCCGCTGCGCGCCACGAACCAAAACGTTGGCGGATAGCAGCACCCGAAGGAACGCTCCCCTGGCGGCCCGTGTCTTTTATCCACACCTGATACGACTTATAGGACGGCGCAATACCACGCTTCGCCGACCACGTGGAAAACATGCGCAAAGCCTGGATGTAATCCTTATCAGAGAACTTCAATCCTCCGCGCTTACGGCCCGACTGAGCCATGAGACCAACATGCGTCAGAGCATCATTCCAGTAGCCATTAAAACGCTTGATGATCGTCTGCGACGTCGGAGGCCACGCGAGCTTACCCCGGCCAGTATCAACGCCCAGCTCCTGAGCGATCTTCGCTCGTTCGTGGTCGTACTGCTTAGCCGTGAGAGTCAGGCTTGAATCCTCCTGGATCGCCGCACGTGCAGCACCCGCAAGCCCAAGAATCTCGTCGACAAGCCCATCAGAACCCGCAGGGAGATTCTCCAACAAATCACCACGGGCCGAAGCGTCAGCCTCGTCGATGCCGGCAGGCTCCAACTTGTTAATGCGAGCGAACACCATGAGAAGCCCCAGCGTAAGGAGCAACTCCGAGAACTTTTGACGCGGGCCAGAAGGAACCGGCTCAGCCAAATACTGCAACAAATCAATCGCCGCATCCGCCGCACGCTTCGACGCCCGATCAAGCTCCATATGGTAATCCTGATCAGCCACAGGCCCACACAAATCTGATACGCAGCGAACGGCAATAAACGGGACGCCCCACGCGGCGCACACCTGAGCGGCAGCAGTTGTTTCCATGTCGGTTGTGAGAGCCTCTGGGAATTCCTCACGCATGTTGCCGACATTCTTCGCGGTCACGAAAGCGTCTGAACTCAGCATCTGACCAGGCCGCAAATCGAGAGTGCAATGCTCTAGAAGATCGCGAGCGCCCTCAAAAACAGCTGGCTGACCTGGAACTTGACCCCGCTTGTATCCAAACGCTGTCGCATCAGCAGTACCGTAGGCGTACGACGTGCCAACGGCCACGTCACCCACATGAATATCGGCAGCCAAACCGCCCGCAGTTCCCGTGAACAGAACAACCTTCGGAGTGAAACGAGCCATCGCCCACCCCAAGACACTAGCCGTTGAAACAAGGCCAATACCCGTCTTGATAATGACAATGTTTCCGTGCGTCGATGCCGCCACCCACGCTGAAGCAATAGGGCAAGCAAGCTTGGCAGGCTTCGTCGCCATCGCTTCAAGGGCCTCAAGAACTGGGCGCACTTCTTCGTCCTGAGCAGCGAGGACGATCGCGCGAACTCGTGTCATTGATGAATCGCCTCCACATTGACCCATTCCTCACGGCTGTCAAGCATCTCCTTGACAGCCGCCTGTGCAGCAGCGAGCGAATGATTCGCCCCCCACCCGCACTGAACTTCGTTAGCAGCAGGGACTTCGGACGCCGCAAGAATATCCTCAAACGTTGTGGCGACGAGGTTAATCGTCGCTGGGATATCCGGCTCGCCAATCATCAACAAGTAGAAACCTGTTTGGCACCCCATTGGTGAAAAATCAATAACCGAATCGCTGTGGTTACGCGAAAGCTCGGCGAAAAGATGCTCAATAGAGTGGACGGCGTCCATCTCAAGATGGGCCTTATTTGGCTGTGTAAAACGCACGTCGTACTTAGTAAGGGTGTCACCGTGTGGAAGATGCTTGACGTCTGCAATCCGAATGTACGGCGCCGCGACGGTACGGTGATCCAGGTTGAATGACTCAACATTCATACGTGGCATAATCGCTCCTTCGTCGGAGATAGCGCTAGTGAACACAAACATGCAAGGGTGGTTTATAACTTAAGGATACCGTGGTTCAAATCGTGTGTGCACCGGCGAAAAAATACGATGGAACGACGAGGCCCCCCACCAGCGGACTTGCGACCACATCAAAAAAGTACTCCACGTCACTTTTGGGGGTTCAATTCCCTACAAATTCCCAGGTTCGTTTCACCGATATTTGAGGGAGGGCGTGTTACATAGAGATTGTTGATGACGCGGAGAGCGTGACTCCGCTGATCATCGAAGCACAATGGACAGGTACTCATAACAAAATAGAGGTACCTTCGCTGAGCTCTCATGATGTGTGCGTGACATGTTTCCCTGTTACGAGAGAGCGGCAGTCAGAGCGAAGGACCGATGAAGCGGGCGGCAACTATCGTGGGGTTGCCGCCCGCTTGATGTATGCACGTGATGTATGCACAGGTCATTCTTGTGTCAGAGTGACTCCGACCCGATATCTACAGCATTTCTTCCCCTGCATATGAGGGAATTCTCGTACCAACTGAAGGTTGGTTCTTCGTCGCCCTTCAGAAACAGGTAGGCTCTAAGATGGTCGGTTTCACGCACCGGTCATCGAGCCAAAGGTGGTGGGAAAGTGCGCATTCGGCGTTTCGTCGCGGCAGCAGTCCTAGCGACCCTCGCCATTCTTCCGTCGGTATCAGCCGAGCCAGCTAATCCGGCGCCCTCTCCCACGACCTCACACGATAGTGACACGACCACCGGAACCCGTGGCGAGCCCGCAAACACGGAACCCCCGATGGTGACCTCGTCGGCAGAACCTGGCTCGTCGGCACCGCCCAGTGACGAGAACTCAGGAGACAATACCGGTGGCATGGGTGCCACCTACATCTCCGACGCCGACCCAGATGTCACAGGGATGTTGGAAGGATACGCTGCGCTCGACGACGACGTCCTCGACATGAATCTCACATACGTCATAGAAGCGCAGGCGGGGGCTTCGTCGTCACAGAAAGCCAGGGCAGTAAAAGACATCAACGCTGGTGGGATGGCCATTCTCGTCGATGCACTTGGCGGCGAACTCGCGGGAGCGATCGAGCGTGGCAGCAACAACGGCGAGCTCCCGCGCACCACCGCACTCCTCTCACGGGACGCACTTAAAGCAGGAACACCAAGTATCCACTCATCGTGGGGATCAATTGCGCAGCTCCGCGAGCGCTCCAGTGCCGTGCGCCCCGTCTTTGCTGCCCCTGACCAGGTGGCACGCCTGGACGGAATCGATTACGACTCGTTGTCGCCGCAGTCCTTCCCGAGCGATCACGCTATGTACACCTACGAAGCCGGATACGTACTAGCGACGCTTGTACCCGAGATCGGGCCGCAGATTATTGCGCACGCCGCAGTGTCGGCCGAAAGTGGAATCATTGCCGGCCTCGATTCACCTCTTGACGTTATGGCTGGGCGAGCGATCGCAACACGGATTGTGACCTCTCGGTGGAGCGATGAGGATTTTCGTGGGCTTGTGGAAAGCGCTCGCGACGAGCTGCGCACATACGTGGGTGGGTATTGTGCGAACGCCTTGGGGTACGGGGATCTTGCCTCGTGTTTTGCAGCGTCTATCGCGAACGGCCACAACTATGAGACGCATCAGGCGCTGACGATTTCGCGCCACGGCCTCACATTTAATTTCTCGCCACTCGACCGTGCTGACCCTAACCTTGTTATCCCCAATGGGGCTGAAAATCTTTTGGCGACGACGTTCCCCGAGCTCACCGATTCGCAGCGCCGCCAGGTTTTGGCTCTGACGGCAATTCCGGCAGGCTATCCGCTTGACCCTGCGGGGGCGCTTGTGAAGGGCACTGACAAGGGGTGGGCCCGGATAGACCTAGCCGCGGCTATGGCGGCGAAGCCTGAGATCAAAGCTGATGGTCGCGTGGTTTTATCTGGGTTGCAGGTGTCGGTCGAGGGGGCGGCGAGTGACGCTCCTACGGATTCGTCGGATTGGTTCGAGGATATTGGGTCGATCTTTGAGTTTCCGGTGGCGTGGCTTGCGCTCGGTGTCTTTTGTGTGATGTTCATCTCTCTTGTGGTTCTCGTTTTCCGGCGCCGCCGCGATCTTGACGACGAATAAGGGTGACGACGACGAACGAGCAGCTTCAGTTCTCCTGGGGTTACGCCTGCGGTGTACATGTGTGACCAGCGGGTTTTGACGATTCCAAAGCGCGGGTGACCATGCAAGTTTTGCCCGACGCGGTGCGGTTTGTGAGATGAGGTGGTGTAGTTGGTGATCGGGCGGAACCCCAACCCCCTCGTCGTCTCAGGAAATTCCCAGGATTGCCTCATGGGTTCCCTAGGAAGAGTTGATTCTATAGATGGTGTCAGGAAGGAACCCACCGATCTGGTTCACGGTAACTACATCTCCTGAGTGCGTGAAGCCAGGCCGAGGGTACGCCTTCACTGACCTACGTGGTTGAGTGGTGTCAGCCCGCGATAATCGAATGAGAATAGCCATCTGGAAAAGATTTTCCCCTGGCACGTCAAGGTTCCCTTCCCTTGCGGCCAGTGCAGTCAGATGGGAACGATCACCGGAGTGTGGACCGATGATCGTTGCTTGAGTGGGGCGCCAAGTGTGTGGACTTGGCGCCCCACACTTACATAGTCGACATAGATACCGGGCGAACCTCCAGACAACTCCCACGCCTAAGCCGAGCGTTCGTCGCCAAGCCTCATCCACGCATCCGTACGCGTACGCCGGTACATCGTCGCCCCACGAGCCGCCATAAAGACAACCGCATACGCCACCCACAAAACAATCTGACCAACGCTCCCCGATGCCCACAATTGCAACGCAACAGCACACGGCGCAAAAACAACAAGCGACACAAACATGTACGTCGCGAGCTTGGCCGTATCTCCCGCGCCGATCAACACACCATCAAGCATGTACGCCACAGAAGCTAGAGGAAGCGCGACAGCGACAACCCACAGAGTTTGAGTAGCAAGCCAGCGAACATCTGCTTCTGTACTCATGACCCGCGGAAGAACCGGGCTCAACACCAGCACCAACACGCCAAGCCACGACCCATACCACAACCCCCTATTCAGGCAGCGCGCAAGCACAGCATGAACACGCGGCTTATCACCCGAACCGAGGCTCTGACCCACAAGAATCTGCGCCGCCGTCGCAAGAGCATCAAGACCATAAGCGGCAAAATTCCACACACTCATCGTGATCTGATTCGACGCGAGCGCCACCGTACCCATATGCGTCGCCGACGAAATCTGCAACAAAATCGCAATCCGCAGACACACAGTCCGCACGATCAACGGCCCCGCACTACGCAGCGAAGCAAGCACACCCGCGCCGCTAGGCGTCACTTTTGCGCCATAACGACGAGCCTTCGACACAACAACGCCACACATCGCAACAGCCATCGCCGTCTGAGCAAGCGCCGTACCGTAACCCGCGCCCGCAATCCCCAACGAAGCAACGTAAATAAAAACGTAGTTCAGAGGGGCATTAAGGAGGGCGCCAGCCGTCGTGACATAGAGCGGCGTCGTCGTATCACCCAAGCCGCGCAGCGTTCCCGTTGCCGCCAACACAATGAGCATCCCCGGCATGCCAAACGACGAAGCCCGCACATACGAGATTCCCTGGACGAGAACATCAGGGTCAGGATGAAAGAGGGAAAGGACCGGACCAGCGAACGCAAAAGCCCACACACCCAGGCCAACCCCAAGAGCAGCCGCAAGCCACATCCCATCGATTCCCTGACGCAGCGCCGCATCAGGCTTACCCGCACCAAAAAGGCGGGCAGTCGCAGCCGTCGTCGCGTACGCCAGGAAAATACACAGCCCGACGATCGTCGTGAGAACCGTCGACGACAACGACAGCCCGGCCAACTCAGCCGTCCCCAAATGGCCGACCATCGCCGAATCAATAGCGACGAGGAGCGGTTCAGCGAGAAGTGACCCGAGCGCCGGGAGAGCGAGCTTACGAATGGAGGTGTCGATGTCGTGCGGGGTGGTGGATGCGGGCGTGGTAGTGGATGTGGGGGTGGTGGTGGAT
>JADYUX010000008.1 GCA_021532125.1 Arcanobacterium haemolyticum
CACCCGAAGCATTCTTAAACGCATCGGAGGCCTTCACAGACGCTTCCTCACCAATCTCAGCGTTCAACGCATCCTTAGTGACCGGCGCGGCTACCTCATTGACGGTGAATTTGGCCGTAACCGTATCAACTGTCTTGTCAGAGTAGGTGACGGTGACAGTGGCAAAGTAGTCGCCCGGGGCCACATCAGCGGCTGGATTCGCCGTTACTTCTCCCGTATTCGGGTTAACGGTAATCCATTCTTCTCCATCAGCCTTTGAGTACGTCACCGCACCGGTCGGCGTCGTTGGAGTTGAGGTGTTCTGCTTTGTGAACGTCGGGCTTACTGCGACCGATTCTCCAGCTGTAACTGTGGATTCTTCGAACGCAGGCTCGTACATGAGATTCTGCTTACGCAGATCCCCAACGGTCACTGACGCGTTGTCGTCGATGAAATTCTTCGTGGCCTTTACCGCGATTGTCGTGGCGTTGTTGGCAAGCGCACTCGCATATTCATTGAGGTCAATGGAGAATGTGCCGTCGGCGCCCGTGAGTTGCTGGTAGTTAACACCTGTCTCCCGCCAGTACGGGTTTGGTGTAACCTTTGCGGTTAGTTGTCGCCCGCCAACAGTCACATTGACGTAGACGTCTTGTGGGACTCCGTCGGTAGTGACGTCAAGAGTATCGATGAGGCCGTCGTCGATAGTGACCTTACCCGTCAGGATGTTGTCGTCACTGAGCGAGAGACTCTGATCGACGATATCGAGGGCTTCTCCTGCCCGCTCAAACGTGAGCTTCTTCTGCTTACCCGCGATTTCGGATGTGATTTTGTTTTCCGATTCTTGGGTAGCTGATATGACGCTTTTGACCGCACCGTTTCCATTGGTGTAGGCAATTTCGAGCGTATCGATAGGAGCCGAATAGCTTCCATCCTCAAAGTGTTGCTTCGAGTTGTTGACACTGACGGAGCCGGAGTTCATCAGACGAGCGCTCGCGTTTGAGTTGCCCGTGAGGTCAACATCAAACAGTGTTGGCTGGTCAACCGTGAAGGTGCCGCCCGAAACAGCGAGGAGTTTCAGAGCTCCGCTACCATCGGCTTTCAGTGTCGTCGTTGAGTAGGGGTTCGCATTAAACGATGCACCACTTCCGAGGGAAATGATGTTGCCTGTGTACGCACCAAGGCCCTGAGCATCAAAGTTGAAGGTCGAGCCTTTGCCAACGTTAATGGACGATCCACTTCCTGCGAGACGGATCGCAACACTGGTGTCACCTGTACCCCATGCGCCGTTAGAGGTAACGTTCAGCCTTCCTCCGTCTTGAACATTGACCGCTCCCGCTCCGGAGATGTAGATCGCTCCGGCAAGCTTCTTGTCGCCTGCGACAGTATTGAGGTCGATGTTCAAGGAGGCACCATCAGCGATATTGACTGGCTTTGACCCCTGCAGATTCAACGCATACGCGGTTCCTGTTGGGGCACCTTCAATCGAGTTTCGGTTCATGTGCGGTTCAAGTGTGACCTGTGCTCCTTCTTCGAGAGTTACACCTTCACCGCTGTTGGAGATTTGGAGGACGTGTCCGCCGACCGTCGACATCTTGACGTTACTGCCCGCTTTAAATACAGCAGTATCAGCTTCGATTGCCTGGTTACCGTTCGTCTGTGACTCATACGACTTCGTTGAGCCACCGATTCCTGTCACGTAGCTGTCGACTGATTTGATGTCGATGTCACCATAGAAGTCAATGGCCGCTGTACGGTTAGCTTGCACGTAAATAGCCTGTGCACCCGTGTAGCTAATGTTTTCCAGGTTGTATTTCGCAGCGTTAGAGATGATGCCGAAGTACGTGTGGCCGAACATATCGAGGTTCTTGAACGTAACCGTGCCGGTTCCCTGGAAGTTCAAGGCATTTCCAGCGAAGTCAACCTTGTAGCGGACACCCTCAGTAGCTGATTCGAAGGTAATGTCGCGAGCCGCCTTTGTTGTGACGTGCTGTCGCGATCCATTCTTTAGGGGGATTTATCGCCCGCCCCTGTCAGTGTCGACGTATTGAGATCGATGTCTGCCGCGATCTTAATGACGGAGGCATCGCTCTGAACAATCGCGTTCCACAGCTCGTCGGCCGTCGAGACGGTGACCGAGTTTGAGTCGTCGGTCGGGGGAAGGAGTGCAGCATCAGTCGCTGTGAGCATATTGACGCTCGACTGCGGCGCAGCAAAGGCCGAGCCTGCCATGAAGGCGCCTGTGCCGAATGTGAGGACTGTTGAGAGTGCTGAGGCGAGTGCGATATTCGCGACGCGCTTGCCGGGACGAGTGCCCGATGGATCATTCTTATGCATTGCCATTATAGCTAGCCCTATATCCTTTCATTGAATATGGGTAATATGAGGATTCATGAAGAATCCGCCTGTCGACGAGCTTCACATACGTCTTCCAAGAATGTCAATGATTAGTCACATAAGTAGAGATCACATTTTTAGTCGGAATAGATCAACAAGCTTCCTACCTGCTGATATGTAGCTTTTTCACCTCTCCACCCACAGTTTTCAACTATGGACTATTGGGTCACACTCAAGGTATTTCTTGCAGTTTTTTTACCAGCATATAGATGTGTAAAAATTTTTACACATCTATATGATTGAGGTGAATTCAATCATGTCAAAAATGGCGACCTTGAACACATTTCACGACTGCGATGCGAATTACCTAATTAGTGTATTAGCGGTTTCTCGAGGCAACAGAATTTCCACATTCATATGTCACTCATTACATTACGATCGCATATATGGCACTTTTCCCGCAGGATGTCGCCAAAGCCCTTCTTCTTCGCCTTTTGGCGAAATATCTACGTTGCAAGCAATGCCGTACACTGCGTGCCACACGCCGCTGAAGAAACCTCGCCGCTCGCCACGTTAGCTACCACGCATGCCCCACACTCAGGTTTCGCACCGCATGATGCTGTACACTGCGTGCCCACCGGAAACCTCGGCCGCGCACTCCACCGATTCCACCATTTCTCACGCGACCTTCACGCGCGGAATTCGTCGTTAATCGTTCGTGCCCACGCACCTTCGCACACGATCCCCTTCGCCACGTTGCACACACTCACAGCCCGATCCGATATTCCCCGTTCGTCCCCGAGAGAATCTCCTTCCGAGCCTGGCCTTCCGCCCTTATACTCACCTCGGAGACATATCCGCTAGGAGGCACACATGGAAACATTCGACCTGCTCGTCGTCGGCGGCGGTAAAGCCGGGAAATCCCTCGCAATGGCGCAAGCTAAGGCTGGCTGGAAAGTCGCGATGGTTGAGCGCAAGTTCGTTGGAGGCACATGCATTAACGTTGCATGTATTCCGACGAAGTCGCTGGTGGCGTCTGCCCGCCGCATGGCCGATACGCGTACCGACAGCGTTTTTGGCATCACGGGAACATCGAACGCTGCTGTCGATTTGACCGCTCTGCGCGCCCACAAGGAAGGTATCGTTGGCGCGATGGTGGCAGCTCACGAGAAGATGTTTGCTGCTCCCGGCATTGATTTCATTCGCGGCGAGGCCCGCTTCACAGGCCCCCGCACCGTCGATGTCGCTCTCGAAGACGGCGGCACCCGCACTCTTACGGCGGAACGCGTACTCATCAATCTTGGTTCGCGGCCGGCCTTGCCAAACATTCCCGGCCTTGCCGAGTCCGGTGCGTGGACGAGCGAAGATATCCTCCGTCTCGAGGAACTTCCGTCTACGCTAACAATTCTTGGCGGCGGATACATCGGCGTTGAATTTGCCCAGATGATGGCTGAGTTCGGTGTCAAGGTCACGCTCGTTGCGTCAGATGCCCACGTCCTCCCGCGCGAGGATGAAGACGCCGCCAAGGAAGTTGAGGCAGGACTTCTCGAGTCCGGTGTCGAAATTAAACATAACGTGCGTATCGTCGCCGTATCCGGCCATGCCGGTTCCAGCGATGACGCCCTGACCGCCGAACTTTCGGACGGTACGACGATCTCGTCGGCTGCTCTACTCGTCGCCGCTGGCCGCCTACCAAATACCGATGGCATCGGCCTCGATAAGGCGGGCGTTGAACTCAACGAACGCGGAATGATCGTCGTCGACGACCAGCGCCGCACCTCTGCTGACAACGTCTGGGCTGCTGGTGATAGCGCTGGAACTCCGATGTTCACCCACGCGTCGTGGCATGACTTCCGGGTGATTCGCGCCCAGCTCACTGGTCAGCCTGCCGAATTTGCAACCGTTGCCGGCCGCCAGATCCCCTACTCGGTATTCACCACGCCTGAGCTCGCCCGCATCGGCATGTCTGAATCGGAAGCGCGCGACAAGGGACTTGATGTCCTCGTCGCTAAGATTCCAGCCAATGCAATTCCTCGCGCTAAGACGACGCGCACGAAGCACGGAATCTGGAAGGGAATCGTCGACGCAAATACTGGCAAGATCCTTGGCGTAACGCTCGTCGGTCCTGAATCTGGCGAGGTTATCACGGCAGTGCAGGCAGCTATCGCCGGAGGCCTCACCTACCAGCAGTTGCGTTTCCTCCCCATTGCGCATCCGACAATGAGCGAGGGCCTCAACATCCTGTTTGATCAGCTCCCCTAACGAACGCTCCGTTTCGGTACAGGAAAACCTTGTGCCGCACATGGTGGCGCGTCTCTATTGTGGCGCGCCACCTTTGCGTTTCTCTCTTACGTCAAGGAAGGCCATCATGCTCGCTGCTGAGCGCCGTGCACGTCTCCATCGCCGCGTACGAATAATTGTCGGAATCACGATCACATATAACGTGATCGAAGCTCTTGTCTCTTTGTGGGCCGGCGCAGCCGCTTCGTCTGCGGCACTCATCGGTTTCGCCTTGGATTCTGTCATCGAGGTGCTATCGGCGGCGGCTATCGCATGGCAGTTCACCCGTAAAGACCCGGAACGCTGGGAGCGCGTCACGGTTCGAATGGTCGCTGTTGCGTTTTTCGCGCTCGCTGCTTATGTGACGATTGATGGCATTATTGCGTTGGCCGGTGGGCATGCTGCCGACCACAGTCCACTTGGCCTCGGAATCACGATTGCCAGCCTAGTCATCATGCCCTTGCTTTCGTTGGTCGAGTTCCGCACAGGTCGTGAACTCGGTTCCGCTGCGGTCATGGCTGATTCGAAGCAACTCCTACTCTGCATCTACCTGTCAGGAACCGTGCTTCTTGGACTCGCCCTTAATAGCTTGTTCGGCTGGTGGTGGGCGGATTCGGTTGCCGCGTTCGTCGTCGCACTACTCGCCGTCCGGGAAGGGCTTGAAGCCTGGGGCGGCGAGGCTGAATCTCCTTTTGAGGTATTGGGCGAGCTCGACGACGAGTAGGCGACAGCGCTTTCCGACTGAGTATCTTGTCGACGACGCCGTCACCTACCGTCGATATGTTTCAGTTGTATGAAATTTCCATACACGTGCACCACCATGACCGATACTGCCGCAAAATCTGCGCGTAGGCTTTCGATGCCCTAGAACAACCCCGTAATCTTGCCATCGGGCGTCACATCGATACGCTCGGCTGCCGGCACCTTCGGGAGTCCGGGCATCGTCATAATCTCCCCCGTGAGAGCGACAATAAATCCAGCCCCGGCGGAAACTTTCAGGTTTCGTACCGTGATGGAGAAACCTCGGGGAGCGCCGAGAAGCTTGGCATCGTCGGAGAAGGAGTACTGTGTTTTTGCCATGCAGATCGGCAGGTCACCAAACCCTTGCTCTGTGAGTTGCTTTGCCTGCTTTTTGGCGGCGAGGGTCAGCTCTACGCCCTCGGCGTGGTACACCTTCGTCGCAATTGAGGCGAGCTTTCCCTCGATCGTCGTCCCGAGCTCGTAGGCGTGCGAGAACTGCGATGCCGTCGCCTCTTTGCCTTCACACAATCGCACTACTTCTTTCGCCAGGGCAATGCCGCCCTCGCCGCCTTGTGCCCACACTTCGGAGAGCGCCACATTGACGCCGAGTTCACGGCAGGCTTCCTCAACAAGGTCGAGTTCTGCCTTTGTATCTGTCGGGAATGCGTTGATACCGACGACAACGGGGAGGCCGAACACGTCCTGCATGGTACTCACGTGTTGAAGCAAATTAGGCATGCCCCGGCGAAGAGCTTCGAGATCCTCGTTTCCAAGTTCCGTCTTCGCTAACCCACCGTGCATCTTCAGGGCGCGGACGGTCGCCACCACGACACATGCGTCAGGAGCGAATCCCGCGAAACGACTGGTGATGTCACAGAACTTTTCGGCGCCGAGGTCGGCACCGAATCCGGCTTCGGTGACGGCGTACTCTCCGAGTTTGAGGGCGATGTCTGTTGCGATCACAGAGTTGCATCCGTGGGCAATATTGGCGAACGGTCCGCCGTGGACAAAGGCCGGGGTGTGTTCGAGAGTTTGGACGAGGTTGGGTTTGATGGCGTCCTTGAGAAGGGCAGCCATTGCGCCCTCGGCATGGAGATCGTGAGCCGTGACAGGTTCGCCGTCGTAGGTGAGGCCGACGACCATCCGCCCAAGACGCGCTTTCAGGTCCATGAGATCGGTGGCGAGGCAGAATACGGCCATCACTTCAGATGCCACAGTGATGTCGAAGCCGTCCTCTCGGGGTACACCTTGCATTTTCCCGCCGAGGCCACCGACGATGTGGCGAAGCTGCCGATCGTTCATATCAACAGCACGTTTCCACGTGATGCTCTTGGGGTCGATCCCGAGTTGATTGCCCTGCTGGATGTGGTTGTCGATAAGGGCGGCAAGGAGGTTATTGGCTGCGCCGATTGCGTGGAAGTCTCCCGTGAAATGCAGGTTGATATCTTCCATGGGAATGACCTGGGCGTATCCGCCACCTGCCGCGCCGCCTTTCATGCCAAACACCGGGCCGAGGGACGGTTCCCGGAGCGCTAGGACGGCCTTTTTGCCAATTTTCCGGAGGCCATCAGCGAGGCCGACCGATGTTGTCGTTTTCCCTTCGCCAGCAGGAGTAGGCGTGATTGCCGTGACAAGGATGAGTTTGCCACGTCGAGGGACGTCGGCGAGCGCGTGGATATCGACCTTAGCTTTGTACTTGCCGTAGTGTTCGAGCTGCTCATCGACAAGTCCAAGTTCTTCGGCGACTGCCGAGATGGGGAGTGGATGCGCTTCCTGTGCGATTTCGATATCCGACTTGTGCTCCACCATCGTGTGCCTTTCTCATCGTCATTGAGAGCTGGGATTGAGCTATTGTCCGCGACTGCGAGCAAAGCCGCTCCAACCTTCGTCGTCCTCTATGTGCGCTACCACCGATATGCTGCCGATCGCCGTCGACCAGCGCAAATCGCGCATACTCCAACCGTACCGGAGGACGCTTGCCTCGTGGTGGTGTTTTGCTCGCTAGCCGGGATTGCGAGTAAGGGACGACGAGGTTCGGCGAGCCGTGGGAGGCACGTCAGCGCCGCTAGATCGCGATCCTCGTCGTAATTTCCGTTGTCCGGTCGGGCGGCAAATGGAGTATCCACTGCGGGGAGGCGCTGAGGCGGGTCATCCACACGAAGATGCGTTTGCGCCACCACACCATCGATGGGGAGTCGCTCGCAGTAATTTCTAAGTGCGAGAGCATGAGGCGAGCTTCAGCCACTTTCCACTGGCCTAAACCAAAATCTTTCTCAGCCTTACACAAAGCTTCGTCGAGGTCTCGTCGTTCCATGAATCCAAAGCGGACTGTCATGTGAACGATTCCGGGGATGGACGTCTGGAGCTTGTCGAAGGTGACGCGCCCTTTGGTGGGTGCGTACGGAACAGGTACGGATTTGAGGGAGACGATCACGACGTGCTCGTGAAGGACGTGGTGGGCTTCGACGCTGAATCGGAGTGAGCTCGGAACCGTTGTCGTCATGGAATGTGGGTAGACAACCGTCCCGGGAATTCGCGGCACCGGGTGCCGTTCAAGATCGGTGAGGAAGCGCGCGAGCGGCCTTTCCTTCTCGCGTCGCGCTTCGGTGACGAGCACTTCTCCACGTTTCCAGGTTGTCATGAGGAACATAAGAAGGCAGGCAATGGAAAGTGGGAGCCATCCACCTGACACGAGTTTTGTGGCGTTTGCAGCGAGGATCGGCCATTCGACAACACTGAGCCCAGCGCCGAATGCTAGTGATCCGACGATCGGCCACGCCCAGGCTGTGCGTGTGAGTACACACATCAAAGCCGTCGTGATAACGAAATCCATACTGATCGCCAGCCCGTATGCAGAAGAGAGACCTTCCGATGAGCCGAAAGCGACAATCACGGAGGCAACCGCAACGTACAGCAGACCGTTGACCACTGGCAGGTATATCTGGCCGCGGGAATGAGCTGACGTGTGAACAACTGTCATGTGCGGGAGATACCCCAGTTGTGAGGCTTGTTTCGCCATTGAGTAGGCGCCGGAAATGACTGCTTGGGATGCAATAAGTGTCGCTAGTGTCGCAAGGAAAACGAAGGGAACCGTCAGTTCTGCCGGTACGAGGTGGAAGAACGGGTGGGTGATCGCTGATGGGTCGTCGATGAGGAGTGCACCTTGGCCGAGGTAGTTGAGGATGAGGGCCGGCATGACAACGCCGATCCATACGATCTGGATTGGCTTGCGCCCAAAGTGTGAGACGTCGGCGTAGAGCGCTTCGGCACCGCTAACGGAGAGAACAATGGCGCTCAAGGCGAGGAAAGACACGAGCGGGTGATGATAGACGAATAGCGCGCCTTCAGTTGGTGACAGAGCGATGAGAATACGCGGGTTCGTCACGATATGTGGGATTCCAGCTCCGGCGATACACGCGAACCAGAGTGCCATGACCGGGCCGAATACTTTTCCGATCCCGCTCGTGCCATAACGTTGAGCCCAAAACAGGGCGGTGAGTACTGCAAGCGATAACGGAACGACGAGGTTCGGCATCGTCGGGAATGCGACCTTGAGGCCCTCGATTGCCGACATCACGGAGATAGCCGGTGTAATAACAGAATCGCCGAAGAAAAGAGAGGCGCCGAAGACTCCGAGCATGGCGACGACGATGATCGCACGGGGGTTCCGGAGGTTGGCGCGGACAAGGGTGGAGAGGGCAAGGATGCCACCGACGCCGTCGTGGTCGGCCCGCAAGACGAAGCCAACGTATTTGATCGTCACGATGATGACGAGGCACCAGATGATGCACGACACCACGCCGGTGATATCACTCGCTGTGAGGTGTACTGCGCCATTTCCGAGCGTAAAGACCGTGCGCATGACGTAGAGAGGGCTTGTGCCGATGTCTCCGAATACGACGCCGAGAGCGGCGAGACTGAGTGCGGCTGTTGCGCGCGGTGTCAGAGAAGTTTCACGCTGAGCAGCCTTGGGATGTGCGGAAGTACCCTGTGTCTGCGTTGCACCTGCGGGGGTAACCGCATGAGTTTTTATCACGGCGGACTACGCTACTCCGCGCTCGCGGTAAGGCAATACCCGGGGAGGATGATTTAGGAGACAGTTGTGAGTGCACAGTTGGGTGCAGGACTCGTGCGTGTGAATAAACGTGACGTTTGCCCACCTTCGTCGTTTTTCATGACGTAGGTAACGAAAACGTCAGGTGACTATCACTGTTTGACCGGAATTTCGTCGAGATATTACCGCTCACTTATCCCTCCTACCTGGGGTTTCGTCGCCAATCCTGAGCACTTAGGCCCCAAATATCGCGAGATTCTCGGATCTCAACCAGTGTTCCGAAATGTGGGCACGTTCGCGAGATAGTCACGAACACTGCATCCTGGTTCGTATTAGTTCCCGAAGAAACTTCCTTACTTCGGCGGGACTCACTCACGAGCGACGGACGTTCTAACCAGCCGCCAGCCGGCCAGGAAAACACCCACGATCCCCCGCTCGCGACATGGCCCTGCCACACGTTTCTTCTCCGGCTCAACACATCAAGGTTCCTCCTATGCGCAACTTCATGAAGAAAAGCGGAATCCTCGTGTGGGTGATCGTGGCGATCATCCTCGCACTCGTCCTTGGTTCGATCACGGTCGGAGGTAACCACCTCATCCCCGTTGAGCTCGGCCGCGTCTTCGCCACCTTCTCGGATATCTTTGGGCAATTCCTCTCCTTCGCCATCCCGCTCATCATCATTGGCCTGGTAACGCCAGCGATTGCTGACCTTGGGCGTGGGGCTGGAAAATGGCTCGGCATTACGACCGCTATCGCCTACGCCTCCACTCTCTTTGCCGGCTTCCTCACCTACCTTGTGTGCGCGCTTGCTTTCCCGAAGCTCCTCGCAGGCTCGTCGCTTCAGCAGGTGGCCGAACCGGGAAGCGCCCTCGAATCCTACTTCACGATCGAAATGCCGGCCCCAGTGCAGGTGATGACGGCACTTCTCCTTTCCTTCGTCATCGGAATTGGCCTCTCGATGGTCCCTCGCGGAGTGCTTCGCAAGGGCTTCATTGAATTCCGTGCAATCATCACGAAGCTCATCGAGAAATGCATCATCCCCCTTCTCCCACTTCACATCTTTGGTATCTTCCTCAACCTCACGTACACGGGTGAGGCGTGGTCGATCGTGCGTACCCTCCTGCGGGTCGTCATCGTCGTCCTCCTCCTTGAAGTGGTTATCCTCCTGACTCAGTACATTGTCGCGGGAGCCATCGGCCGCAAGAACCCCATTAAGGCTCTCGCCACGATGATGCCGGCGTACCTCACTGCGCTTGGAACGTCGTCCTCTGCCGCAACAATCCCTGTGACGCTCCGCCAAGCGAAGAAGAATGGCGTCTCGGACGCTGTCGCCTCCTTCACCATTCCTCTGTGTGCAACGATCCACTTGGCTGGCTCGACGTCAAAGATCTTCTCGTTTGCTTTCGCTATTGCTCTCACCCAGGGGCTGGATATTTCGACGATGGCGTGGGTCGGTTTCATCTTCATGCTTGGCATTACGATGGTGGCCGCCCCCGGTGTGCCTGGTGGAGCCATCATGGCGTCTACCGGTTTGTTGGCATCGATGCTCGCGTTCAACGATTCTCAGGTGGCTCTCATGATCGCCACATACATCGCCTTGGATTCCTTCGGCACCGCCACCAACGTGACGGGCGACGGCGCAATCGCCATCATCATCGACAAGCTTGCAGGCGGGAAAATCGGTTCGGAAGCCGACCCAGAGAATACTCGCGAGCTTTCCTTCGATGGCATGGCTTACCTCAACAAGGTGTCCGTCGAAGGCGTCGTTTCCCCGGAAGAACTCGCTGATTCGGCGGCACGCGCTAGCGGCTTGGGTGCAGCTAGCGAAGCATGACCCAACGCGTACGCGTGCAGTGTGGGCCGGGAGATTTCTCCCGGCCCACACTGCACGTCAGGCGAGTAGCATCCGGAGATCCTCGGCAGTGAGGCGCGAACCTCCGGTTGCCGGCGTGGCGGCCGCGCCGTCTGGTACAGCTTCGTCGTTTGCGAGGACGTCAGCCACGAGCTGACGCTTGGCGTCCTGTAGGGCAACGACCTTGTCTTCGATTGTGTCGCGCGAGACCATGCGGTACACGTGGACAGAATTCTTCTGGCCGATCCTGTGCGTTCTATCGACAGCTTGTTCTTCAGCGGCAGGGTTCCACCACGGATCCGTGAGAATCACGTAGTCAGCCATCGTGAGGTTGAGGCCCACTCCACCTGCTTTCAAGCTGATAAGGAATACGGGCGCGTCGCCAGTCGCAAAGCCGTCGATCACGTCCGCGCGATTTGTCGTCCCCCCGTCCAGGTACGAGTAGGCGATACCTTCAGATTCGAGGCGTTCGGCGATCATCCGAAGATAGCGAGTGAACTGACTAAACACAAGGGTTCGATGCCCTTCACCTGCAGCTTCGTGGAGGAGCGGAATGAGTGCGTCCAGCTTCGAGGACGGCGCCTTGGATTCTTCGTCGACGAGCTTGGGGTCAATGGCAAGTTGCCGGAGCCGGGTGAGCGCCGAGAGCACTTCGACACGATTGCGATCCATGTCTTCCGCTAGGCGCAGTACCCGCTGGCGTTCGCGTTGGAGGTACTTGTCGTAGAGACGCCGATGTGCCCCTTCGAGTTCGACATCGAGGACCTGCTCTTGTTTATCCGGAAGGTCGAGCGCCACATCGCGTTTTGTCCGGCGCAGGAGGAAGGGAGCGATTCGGCGGCGCAGCAGAGACATGCGCGAGGCAGCATCGGTGTCTCCTCGTTCGATGGGGCGCCGCGTGTGTTCGTTGAATTGTTTAGCCGATCCGAGCAGCCCCGGTGCTGTCAGTGCGAACACTGCCCAGAGCTCCCCGAGATTGTTCTCCATCGGGGTGCCGGTAATCGCAAAAGTCGGGGCGCCGATCCGCATAATACTTGTAAAGGTTTTTGACGTCGGATTCTTTGCCTGCTGAGCTTCGTCGAGAATCATGCCTGTGGGAGCAAGAGCCGCATACGCGTCGGTTTCGAGCCGCAGCAGCGTGTACGAGGTGACGACGATATCTGCGCCACGCACGTACTCACCGAGCTCAACTCCTCGCCGCTTGCGTGTGGCATCAACTGTCACAACTGCGAGATTCGGGGTGAACTTTTTCGCTTCAGCAGCCCAGTTGCTGACGACGGACGTTGGCGCGACGACGATCCACGGGCCTCGTTCCGTGCGGTCATGGGATTCTTCGGGTTTCGTCGTCCTTCCCCGTCCTGGCCGACGAATCTCTTGCTCATTCTTCCCGTGGTGCCGATTGACGTCGTCCTGAATCATGGCCAGGGTTTGGACGGTCTTACCCAAACCCATATCGTCGGCAAGCACGCCGCCTAGGCCAGAGCGCCGCAAGCCCGCAAGCCACTGGTATCCGGCGACCTGGTACGGGCGAAGCGTCGCGACGAGCCCATCGGGAATCGGGGCGGGTTCAGGTGGGTTAGCCACGGCGTCACGAACCGCGTCAAACCACGCATTCGTCTGGGCCTGCACAATCTCAAGACTGAGAAGATCCTCCCACCACGAGCGACGAACCTTCGGAACGCGGATTCCGGAGCGTGGCCGATCCACAAGTGCCCGCGCCTCGGCAACGAGCGAACGCAGCCGCTCCAGCTCCGGCGTATCGAGGCGCACGTACTCGCCTGTATCGAGGAAGACAGCATCTTCACCACCCACGAGCGCCGCAATAAGCACAGGCATCGGGACATGATGACCGTCCACGCTCATATCGAGGTCAAGGTCGAACCAATCCCGGCCGCTGCTTGTCCGTTCGGTTGCGCCGACACTCAGGACAGGGGCACTCGCTTGACGGAAATCAGGGATCTCCCCTAAGCGATTGATTGTCACACCGTAGCGCTCAAACTGTGGGCACAAGTCGTCGAGCAAGGTGACGACGTCCAGGCCATGAAGGACGACATCTTGACGAATTTCGACATGGCCGGGGATACCAGCATCAGGGTCGAGCAACGCGGGAAGGTCCGCAGCGATCGTGGCAACGCGCGCGAGCAGTGCCTTTTCCTCCTGCGGATCGCGGCGCGAATCGTAGCGATTGGGAGTGAGCGGCGGGACGGGCGAACCGAAGCTCTGTGGTGCCCGATCTTGCGAGTTCTCGCGTTCGATCAGCTCGACCATGGCACCCATATCGCTGCTCATACCTGCAAGGCTGCTGCTTGTTGCGAGTTCGCGAACAGCGGCGCGTTCGTTGTCTCGTGAAAGCATCCCCGTGAGCGCATCAATCTGTTCTCCCCATGACCAGTGCACTCGCGCGCGCGGAGGCTCTCCTGGCTTAACTCGCTGGATCATGCCAATCCCGAGGTGGAGGCCCATCTCGTTGGAGGTCGATGTGTGGGGCTTGTATGTCTCTTTGGCGGATACCCATCCGACGCGGGAGATGAGCGGGAGCACGTCTCGTTCAAAAATCTCCCGTTCGCTGGGTGGAACTTTTACCCCTGCGGGCATGGAGGCTAGTTTGAGCCAGGGAGCGCTTGCAGGTGCTGCAAGCGCAGCGAGGTGGATCGAGCTGTCGCGCCAGGCGATTCCGTGAAGTGGCCGTCCGAGGCGCACCACGTTGTTACCTTCGGTGAGGTTCGGGTGAGTGAGTTGTGCGCGCACGGTGAGTGCACCGGCGTTGTCGTCGTTGATATCGATGTCGGCGCGGGCCGGTTCGGATTCAAGTACGACGGGTGCGAAGGTTGCAGCGTCGATGAGTTCGACGCCTGAATCGACAATGGCGCGCAGGGTGGGCCAGAGTGCAGGGTTGTCAATGGAGGCGAGACGAAGCCAATTTGGCCGCATGTCGTAGGGGTTTGCGGCGACGTAGAGCTGCCGGAGACGCTCGATTGCCTCGACCTGGATCGGGTCGGCATCACGGACTTGGTGTGTTTGCATCCGCGCCCAGGTCACGTCGTTGGCTACCCATGCTTTGCGGCGGCCTTGGCTCATGGGGCGCACTTCGACGTTGCCCACGGAACCAAGATCTGTCATCCCTCGTGGGGTGAATCGCGACGTGCGCGATGAGTTCTCCCCACCACCTGGCTCGATGAGTGTGAAGGCAAGTGCAAGCTGGGCACCTCCCACCTGCGGGCGGAAGATCGTATCGAGGGCGCTACGCCAGTTCTGATCGCCGAGCCCGCCGGCTGCCCCCATTCCTGTTGTTCCCCCAATACTGGTGGCATGTGCGTTGGGAAGTGCTGCGTCTGTGCGGCCTCCACGGTGCCAGAGATACGTGACGACGAGGGCGACGCAGTGCTTACAGTTGTGTTCCTGTGGGCAGGTGCATTCCCCATTCATTGCGGTGATGACACCAGCTTTGGAGATCTTGACATCGACCTCGACCTGGTAACGGTTGCCTCCCCGACCAGTGGATTCTCCCGTCAGGCTTGTCCATGTACGACGATCAACTCTGTCGTCGGGTGAGAATTTCGGCGCTTTGGGATCAGCTTCGCGGATGTTATCCAGCTCGGCCTTACTCTCCTCGGCGTACTCAAGACCGCGCCTGTATGTTGGCGCACCGACGATTCCGACGAGTTCCACTGGCCCCTGCATAACGGGCTATTTTACGCGGGGTAGAGGCGCGCAGTGAAGTCGTCACTATGGGAAGGTTCGCCGGCGGCGAGATCGTCGATCGGGGATCTTTCCTCGTTGACGACGAAGCCGGGACGGGCGAGTTCACACGTAGAATCGCACTATGCGTATTCCACCAGCAGTTCGTACTGGCGATAAGGTTGCAGTCCTCTCCCCTGCGTGGGCAGCGCCGGCATATTTTCCAGAGCTTCATGAGCAGGCGATGCGCCGAGTTGAGGACGTACTTGGCCTGAGCGTAGTGGAATTTCCGACAACTCGGGCCATGGGAGCTTCTCCTCAAGCCCGCGCAGCCGATATCAATGCGGCATTTGCCGACCCATCCATCCGCGCGATCTTCTCCACGGTGGGCGGCGACGATCAAATCTGCGTCATTCCTTATCTCGATCCTGACCTCGTCCGAGCAGACCCTAAGCCATTCTTCGGATACTCTGACAACACAAATCTGCTCAACTGGCTGTGGATGAACGACGTTGCTTCCTATCATGGCGGCTCAACTATGGTGCATTTTGGGCCAGGCCCTTCCGTCGACCCCGAACATCTGACCACCTTGCGGGCGGCGCTCTTCGGTGGTGGAGATGTGGCGCTCCCTCGCACTGTCGACAGCCAAGATTACGGCTTCGACTGGTCTGATCCTCGAGCGCTTAGTGAGCCCAGTCCACGGGGCGAGGCTCTCCCTGTCGAATTCCTCGGCTCAGAAAAGGCAGTCCGTGGGGCAACCTGGGGCGGCTGCCTCGAAGTTATCGACCAGCTAGCGCTCGCGGGCCGCCTTCCGACGCCCGACCAGCTAGAGGGGGCAATCCTTATCTTTGAGACATCTGAGGTGATGCCCGCTCCGGACTTTGTCGGCAGATGGATTCGGAGCATGGGTGAACGTGGATATCTTGAGGCAGCCGCGGGCCTAGCTTTCGCTCGCCCAGTTGTCAGTGACCGTTCTTCCTCCGAGCCAGAAGCAGCACGGCAGGCCCGAATGAACGGCTATATCGAGTACCTTCTCACCAACATTTCGCGCTACCGCTCAGACTTGCTTGTGTGCCTCAACTTACCGTTCGGCCACACCCGTCCTCAGCTCGTCCTTCCCTATGGTGGCGAGATCACGCTCGACCCGCTAGCGGGAGCCGTCGTCGCTCATTTCCCGGTGGCGTAGATCCGGGCCGAGGTGCAATTACGCCGAATGTGTTGTCATCTTCAGGCCGATCACGCAGGCAATGATCCCCACGATGAAAATGACCCGGAGAACCGAGACAGGTTCCGCTCCTGTCACCATCCCCCACACAACCGTTGTCACCGCACCGATCGCCACCCACACGGCATAGCCAGTTCCCACCGGGATATCTCGGAGAGCATAGGAAAGACCGCCCATCGAGATGAGCACGCTCACGCCAAAAATCAGCGAGGGCACGAGCTTGGTTAAACCCTCAGATTTCGATAGAGCTGTAGCCCACACTGCCTCAAAGAGGCCAGAAACAACGAGAACAATCCAGGACATAATCCCCTCATTCGTGGGGCCGTCCCCTGGTGATGACACGCGGCGGGTCGTCCCGCCGCGGAGCCGAGCACGTACCTGCTGGCCTTCATGATTCTGCGGAACCCGGCCCTCATACGCAAGTCAGGCCGGGTCGCATCACGGTATCGTGCCGTTGTGGCCTCGTCGTCAAGAGAGAGGAGACGGCTAGTCTTCGTCGTTAAAATCTCCGGAACGCGCAAGATTATCGGCATGAAGCGGATCATCAAGATTTCGAGGTTCGCGATTCACGCACTGACGAACCCCATCGACGTGCTCATTGAAGACATCGGGAATACGAATCCACAAAGGGTCGAGAATGAAGTCTATTCCCTGACGGCGAGCAAGATCGGCCGCAGGGATCACCGAGCTATCGCCAGAAATCATGACAATCTGATTGACATGCCCCGAATATGCCAAGCTCGCAATATCAAGCCCCATCCGCATATCAATTCCTTTTTGAGAAATACTCAAATAGAAATCGTCTTCCTCTAGCTCATCGAGCGAAAGCTCACCATTGCAGATCTGCTTGAGTGGAAGCGACTTGAGGTTATAGCTTCCTTGAGTTGCAAGTTCTTCCCCTCGACATAATGCGAGCTTTCGACGCTTCGTCAAAGCCGATAAAAACTCTTTCATCCATGCGTATTCGGGAGTCTTTGCCAAATTGAGCGTGCTTTGAGTCAGCGGGTGATACACAACCTTTTCTGACGGCGGGCAATCGTAGTAGTAGATACGGTACAGCGACGATTCCGACTTCTTAATATGCCGATTACAGTACGACGTAAGCTCCTCAGCACGCTGTATAGGAGTCTTCTCCCCAAAAATAAGACGGGACCGTTTCCTATAGAACCCACCATCAATAATGATGGCCGTCACGACATCATGCACGCGCTTCCCCTCGCCCTAGAAGAACTCCTGCCATCGGCGCTCTCACGATTGGCGGAGGGTCAACGGCAGGAGTTAATACTTTTTACGTTTGTTCTCACTGTAACGCGTCATTCAATCACAGGAGAGGTTTTTCGAGAAATTCATCTGTGAAAAATTAAATTAATTCGACAACAAACCGTGTATATACGGTCAGATGTTCTTTTCTTAAAACCTCATCTCCGGTACAACGGCGTTTTATTACCTCACCATCGCCGCCCACCTCGCCACTCACAATCCGCTCCCCTTTATACGGCGACGCGGCCGGAATAGCGTCCCACTCACGCTATTCCAACCGCGTCCACCTTGACTCGCCCCGCAAACGCCACACAACAAGATTCGCTCGGCTCTCGCGACTCTCGCTCCCGGTTGCGTCTGCGAGGCATTTACTCACTCAGAATGATGAGCACCTCTCTTTTCGCTTCCAGCAGCACCTTCCACGCCAGAACGCTCCCCCGCCAGCGGATAGTGGCATGCCACCTGGTGAACGTCACCCGAGAGAACCGGCTGAATCTTGCACTGCTCCGTAGCAAACGGACAACGCGGCCGGAAGCGGCAACCCTCCGGAGGGTTAATCGCCGACGGCGGCTCGCCCTGAAGCTCGATTGCCGATTCCTCCCGCACAAAATCCGGATCGGGAACCGGGATCGCGTCAATAAGTGCCCGCGTGTAGGGGTGGCGAGGATTCTCCACAACCTCACGCGCCGGGCCTTCCTCGACGAGACGCCCAAGGTACATCACGCCAATACGATCCGCCATGTACTGAACGACCGCCAGATCGTGAGAGATAAACACATACGACATGCCCATCTCTTCCTGGAGATCCTTCATAAGGTTAAGGACCTGCGCCTGAACGGACACATCCAACGCAGATACTGGTTCGTCGGCCACAATGACATCCGGGGAAAGGGCCAACGAACGCGCCAAACCGATGCGTTGAAGCTGACCTCCCGAGAACTCATGCGGATAACGGTCGAGCGTATCTTGAGGCAGACCCACCTGTTCAAGGATCGTCTCGATCCGTTTCGCGATCTCAGCGCGCGTGCCCATTCCCTGAATATGTAACGGCTCGCCAAGAATCTCGTCGATACGCATACGCGGATCCATCGCCGCGTAGGAATCCTGGAACATCATCTGGACATCACGATGGATGAGCCGGCGTTCCTTGCCTTTGAGGCTCGCGATTTCCTTTCCAGAAACGGCCACATCACCACCACTGGGAGGCTCAAGGCCCGCAATGAGGCGACCGATCGTCGATTTCCCACAACCCGATTCGCCAACAAGACCGTATGTTTGCCCACGTTCAAGGGTGAAAGATACGCGATCAACAGCCGATACTGTTCCGAGCTTTCGTCGAATCACACCCGAGGAAACCGCCGAGTACTCCTTCGATACGTCGTCGACGACGAGGACGCGAGCCGGCGTATCCGCCACCTCCGTAGCCTGATCCTTGACGACCTCGTCGGTATCTGGACTCCCCTCCTGCTGGTCAGCGAAAGCCTGCACACTCTTTGCCGATTCATCGAGTGGCATCTCAGTTCCGGCACTCGGATTGAAGCAAGCAATCTGGTGCCCATTGATATCAACAAGCTCGGGAACTTCTGTGCGACACTTGTCCACCACCCATGGGCAACGATCCGCAAAGCGACATCCTGCAGGCTCCACACGGAGAGTCGGAGGCGTACCTGGAATAGTGAACAGCCTCGTCGCCTCACGCAATGCCCGCTCAGGAAGAGCCGCAAGCAAACTATTCGTGTAGCGGTGGCGAGGATGATTGAAAAGCTCACGGGTCTGTGCTTCTTCAACAACCTTTCCCGCATACATCACAGCCACGCGATCCGTATGAGAGGCCACCACACCCAGATCGTGGGTGATAAGAATGACGCCCATCTGATATTCGTCGCGCAGATCGTCGATTAGCTCAAGAATCTGGCGTTGGGTTGTCACATCGAGGGCTGTCGTCGGCTCGTCAGCGATGAGGAGGCTCGGGCGGCAGACAAGCGCCATAGCGATCATGACGCGTTGGCGCATACCTCCCGAAAGCTGATGCGGATACGAATCCAACACCGATTCCGGGCGCGGCATACCCACACGTGTGAGCGTCTCGAGGCAACGCTCACGAGCTTCCGCCTTCGACATCTTCTGGTGAACGCGCAGCGGCTCACCTACCTGCTTACCGATCGTCATTGTCGGATTGAGCGAGGTCAGAGGATCCTGGAAGATCATGCCGATCTTCGTGCCGCGCAGGCGGCGGACATCCTTCGGACTTTCCTTCACCAAATCGACACCGTCAAGAAGAATCTTGCCGCCAGCCACACGCCCACCCTGCGGGAGCAGACCCATGACCGAAAGCGCTGTCATCGTCTTGCCGCAACCAGATTCACCGACAATACCGAGAGTTTCACCAGAGCGAACGGAAAGGTCGATACCGCCAAGAGCGTGAACGACACCCCCGCGCACGTCAATCTCAGTACGCAAACCTTCGAGCCGGAGCAGCTCATTCGTCGTCTCGTTCATAACTCACCTCTTCCGCAGTCGTACTTCGAAGGAATCGCGCAGACCATCACCGATGAAGTTGAAGGACAGCACGATGAGGATGATGAGGATGCCCGGCGGGTATATCAACCACCAGTTACCCGAATACGCCTCAGGCAAGCCTGTCGAGAGCATGCCACCCCAGTTAGCGGCCGGCGGCGGGGCACCCAAGCCGAGGAAGGATAGGTATGCGACGTAGAGAATGGCGTCCGCAACCTGGAATGTTGCATTGACGACGACCGTGCCGATGGCGTTACGAACAATGTGCGTTCGGATCGCCCGCCCTGGCGTGCCTCCCATGCCTTTCATCGCGAGGATGTACTCGCGGGCACGCAAAGTGAGCGTTTCCCCTCGCACCAGACGTGCAGGGCCTAGCCACGCGAAAGCTCCAATGATGATGATGAGAAGTGGAACCGAAGGGGCAACGATCGTCGCCATGAGCATGAAGAGGAAGAGCGAAGGGATCGACATAAGAGCATCGACAATGCGCATCATGATGGCGTCGATCTTGCCTCCGGCGAAGCCAGCAATTGATCCCCAAATCGTGCCGAGGGCCGTGGCAAAGATGCCCGCAAGAAGGCCCACGATGATCGACGTCTGGCCTCCCACCATGAGACGACCTAGCTGATCGTAGCCGAGACCGTCAGTGCCAAGCGGGTGAGCCTTGGACGGGCGCAAATACATCTGGGCGAGATCGGTGTGTACTTGGTCGGTCTTGTAGATGAGTGGCCCGACAAAGGAGAACAAAACTAGAAGAATAACGATGATGAGGCCGAGCACCGCGAGGCGATTCTGGAGAAACACCTCAAGGCCCTGACGCCACACGGACCGACGAACGGGAGGCTGGCCTGTCGTTGCCCCTTCCTGCGAGGCTCGATCCGGCTGCGTGACCTTTCCCGAATTTTCTTCCATTCCGGTGTTGTTGAGAACTGTCATTTCTTGCCTGCCAATCGGATGCGCGGATCAGCCACGGCATACAGAAGATCAGCAAGAAGTGCGCCGATCACTGTTGCCAATGCCAGGATGATGGTCACCCCAAGCAGAATCGGATAGTCACGGCTCTGGGCAGCCTGCCAGAAAAGGAGACCCATGCCGTTGTAGTTAAAGAGAGTCTCAACTACGAGGGCGCCCGAGAACAGCGCCGGGATATACAAACCCAAGAGCGTGATAACCGGGAAAAGAGCATTTCGCAGCGTGTGGACGAAGACGACACGCGCCTCCGAGAGCCCCTTTGCTCGGGCCGTACGCACGTATTGCTCGTTGAGGTTATCCACCATGGACGAACGCACATACCGCGAGTATGAGGCCACAGTGACGATGGCGAGGGTAAGAACAGGGAGAACAAAGGCTTTGGGATCACCGAGGACATCGGCAAGTGAATATCCTTGCGGCGCTTCTGGTGGGAATATCGGCCACACCTGCGAGAACAAGATGATAAGGACGAGGCCGAGGAAGAAGATCGGCGTGGAATAGGCGAGCATGGCGGCGATCGTCACCGCATAATCTGGTGCCTTGTTCCGTTTCACTGCCTGCCATACGCCCAGCGGAAGGGCAATAAAGATGGCGAGAATTGTGGAAAGAAGTGAGAGAAGAATTGTTTTTGGTAGGCGCTGCCCGATCGCATCAGAGACGTTTTGGTTGAGCTTGTACGAGTAGCCGAAATCGCCGTGAGCGATCTTGCCGACGTAACGCACATACTGCTCATGAATGGGGCGGTCAAAGGCGTTGTCGTGGTTGAACTGGTCGATCTGCTCTTGAGTGGCTTCTTTGCCGAGAGTAGCTCGCGCCGCACCGCCCGGAAGTGATTGCAATAGAGCGAAGGAAATCATCGTCACGAGGATGACGACGACGATCGCCTGCCCGATTCTTTTAAGGATAAAACTGACCATTATTGACTCCCTCCGGGGGTGAGAGCGTGAACTCTCACCCCCGGATAATCAAGTCCTGACTACTCCCAGGACCATTCCTCGGGGTACAAACCGTTCATGAGATCCTGCGGGGCGACGCCCTTCAGGTTCGACTTGTAAGCGGAGATTTGGTACACGGGATTCGGCATCCACAGCACCGGAAGATCCTCTGCGAGGTACTCGTTGTACGCCTTGAGGGCGTCATCGTCGTCCGAATACTGCGTTGCTTCAATGAGCTTGTCAGCTTCGGGGTTCGAGTAGAGGCCGAGGTTCACCGGAGCGTCGGTGGCGAAGAGACGCTCACCTGATGCGTAAACCGGGTAGTACCAGGAACCCTGAGATCCGAAGAAGGAGAGATCCCAGTTGCAGTCTTGACCCTCCTCGCACTTCTGCGAGACGGAGACGGAGTCGATGACTTCCTGGATGTTGATAACGATGCCGACCTTAGCCATCTGCGACTTGATTTCCGACATCATCTTCGTCGTTGCAGCAAAGCCGGACTGCGAGACGAGCTTGAACTCAAGCTTGGCTCCTTCAGCAATGCCCTCACCACACTGGCCTTCGCCAGTTCCTGGCTTCTCACAGACTGTGTTGCCGTCTGGCACTACCTTCCAGCCGTGATCTTCAAGGAGTTTCTTGGCACCTTCAGGGTCGAACTTGTATGCGCAGCCGTTCATCGTGCCTCGGTCGTCGGTCGTCATCGGAACCGGGCCACAGGTCGGGGAGGCCATGTCGTTCCACACGGCCTTGGAGAGGGTTTCCTGATCAATGAGCATCTGCATGGCCTGGCGGATGTACTTCTGTGCGAAGATCGGGCCAGACGTGGGGTTGGCGAAGTTGAAAGGCATGTACGTAATGGACCAGCCATACCACGGATCAACCGTGTAGCCCTTCTCTTCGAGGTAGCTCTTCTGGGAGATGTTGGCTGCCGGAACGTATCCGTAGTCAATTTCTCCTGCGCGAAGAACGTTGAACTCGGCGTCGTCACCTGTGAAGGGGCGGAGAACAACCTTCGAGATCTTCGCCTTGTTCTCGCCCCAGTAGTTCTCGTTGGGAACGAGCTCTACCTGGCCGTCTGGCACGTACGACGACATCTTCCACGGGCCCGAAACTACCTGCCACAGTTCGTTCGTTGCGTAGGTGGAAAGATCCTTCGACTGTTCAGTGAGGAAATCAAATACCTGCACGGCTCCGGCCGGATCGCGATCGAAGTCGCCCACTTCACCATCGAGGGATGTGCGATCCCATGCGTGTTGCGGCAAGGCCACAATCTTGTTGAGCTGGTTGCCGACGAACCATCCGGGCGAGAGCTTCTCGTTGGTTGTGAGCGAGAATGTGTGCTCGTCGATGATCTTGAATTCCGTGACGTTATCGGGGAAGGAACCCTTACGGTACGAAGCCCACTTGTCAGTGTTGTTCGTGACGAGGTTCCACCAGAATTCGATGTCACGAGTTGTGATGTCAACGCCGTCAGACCACTTGGCATTGTCTTTCAACTTGATTGTGACAGTCAGGCCGTCCTCGGAGAATGTGGGAGTTTCTCCAAGGGACTTTTCGGGCTTGATGTTGTACTCAGCGTCTGAATCGAGGTCATAGCCGTAGAGGCTGGTGTACATCGCGAGTGTGAGGTTTGCGTTCTCGCCCTGGGTGTAGCCAGGTGCGGAAACTGGGAATACCCAATTAGGGGTACGGGACGCCATTGTTACTGACGTGTCTCCACCGCTTGCCTTGCCGCTGTCACTGTTGGACGGACTACCGCCAGATCCACACGCGGAGAGGCCGAGGGCTGCGACGACTGCGAGCCCGAGGCCCGCAATCTTCAGCCTTGATAACTTGCGTGTCATGAGTGCTCCTGAGATTTGTCGTGGTTGTTCCTCGTATTCGTGGAACACAGCCGATAGACGGTCAATCTGGGGAAATACCAACATCGGCATCACCCTTATTACGAAGAAGTACCTCTTTGTACGAGTTTCTTCGTTATTACCCGCAGTATCGACTGTACTTGGTAGCATATCGAACTAACGACGGTTTGTGTCAAAATTTGACAAATCTCCCCCAAATTCCGGCATAATCGCATTAAGTTATTCGGTCATCGAAGAAAGTAACCCATGGGCCGCACAAACTCAGACATCGACGTCCTTGAGCTCATCGTTTCCGGCCGCGCCTCCACACGAGCTGACATAGCTCGCACAACCGGCCTGGCTCCCTCCACCATCACAGGCATCGTCACGCGCCTTGTTCGCTCCGGAGCCATCACCGAAGGCGGAACACGCGAATCCACGGGAGGCAGACCCGGATCAATCCTCGTCCCGGTCGTCTCAACGAACCGCTCAGTCGTCGCAGAACTCGGCGCCCATCACATCCACTTCGGCCTCGCAGACAACCGGGGAGTCGTCACTAACCAGACTCACTGCGCCATAGACATCTCTCACGGCCCGCAACCCATCCTGGAAAAGCTCCTCCGCGAAGGCGAGAAGCTCGCCAAGGCAACCGACACAACCCTCACCGCCCTCGGTATCGCCATCCCAGGCCCAGTCGATGCAGCAACCGGAACCATCATTGGCCCCAGCCGTATGCCCGGTTGGAACGGCTGCAACATTCCCCAAGCCTTCAGCGAACTCACAGACCTTCCCGTCGTCGTCGAAAACGACGCCCGCATCGGAGCCTCCGGCGAATATGCATACCGGCGCCATATCGATCCGCGCACGCCCCTCGTCCAGGACTACATTTACGTCAAGGCAGGCTCAGCCATTGGCGGCGCCTTCGTCCAGAACGGTGTGGTCTATTCCGGGTCACGAGGAATCGCCGGCGACATCACTCACGTGCGAGTAGAAGCCGGACTGGATCGCCCCTGCCAATGCGGCAACACCGGCTGCCTCGATACCATCGCTTCAGCCACTGCAGTCCGCGCAGACCTCCGCGATCAAGGCATCATCCTCGAATCCAACTCCGACCTCATCACCGCAGCACTCGACGGGAACCCGGAAGTCGTCACCGCTATCCGCCACGCCGGGGTCGTCCTCGGCGAAGCACTCGCACGCAACGTCTCCTTCCTCGCCCCCCAAGCTCTCATTATCGGAGGAACCCTCTCAAGCGTTGACGCGTACACAGCCGGCGTACGCCAGGCACTCCACGAACAATGCCTCCACTCGATCGTCGAACACTTCGTCGTCGAACGCTCCCTCGCAGGCAAGGACGCTGCACTCTGGGGGCTCGCAGACGCCATTCTCGTTCACACAACTCCCAGATCTACGTCGTAGATCGTGACCCACGCACACCGTCGTGCATCCACCCCAACCCGAAAGAAGCGCACATGAAACCCCGCATCGCAATTTGTGGCCTCCACATCGAAAGCTCCACCTTCACCCCCTACACATCGACAGCCGACGATTTCGTCGTCACCCGCGCTGACAAGCTCCTCGCCCGCTACTACTGGATGAACGAAGACTGGGCGCAGCAAGTAGAGTGGGTACCTGTTCTCCACGCCGGCGCGCTCCCCGGAGGAGTCGTCGAGAGGGAAGCCTACGAAACCTGGAAACAGGAAATCCTTGACGGCCTCACTGCAGCCGGTAAGCTCGACGCCCTCTTCTTCGATATTCACGGAGCCATGAGCGTCCACGGATACGACGACGCCGAAGGCGACCTCATCACAGCTATTCGTGGCGTCATCGGCACCGAGCCGATCGTCTCCGCATCCATGGATCTCCACGGCAACGTCTCCGACGCTCTCTTCGCAGGCTGCGACCTTCTCACGTGCTACCGGATGGCACCGCACGAGGATGCACTCATCTCACGCCGCCGAGCAGCCTACAACCTCGTCGACCGCGTCGTCTCCGGCAAAGGAAAACCCGTCAAAGCGCTCGTCCACGTCCCGGTCCTCCTCCCCGGCGAAAAGACCTCCACACGAATCGAGCCAGCCAAGAGCCTCTACGCTCTTATTCCTGGCGTTGAAGAACGCCCAGGTATCCTCGACGCCGCCATCTGGGTGGGCTTTGCCTGGGCCGACCAGCCCCGATGCAAAGCTGCGATCGTCGTCACCGGCGACGACGAAGATGAGGTACGCGAACAAGCCCACTTCCTCGCCAGCGAATACTGGCGCGTCCACAAGGACTTCGTTTTCGTTGCCCCTGTCGGCTCGATGGAAGAATGTCTCGACTTTGGCCTCACCGCCAAACACCCCTACTTCATCTCTGACTCGGGAGACAACCCCGGAGCCGGTGGTGCCGACGACGTGACCGTCGCCCTCTCACACCTCCTCGAATGGGAACCCATCGTCACCGGAAAGTTTGAGACGGTGTACGCCTCGATTTACGACGCGACCGCTGCCGCAGCCTGCTGGGATGCCGGCGTGGGCAAAGAGGTGGAGGTCGAGCTCGGCGGCCACATCGACACGCGGGAACCCGGCCCGCTCACCATTCGCGGCACCGTCGAAGCCCTCCACGACGACATCCGCGGAGGGCACACCGCCGTCCTTCGCTGGAAGAGCCTGCGCATCATCATCACAACAAACCGCAACCAGTACTGCGAATTTGAGCAGTACGAGAACCTCGGAATCGACATCCGAGAAGCGGACGTCGTCGTCGTCAAGATCGGCTACCTTGAACCCGACCTCTACGACACCCAAAACGACTGGATGATGGCCCTCACGCCTGGCGGCGTCGATCAAGATCTCGTGCGGCTCGGGCACCACCACATCAACCGCCCGATGTACCCCTTCGATCCCGACATGGAGATCACCGAGTTCCACGAGGTCGTGGTGAAACCATGAGCGTTTTCGCCGGAATAGACGTCGGCGGGACAACGGTGAAATCCATCGTCGTCGACGAACACGGGGACATTATTGACGACGTCACCCGCGAAAGTAGCGTCGAAGGCACGATAACTCTCGTGCGGATGCTCGCATCTGAACTCGTCGAGCGCCATCCGGACATCGCCGGAATCGGCATCGTCACGCCTGGAACCGTCGATGCACAGGCAGGGGTAGTTGGCTACGCATCCAACCTCAACCTCACCAATGCGCACCTGGCACGCGAAGTTGAAGAAGCTTCCGGGCGCCCAGCTCGCCTCGACCACGATGGACGCGGTGCCGGCATGGCAGAAATGCTTTTCGGCGCCGCCAGGCAAAGCAAGTCCAGCGTCGTGATCCCCATTGGAACCGGCATATCAGCCGCAATCTGCCTACCGGGCATGGTGTGGGCCGGCGAAACATTCCAATCTGGCGAGATCGGGCACATTCCAGTGCGCCCAGGCGGCGATCCCTGCTCGTGCGGACAGCAAGGCTGCCTCGAACTGTACGCATCGGCCCGCGGCATCGGAAACCGCTACCACGAACGAACCGGCAAACCTGCCTCCGCACGCGCCGTGGAAGACAACCTCGACTCCGATCCCGACGCTCGGGCGGTCTGGGACGAAGCCATCGACGCCCTCGCCCTCGTCCTCACCCAGCTCACCCTCACCCTCGACCCCGGCACAATCGTCATCGCCGGAGGTCTCTCCGGTGCCGGCGAAACTCTCGTCGCTCCCCTCCGCGAAGCGCTCGCTCGCCAGCTCGCGTGGCGCGCAGCCCCGCGCGTCGTCGCCTCCAAACTCGGCAGCATGGCCGGGCGTTGGGGAGCCGCCGTCCTGGGGTGCCAGGCCGCCGGCTCTGATGCATACAAGGAATGGACCCTATGACCGTCATCGAAATCTGCGTTGAAGACGCCTCAGGCGTACGCGCCGCACGCGAAGGCGGCGCCGACCGCGTCGAGCTCTGCTTCGACCTCACCTGCGGTGGTTTGACTCCGCATGACGAGACAGTACTTGCCTCACTCCAAGTCGCTCCCCCACTCGGCATCGCCTTCCTCGTGCGAAACCGCCCAGGGAACTTCGTCTACACCAACGACGAAGTACGCGACATGTGCGCGCAGATCACCCATCTACGCAACCTCGTCGACAACAACCTTCCGGCAGGGGAAACGCTGCCCATCTCCTTCGTCGTCGGCGCCGTCACCGAATCGGGTGAGATCGACGTTCCTGCCGCACGCGCCTACACAGCAGCGGCAGGCGACATCCCGATCGCTTTCCATCGAGCCTTCGACACCCTTAGCGACCAGGATGCCGGCCTCGAGATCCTGAGAGATCTCGGCTACTGCCGGGCACTCACAACAGGCGGAGACCCGTCGAAAGCGAACTACACACAGCTTCGACATCTCATTGACTTCGGCGGAGAGAGCTTCACGATTCTCGCCTCGGGAGGTCTGCGTTCAACGAATGTCGCCGACGCAGTTCAAGCTACCGGCGCCCGGGAGATTCACATGCGTGCCCCCGACCCCGACGGGACTGGAACGAGCCTCGATGAAGTCCGTCGTATTGTGAGCGAGGTCCGCCGAGTTTCGTAGAGGAAACGACGCTCGGCGTATCTGCAATTCCTTACATCACCTCGTGGTTGCGGGTGCGAGCCTCCGCGAGGGTTCTCCGGCGCGGGCGAGCATTGTCACGCCCGGACAGTGCTGCGCACGTGTGCCGAGTGCTCTACCGTTGAATCATGCTTGCTGGAATTGAGACGGGTGGGACAAAGATCTTCTGTGGCGTTGCCGAGGCAGAAGATCCCACGACGATCGTCGATAAGGTACGTATTCCCACAACATCGCCCGACGAAGCCCTCAGCGCCGTTCGGGATTTTCTCGACGAACACTGTGGTGCCGCTGGCCCAGAGGCCATCGGTGTCGCCTCCTTTGGCCCACTCGATACCAACCCGACTTCGTCAACGTATGGATTCATCACCTCAACGCCGAAGCCAGGTTGGGCTCAGACCGACCTTCATAATCTCATCCCTCTCACGGGTTTCAATTCCCCGATCTCGTTCATCACTGACGTATCTGGCTCTCTTCTCGGCGAGCGTGAAGCCGGTGCGGCACGCGGACTTGAGAATGTTGCTTACGCGACGGTAGGCACAGGTATCGGTGTTGGAATCTTGTCCGGCGGGACTCTCGTGACTGGACATGGGACTCCCGAGCTGGGCCATATCCTCGTTCGTCGGCACCCAGATGATTCTTTCGACGGTATGTGCCCTTATCACGGCGACTGCCTTGAAGGCTTGGCCTGTGGGCCGGCTATTGAGGCTCGTTGGGGAGCGCCTGCCGAAGGGAAGAACCTTGAGATCGTGTCGTATTACGTGGCTCAGCTTCTTCTTACAATCACCTTGTCTGTTGCTCCTGAGCGCATCGTCATTGGTGGCGGTGTCATGAAGACGCCTGGGATGATGGAATCAGCGCGGGCCACATACTCGAAGCTTGTTGCCGATTATCTTCCTCCCGTTGATCTCGACTCGTATATTGTGCCGCCAGCTCTCGGTGATTTTTCTGGCTTGACGGGCGCGTTAGTTCTCGCGAAGTCGCTCATCTCATAAAGCTTGGCGAGAGGGGGGTGCACTTCGGTGCTTTGAGGGGCGCCGTGCAGGCGTGATCGATATTGTATGGAGCGTTCGTTCATCACCCTCGCGATGGGCCGCGTCGAAACGGCTCCTACAATGGTGCAAGTGAACTCGCCAGTACAAAATCGCCGTCAGTCTCATCGTTCCCGTAGTCGCGACCGCGGTGCGCTTATCGCTGTCACTATTTTCCCGATCATTGTGTTGTGTGCGGGAGCTGTTGGTTTCACCGAGCCTTCGTGGTTTGTTTCGTTGAAGCCGCAGGTGCCGTGGATGTTGGGCGTAGTCATGTTCCTCATGGGCATGACGCTGACCGTTGAGGATTTTCGACGAATTTCACGCCGCCCGTGGGTGATTGCGATTGGTTTGGCTGCCCATTACGTCATCATGCCGCTAGCCGGGTGGGCTGTGGCCTACATGCTTCATCTCCCTCCTGAGCTTGCTGTTGGTGTCATCCTTGTGGGGTGCGCTCCAAGTGGCACGGCGTCGAACGTCATGACGTATTTGGCGAAAGGTGATGTGGCCTTAGCCGTGTCGATTGCAACCGTATCAACCGCTGTAGCACCGATTCTCATGCCGACGTTGACCTTGTGGCTCGCTCACCAATTTGTTGCGATTCCAGCACTCGCCATGTTTGGCGACATTGTGAAAAGTGTGGTTGTCCCCGTGGTTGCGGGGATTCTTGTGCGCCTGTGCGCGCCGCGGCTGGTGAAGCTGACGGCGCCGGCCATGCCGTGGATTTCGGTGCTGGCTATCGCTTTCATTGTGGCTGTCGTGATGGCGGGGAGTGCTGAGGCGTTCCAGTCGGCAGGTTTGCTGGTTGTGTTGGCTGTGGTGTGCCATAACGGTATCGGGATGCTGCTCGGGTATCTTGCGGGGCGTGCGTGTGGTTTGGATGCGGCTGCCCGCCGGACATTGTGTTTTGAGGTGAGTATGCAGAATTCTGGACTCGCTGCTTCGCTGGCAACAACATATTTTTCACCGGTATCGGCACTGGCTCCCGCTATTTTCTCGATATGGCATAACGTTTCTGGTGCTGTTGTGGCTGCTTTTATGGCGCGTGCACCTTTGCACAGGAGATAGCCCCTGCTTGCGATATGCCTCAGTTCTGCCCCTTCCCTCGGTACCTGTGCCGACGTGTACGTCGGCTGGCGAGATAGCGCTCAGCTCGGCACTCTCATCGTGGTGGACTGACATGAGCCAGCAGTGTTCAAGCCTCAGATGGCTCACTGCACTCCCTCTCGGTGGTCTGGGGATGAGAGCGCGCTGAGTGCCCAGCATTGAGCCGCCTGGCTCGGGCTGCTTCCGTTAGAGAACCTTGAGAAGTTCCTCCGCTTTTTCGGTTTGTCCGGTCGAACGCAGGAGATCGAGGAGCTCTTCACCACATTTTGTTCGCTCGTCAAGTCTGCGAGCGAGTGTGAATCCTTCAAAGGCGGAATCTAGGGCAAAGATTGCATCCTCTGTGTGTCCGAGTTGCGCGGCGAGCCTTCCTGCCAGCCAGAAGGATTCGGCTGCATTTGTCATGGACGACCCTTGCTTGCCAAATTCCTCACCGGCTTGGAAGGCGAGCTCATACGCGCGTGGGAGATCCTCAGCCTGTGCATCAAGGGAGCGGGCGAGACTATCTCGCAATCCTGTGCGCACGCGCGCCAATGCTGCCGGTATCTCAGCCATCCCGTCGAGATCAGAAAGTATATCGGCTTGGTGGGATGCCACGATTCCGATGACTCCGTGTTCGTACGCGATCGGCGCCCACGCATCAAGCACGTGCGCAATGAGCTCACTTGAGGCGTCACCTGCCCGAAGAAGTGAGACGGCCCTGCCAAAAAGTTCCGAGCACATTCCTTCGCCGGCAGCGTTGAGAGATTGAGCGGCCTCCGCAAGTGCTATGCCAGCTTTATCAAGGTATCCCGCTTCTTCGGCGGAGCTACTTGCCCGCTGGTAGTAGTAGGCGGCCCTCAAGTAATCTTTCACAGCTAAGGCATCTTCGGCGCGCTGCCATGCCTCGGCTTCCGTGAGCGTGCCTGCCGTAGCCTCGGGGCTCGGCGCTTCTCCTGATCCTTCCGGTGATGGATCACCTGAACTGTTCGTATCTTCCACGAAAAGCGACTGCTCGATCTGAGGCATCTGCTCACCAGAGCGCGACGCTTCGATAAGTGCCCGAGCTTGGGCATCAAGATCGAGGACGCGCACACCCGCGGGAGCGTTGATGCACTCGTCGAGGGCATCACAATATTTCGAGGTTCCGTTTCGACGATCAAAGGCTTCAGCAAGGGCGCGCGCTTCATCGATGTAATCCGCTCGCATCTGCTCGTAATGCGGATCGGCGGCCACGCTCAGACCCATAATTGTGTGTAGGAGAAATTGCAAAGTGGCAAGCGGAGAATCTCCACTTCTGTGGCGCTCCCATTCGTTGATCAAGCGAACTGCCCGATCGATATGCCCCGCCCGTGCAAGGAACTCGATCTGGCGTGCATCGCCGAGGTTCGAATGCGGCTCGTCGGTTTTCGCTGCCAGCGCCTCCTTGTATGCACGGATCGCTAATGCATCTTGACCACTTCTCAACGCAGCGAGGGCGAGCGTGTTCCGAGTTCCCCACGGTTCCTGATTACATTCGCCGCGCTGCGTGAGCGCGATACGAACCGCATCCTCAAACTTCTTACTACCGAGATAATAGGCAGCTTGCTGCCCAACCTCACACGCCTTGCAATCATCCCCGTCCGACGAAGGCCAGGAGAGCCACTCCTCCATACGCGCCTCCACATCATCCGCACCCCGATGACCTGCCCACGACAGACGCGCCATCTTCACCGGGCCTAGACCAATACCAGCGAGCTGATACCGCCGCTCCATATCGTCGATAAGGGCATCGACCTGCTCAGCAGAAATAACTGGATAATCCATCGCATCGTTGACCACCCACTTGTACTCCCAATACATATTGCGGCGATCAACCTCATCGAAAAGCTCCGGGCGTGAATCATAGGTGCGCAGTACCCGTGCATAGGTTGCGAGGGCATTCACCCCATCTTCGGCAAACGTGTAGGCCTCAACAAGGTCGAGTAAGGACGCCGCGATAAACTCCTCGTGCTCCGATTCAGCTACCGTATTGACGAGATTTTCGGCAGCAACAATACGCGCCTGCCCGTAGGGCATCGACGAAATCCTACGAAACTCGCCAATGATTTCTGAGCGTTCCACCGTGCCTCCTTGAATGACGTGATGAGGCCAGCCTAGGTGAGGCTAGCGACAAAATTTGAAAGATTTTTCGATTACGAACTCTCTGCCACAGCTCGGCCCCTATCAATGCGCGCACTTCGTCGTCGCTGCGAGAATTACTCACCGCCACGCAACGCAGCCGCAAGCAGATCTGACAAACTTACGCCCAACGCACGCGCCTCAGCCCCACCGAGCCCCTCGCCTGCCAGCATCACAGCCGACAAGTACAACGAACTCAATGCCGAATCAAAAATATCTGATGATTGCGCAGCGAGAAGCTGACGCACAACCGCGGAATTATCATTCAACACCAGCGTGCGAGAACGCTTCGGCACCTCCGTATCAAGCGATGCCAAAAGACCGCCCCACAGATCCGGCGCCTGCACACTCTCGTTGTGAAGTGCCCGCCGGCGCTGAGCATCAGCATCTTTGAGGATCAGTGCAGGAAGATCATCCGGGGCGAACTCGCGCACCAGCACCTCACAATCGACCTTCTCCAGAAGCTCATCAGCATGCGCAACCGCACCGCTCACCTCAGCGAGACGGCTAGCCGGCGGCAACCCCAAGATCTGAACAACATCTTTCGCCTCAAGTTCACGGATACTCCATCCCGATTTCCCGAGGGACGTCACAATGTCCGCGTCATACACGTAGCCTGCATTAACAACCGATAAACCCTGAGCACGAGCCACCGACGAAATACGACGAAAATCTTCCGTCGTACTCGTGTACACGAGAGTCCCTTCCTCGCGGGCCTCCTCCAACGTGAGTACACCATTCGTCGTCTCATACGGCAATATACGCGCCACCAAATCCAGCATCGTCGGATCTGTCAGAGCAACGGCCCGCAACGCCAAATGATGCGTGCGGATAAAATCATGAGCAAATTTTCCTTGAGAACTCAGCGCTTCATACAGCCACTGCTTGAGTTGACTGCCCAAAGCCTCACGGATCTCCCACAAGAATTCGTCGTCATGGATATCTTCACGCGAAGCCGTTGGCGTCACAGCATCGGAGTTAATCACACCCCGCACAAAAAACGCCCATTCAGGAAGAATCTTGTCAATCCGAGTTCCGAGCAGCATCCGCTTGGAATACACACGGTGTTGCCCCGTGCCTGGTGCCACCGCCTGCGGCAAGATAAACGCCATGCCGCTCAAACCAGCTAATGGCACATGTAGCGGAATCGCTCCGAGGGGTTTCCACCCGAACAAGCTCTCACAGTATCCCGATAGGTCACGCTGCCCATCCTCCCATGGAAGCTCCTCACGGGTGAGACGACGCCACTTCTCTTCCCCATCAACCTCCACGTTGATCGCCACGTCGTAGGGCAAAAGCGCACCATATTCCTGCGCAAGTTGAGCCACCGTCTTATTCGACAACCAATGCTCGCAATCGCGCCGCGCCTTCAATCGCACGCGAGAGCCAATCTCGATATTCTCAGGCGGAAACTCCTCAAGAGAGAACGTCCCGTCTGCATGACCCACCCACCGAATAGCAGGAACGCCGGGTTCACGCGCCGAGCGCGAGACAACCTCAATTTCGTCGGCCACCATGAATGTTGCGAGCATGCCGATACCGAATTGCCCGATAAACTCGGCGCGGCCCTCCCCGAGCAACGGATCGCGTTTCGATGAACGCCCGATCGTAGCGAGGAGTTCGCGTGCCTCCGCGGAAGTGAGGCCGATACCCGTATCAGAGATCGTCAGAGTGGGCTTTCCATCCTCGTCCGTACTTGTCACGAGGCGCACTCGCTGAGGAGCATCCGGAGAAAGCTCTTTGCGCGCCGTCATGGCATCAACAGCATTTTGCAGGAGCTCGCGAATATACACTTGCGGGCCCGAATACAGATGGCGAGAAAGTAGATCCACCATTCCTGCAAGATCGACCTGAAAACGGTCGGCCATACGTTCTCCTCACGTACGCGTTTTTGGGAGCGAGGTTATACGACGACTTGCGCGGCAAAGCACATGAGCATCGCTGAGCACGACTCGCGCATCGGCACCGATGCTGAGCATCACTGCCGATGCGAAGGCCGCGGCTCCGACACCTGTGCCGCAACCGCCGCCTATCCCACGAAGCACTTACTGGCGGCTATCGCGTTCAGCCTCGAAAGCCTTCCATTCCTCCGGGAACGCCTCAGCCAGATGCTCAAAGAATTGCATGCTTGTGCTCAGCGCGCAGCGGATATTGAGCTGGATCTGTTCGTCAGTGACACCGTGCTCGTAGTCCACGTTATGTTCAGCCATGACGATGAGATTATTGCTGTCGTTAATAACTGCATACGTCTTAGGCCAAAGTGAACGCGTGTTCCAGCGATTACAGATTTCGACGGCATCGTTGAGACGACCGGCGGGAAGTTCCACGTGCCAACGCCCTTGGATGCGCAGGTATTCGTTGTTCTGGCCACCGAGCATAAAGAAGAAGACTGCATTATCCCAGCCGGCTGCGACATCGCCATCGTCGTCAAGGAAGTACTTAACATCGTCGCGATCGAGTGCTTCCTTCACTCGATCGATAGAGAGTGGTGCAAGTGGATTTGCTGACGGCGATGATGCGTCTTTGCTGAAGAAGCCCATACCGAACCTCCGAATCGTCGTAGTAGATGAGCCTATGGGTTATGGCCTACGCCCGAGTCTACAGTGTGTGAGAGACAGGAATTGCTCCGTTTTCCTTGTGGAAGGATGGGTAACGCTTTAACTATCGGTAAGCACGACCACGACATGCAGAAACCCCGGAATCTTAAGATTCCGGGGTTTTCCTGAGCCACCTGTGAGAATCGAACTCACGACCTATTCATTACGAGTGAATCGCTCTGCCGACTGAGCTAAGGTGGCACGCTGTGTTTCCACAACGTCGGATACTTTACCGAAGCTCGCTATCACCCCGCAAGCCGCAAGGTGTGACAACGAACTCAACCTCTGACCCCATCGCTGGTCGGTACGAGACTATGCCCCGATTCGTCGCCGACATTCGTCAGGGAGTGCAGGTGAGGCCGTCGTCGGGAACCGTCCCTTCGAGAAGATAAGCGTCAAGTGGCTTCGTGAGGCAGTCATTGGCGCTTCCGTATGCCGTGTGTCCGTCGCCTTCCCACGTAACAAGGACGGAGTTTTCCAGGCCCTCATGCATTGCCTCCGCCCATGCGTACGGCGTTGCCGGGTCGTATGTCGTTCCGACGACGACGATCGGCGCCGAGCCCTTCGCAAGGTAGGTTCCGGGAACCTTTTCCGGCTTATAGTGCCACGCCGAGCAAATATCTGGCCCTGCGGTCATGATCGTGCCAAATACAGGAGCATTCTGGGCCAGATTCTCATTCGCTTGTGCAAGTTCATCGGCACTTGCCGCAGGGTAATCCGCACAGTTAATTGCCCAATTCGCTTCTGAGGAGTTCGAGGCAAACGAGCCATCCTCGTTGCGTTCGGACACCATATCGGCAAATTTCAGCAACATCGTGCCGCGGTTATTCTCAAAAAGTTCCGTGAACGCCTGCGTGAGCATTGACCACGTGGAAGCATTGTAGAGCGGCATGATAATTCCACTGAACATCAACGATTGTGTGAGGGGGCGCGAGGTTCCTGTTGGATATGGGCTCGTGAGAGCGGTATCAAGCGCCTCACGAATCTTCGCTAATCCATCATCAACCGTGCCAGTGAAAGGGCAGGCCGTCGATTCCATGCAATCTTCCATGTAGCGGCGCAAAGCCGTTTCAAACCCGAGAGTCTGATCCACACTCATGCGTGCCGATCCGATCGAAGTGTCCACAGCGCCGTCCAAGATCATGCGCCCCACGTTCGCCGGGAACAGGTCGGCATATTGCCCTCCGAGCGACGTGCCGTAGGAAAAACCTGCGTAGTAGAGCTTGGGATCTCCGACGAGATGACGCATCACATCGAGATCGCGTGCAACGGATACCGTTCCGACGAATGGCAGGAGCTCACCCGATTTTTCAGCGCAGCCATCCGCAATCGTCTGTTGATCGGCCTGCGCCTTCTCTTGCCATCCCGCTTCGGCGGGGTTGTACGAGGTGTCGAGGATTCGCCCGAGGGTCTCGTCGTCTACACAATCAACCGGCGTTGACTTCCCAACTCCCCGAGGATCAAACCCAATGATGTCGAAGTTATTGAGAATCTCGGAGCCAAAGTAGTAGTTGGCGCTCTTTGCCATATCAATACCGGAACCCCCAGGGCCGCCCGGATTGATAAAGAGAGAGCCAATAGCCTTCGTCTTCGCAGGTCGTTTAAGCAACGAGAGTTTGATCGTGGCTCCTTCAGGATGCGTGTAGTCGAGAGGCACCTCGATCGTTGCGCACTGGAAACTGCCATTGCAGTCTTCCCACGCCACTTCTTGCGTATAGAACTTCTCAAGCCCCGCAGGAACGGCGGGAAGCTCACCTGTAATCGGCGTTCCTGTAGGCGATTGTGTGCCTGACGACGGCGAGGGAACCGGCGCGGCCGAATGTGGCTGGTCGCCGAGAAGCCCGGAACTGTCGAGAGTACAACCGGCAAGGAGAAGGGAGCTGGCCGCAAGTGTAGCGGCGAGGGCCTTGAGCTTGAGTTTCACAGTGTCCACCGTAGAGCACAATTGCTCATCATGCACGAAAGCTCCATTTGGCTGTGGATAACCGAATCCCGGTGCCTTCCTGTGGAGAACAACCGGCGTTATCCTTCGTCGCCCTCGAAAAAGCATCCGTCTGCGAGGCCGGTAGCCTTCACTGCTTTCCCCTGCGCGCCCTTTACCCCTGCGGACGTAGAGCAACAAACATTGCTTCGAGCAGTAGCCTCGGGTCGACATTTCCTTGAAGGCGCCCACGCGCATCCGCGACCGCATCCATGCGCCTGATCGATTGCGCAGGCACGGAGGAGCTCGCCATTTTCTCAAGTTCGTCGGCGAAGTCTGCGTTGACGAGATCGACGCTGGCACCGAGTTGCAGCGTAAGTACATCGCGATAGGCAGAGAGGATATTCACCATTGCGCGGTCGAGTTCGTCGCGTTTCATACGCGTTTCTCGCCGTTTCTGCATGTCGGCAAGCTCGCGGAACTGGGCGCGCATAGCTGGCGGTATACGATTCCCGTCCTCGATACCGAGATTGCGGGTGAGCTCGGCCGTTTCCGCTTCACTCACTCCTTCGTTGCGTGTAGCTACGGCTGCTTCCGCACGGGCAATAACGTCGCGGGCAGCGAAGACCGCGTCGCCGACATTCTTGATGGAAAGTGCCGCTGAGAGGGCGGCCCGGCGATCGTCAGCGGCCTGGGGATCGGTCAGAAGGCCACGAGCTGCTCCCACGTGCGATTGGGCCGCTCGTGCAGCGTTGAGTGCTTGTGCATGATCGGCACCCGTTTCACGCATGAGGAGCTGTGCGATCTCCTCAGGATCGGGAATTGCGAGTGTGAGAATTCGGCAACGTGAGCGGATCGTCGGCATGACGTCGTCTGGCGCGGGCGTACAGAGCATCCAGATGGTAAATGGCGGTGGTTCTTCTATCGCTTTGAGCAGCACATTCGTGGTGCGTTCAAGCATACGATCGGCGTCTTCCACGATGATGATTCGCCAACGCCCCGCTCCAGGGCCAACATATGAGCTGGCGACGAGGTTCCGGGTTTGTTCGACAGTGATGGTGACTCCCTGCGTACTCACGAGTTCAACGTCGGGATGCGTGCCTGCCATGACGGTACGGCACGCATGGCATTGACCGCATCCGGGGGTTGGCCCGGTACATTCAAGTGCCGCTGCGAACATGCGCGCGGCAATGGAGCGCCCCGATCCGGGCGGGCCCGTCAAGAGCCACGCTTGGCTCATTGCCGACGAACCCGCGTCGTACCCAGCATCCGATCCTCCGACAACGGCAGCGTCACCATCGAGAGCACGGCCCGTGGCATCGTTCAGCCGCGACGCAGCAGCGGCCTTTTCGAGGATGGTACGAATCGTGGTCTGCCCGACGAGCTCGTCAAAGACACTCATGAGCTCGGCACCTGGGGTATCTGGTCGCCTTGGGGGGCACGTGCATGTCGATCGAGAACCGGTGCCACAGCGGCAGCGATCTTCGCTGCTACCTCCTTCACCTCTCCATTGGCATCGATAATGCTCCACCGCTCAGGTTCGCGCGCGGCAAGTGCGAGATATTCCCGGCGCACAGCTTCGTGAAACTCTCGCCCTGCGGCCTCAATCCGGTCCTGCTCAGAGCCGACACGCGCCCTTCCAACCTCGACGGAGATATCAAGCAAAAGAGTGCAATCGGGTAGCAGACCGTCTGTTGCCCAGAGCGAAAGATCGCGCACTTCGTCCGGACCGAGCTGGCGTGCGACACCCTGGTAGGCCACCGAGGAATCTAGGTAGCGGTCGGCAAGTACCACTGCGCCACGTTCAAGAGCAGGCCGAACGAGGGTCGCGATGTTGTGTGCCCGGTCGGCCGCGTAGAGCAACGCTTCTGCTCGCGGCGACACGTCGCCTCCGTGAAGGAGGAGCTGCCGGATCGACCGCCCCAGATCGGTACCGCCCGGTTCTCGTGTGAGCACAACATCGAATCCGTGAGCGCGTAGATCGCGGGCGAGCATATCAATCTGGGTGGTCTTCCCTGAGCCATCCCCACCTTCAAAGGTGATGAAGATGCCTGGGTACGACGAAGCCTGTGGAGTCGCCACTACTCGCCTGCCTTCTTTGTGGCAGGCTTCTTGGCCGGTGTTTTCTTTGCGGTGCTCGACTTCGTGGCCTTCGTCGTTGTCGTTTTCTTCGCTGTCGTCTTTTTGGCGGTGCTCTTGCGCGCTGGCGCCTTCTTCTTTGGTGCCGCGGCACGACGATCTGCGAGCAGCTCGTAGGCGCGCTCGTTTGTGATCGTATTCGGGTCGTCTCCGCGGCGAAGGGAAGCGTTCGTCGTGCCGTCCGTGACGTACGGGCCGAAGCGGCCGTCCTTGAGAAGCACTGGCTTCTCGGTCACGGGATCGACTCCTAGTTCTTTGAGGGGTGGCTTGGCTGTCGCGCCACGCCGACGTTTTGGCTGTGCAAGTAGCGCCTCAGCTTCTTCCTGGGTGATGGAGAAGATCTGTTCCTCGTTATCGAGGGATCGCGATTCCTTCCCCTTGGTGATGTAGGGGCCGTAGCGTCCGTTTTGCGCGAGGATATCTTCGCCATCAACTGTGGCGACGACGCGGGGAAGTGAAAGCAATGTGAGTGCTTCGTCGAGAGTGACTGTCTCCAGGCTCATCGTCTGGAAAAGTGATGCCGTACGTGGCTTCGGCGCACGCTTCGAGACCTTGCCGGTCGGAGTGAGTGCCACTTCGCCCTCGGGGATGATTTCAGTGATGTAGGGGCCAAAGCGTCCTGCTTTAGCGACAATCATGTGATTCGTCGCCGGGTCGATTCCGAGCTCGCGCCCGTCCTGCTTTGCAGCATCAAGAATTTCGCGTGCCTTCTCGACAGTGAGTTCGTCGGGAGCGACGTCCTCCGGCACCGAAGCATGACGCTTTTCTGTGCCATCTTCAGCAAGTTCCTGCAGGTAAGGGCCATAACGCCCAACGCGGAGCGCGAAGCCCTCACCCAGATCAGTGGTATTGACGGCTCGGGCATCGATATCGCCGAGGCTTTCGACCTGGCCTTCAAGGCCTTTGTTCTCCCCATCGCCACGCCAGAAGCTTTCGAGGTAGCGTACGCGATCCTCGTCGCCAGCAGCGATTTTGTCGAGTTCGCCTTCCATCTGAGCCGTGAAATCGTAGTCGACGAGCTTTGGGAGGTTATCCTCGAGGAGCTTGACCACAGAAAATGCGGTCCATGTTGGCACGAGTGCCTGGCCGCGGTGGTCAACATATCCACGATCTGAAATTGTTGAAATTGTGGCGGCGTAGGTGGATGGTCGGCCAATTCCGAGTTCTTCCATCTTTCGCACAAGTGAGGCTTCTGTGTAGCGCGGCGGCGGCTGAGTTTCGTGGCCGTCGGGCTCAGCGCTGCGCGTCACGAGGCCGTCGTTTTCTGCAAGTTCTGGCAATCGCGCCTCAGATTGCTTGTCGCCGTAGCGCTTCGCGTCGGTTGATTCTTGATAGGCGGCCATGAAACCAGGGAATGTGATCACGGTGCCAGATGCAGCAAATTCGGCTGCCTTCGCGTCTACCGTTTGTGCGGCTGCAACATTGGCAGTGATACGCACTGATGCTGTTTGTCCCAGCGCATCTTCCATCTGGGAAGCAACAGTGCGTTTCCAGATCAACTCGTACAGGCTGAACTGGGCGCCCGAGAGTTTGCCGCGCACCTGGTCTGGTGTACGGAAATGATCACCGGCTGGGCGAATTGCCTCGTGGGCTTCCTGCGCGCCCTTCGACTTCGTCGCGTAAAAACGCGGGCGTGCCGGCACGTAGTTGGCACCATACATTTCGCGAATCTGTGCACGAGCAGCGCTGAGGGCCTGCTCGGAGAGGTTCGTCGAATCTGTACGCATGTATGTGATGTAGCCGTTTTCGTAGAGCGACTGCGCCGTGCGCATCGTGTCACGAGCACTCATCCGTAGTTTTCGCGACGCTTCCTGCTGGAGCGTCGAGGTTGTGAAGGGAGGTGCGGGGCGGCGCTTGTACGGCTTAGTCTCGACGCTTGTCACCGTCGCATGTGCCGTCTGCACAGCCTCAGCGAGGGCACGAGCCGTCGCTTCGTCGAGAGAGCGCACACCTTCTTTGGCGGATTTTGGCTTGAGTTCGCCAGTATCTGTGAAGTCTTTTCCTGTTGCCACCCGTGCTGAATCTAGTGCGACGAGCTTTGCCTCAAAAGCTTCGCCGCCTTTGTCGAACACTGCTTCAACGTCCCAGTAAGACGCAGCAACGAATGCCATACGTTCGCGTTCGCGATCCACGACGAGGCGGGTTGCCACAGACTGCACACGTCCCGCCGAAAGCCCTGGGGCAATCTTGCGCCATAGGAGTGGCGATACCTCGTAGCCGACGAGGCGATCGAGGATTCGTCGTGATTCTTGGGCGTCGACGAGTTTGAGGTCAAGTTCGCGTGGCTGGTGTAGCGCACGCTCAATTGCCTCGGGCGTGATTTCGTGGAACACCATGCGCTTGACGGGAACTTTTGGTTTGAGAACCTCGTAGAGGTGCCACGCGATTGCCTCTCCTTCGCGGTCCTCATCAGTTGCGAGGAGAAGTTCGTCGGCGCTCTTGAGGAGCTTCTTAAGCTCGGCGACCTTCTTTTTCTTGTCTGGCGCGACGACATAGTAGGGCTCGAACCCGTTGTCGACATCGACCGCGAATTTGCCGAATGGTCCCTTTTTCATGTCAGCGGGCAACTCGGATGGCTGCGGGAGATCACGGATGTGGCCGATTGACGCTTCTACTGCGTAATCCGATCCGAGGTATCCGCTGATCGTCCGCCCTTTTGCGGGGGACTCGACGATAACGAGCTTGGTCACTGTACTCCCTTGAGGCTAGGAGGGCGTACGCCGGCAGTCTGTCGACGTGGGTTTCGATTGCCATTCTTACACCAGTTACCGCCCAAGTATCTACCGGGTGTTTCTCATACTGGCGTTCTTGATACTAGGTTTTTTGGGGAACGACGAGGGGTGTTGTGGCGTTCGACGAGATATAACGTCGCGATCCGTGTGGGTGCTGTTGCCTCGTCTTCGTCCTGGCTACGGCGTCTATTTTGTGGTGGGGCGGCGGCGCTGTGTCTAGTCAACGCCACCGCCCTTATGCGGCGATCCTGCTATCGGACAATGAGGCTAGAGAATCCGGCCGTCTGTGCTTCGTCGACCATCTCTTGCCAGCGACGTCGCCATGATTCCATGTCCCAACGCTTGGCCATAGCTTGGAATATGTCATCTGTTCCTTGTGCTCGCGCTTCCTGGAGGGCCAGGTGATCGACTCCGCGCTCTCGGAGGGCAGCGACCAGCTCGGTGAACGTGCGTTCTGCTGGGCATCCAGGGAACATGGTTACACGCACCTCATACGAGAAGGATGCGGCTCCTTCTGATGACCCACGATCAGGTGGGGTTTCCACTGTTGGGGCGTCTTGTCCTCGCGTGCGGTACTCGACGAGGACGAGATCGAGGCTCTCCCAGCCCTTGGCTCCAGCATCAAAGCCAGACGCTGCTTTGTAATCAGCGGGAAGTGCTTTGATGTCAAGGCCGACCCAATCGATCATCGGTAAGGCTTCTGCGAGGCGGCGCGGGTATGCGCCGGCGGTGTGAAGGCCTACCGCTAGCCCGCGAGATCGAACATCTCGAATGGCTGGAACCAGGGCTGCTTGACGGAGTGCTTCACCCCCGGTGAAAACAACTCCATCAAGCAGGCCTCGGCGCCTTTCGAGCAGTTCCACAACGTCATCCCAGCCGACGATCCCCGGCGTCCGGGTGTCGAGGATCGCCGCGTTCTGACAATACGGGCAGCGCCACGGGCATCCCTGAAGGAAAACCGTCGTGACGAGGTTATCCGGCCAGTCAACTGTCGAGAGCGGAACAAATCCCGCGATGGCGAGATCGTCGAGGCTCGTTGCAATGGGCGGATGAACACGCGAGCGGCTCTCAGGCATGTGAATCGGCGTAGGAATCTACGAGGTCTCCGGCGCATGTAGCTTTCGTTCCCAGCGCGTTCTCCTTGAAGGTGACGCGCTCGTGGTACTCGCCCTTCTTGCCGATGTTGAAACTCTGGACGGGGCGGAAATACCCCATCACTCGGGTCCACACTTCACACACCTGCGGTTCGGCATTCGGATCAGTTTGTGCACACAGCTCACAGGTGAGGTGTTCTCCAGCAAGGTATCCGTGCACCGGGCAGATAGAGAACGTTGGTGTGATCGTGATGTAGGGAAGGTGGAAGTTTGTCAGTGCTCGCCGCACGAGCTTCTTGCATGCCTGTGCGCTGCTCATCCGTTCATTCATGTAGAGGTGGAGAACTGTTCCACCCGTGTACATCGACTGGAGATCCGCTTGGTTTTCGAGTGCCTCGAATGCGTCTTCTGTAAATCCGACCGGGAGCTGGGATGAATTCGTGTAGTACGGTTCGGCATCGGTTCCAGCTTGGAGAATGTCCGGGAAACGCTTGCGATCTTCCTTCGCGAAGCGATAGGTGGTTCCTTCTGCCGGAGTGGCTTCGAGGTTGTAGAGATTCCCCGTGCGTTCCTGAGCGACGACGAGGCGCGCACGAACATGGTCAAGCACGCGTAGAGCAAAGGCATGTCCATATTCGTCGGTGATGTCGTGTTCGTCGTTCGTGAAGTTTCGGATCATCTCGTTGATTCCGTTCACGCCAATCGTCGAGAAGTGGTTATTGAGATGCCCGAGGTAGCGTCGCGAATACGGGTAGAGGCCGGCCTCCATGAGTTCTTGCACTTTGACGCGCTTCTTTTCCAGCGTCGATTCGGCCAAGTCAATAAGGTGGTCGAGCCGAGCCAACAGCGCTGCTTCGTCGTTCTTACACAGGTATCCAAGGCGCGCCATATTGATTGTTACCACGCCGATTGAACCGGTGAGCTCAGCCGAACCGAAGAGTCCATTACCGCGCTTGAGAAGTTCGCGTAGGTCGAGTTGAAGACGGCAGCACATCGAGCGGATCATGCCCGGATCTAGTTCCGAATTAATGAAATTCTGGAAGTAGGGCAGGCCGTATTTGGCCGTCATCGCGAAAAGGAGATCGGCGTTCGGAGAATCCCAATCGAAATCCTTCGTCATGTTGTATGTAGGGATAGGGAATGTGAAAACTCGCCCGTCCGCGTCGCCCTTCATCATGACTTCCATGTACGCCCGGTTAATCATGTCCATCTCGGCCTGGAGCTCGCCGTACGTAAAGTCGCATACTTCTTCCCCAATGTAGGGATAGTTGTCGGCGATATCAGCCGGGCATGTCCAGTCGAATGTGAGGTTTGTGAACGGGCATTGGCTTCCCCATCGCGAGGGAACATTGAGGTTGTAGATAAGTTCCTCGATGTTCTGAAGCACCTCGTCGTAGCTCATGTTGTCGAGCCGTACGAACGGGGCCATATATGTGTCGAACGAGCTGAAGGCTTGGGCGCCTGCCCATTCGTTCTGCAGGGTGCCGAGGAAATTGACGATCTGACCGCAGGCCGACGAGAAATGCTTAGGCGGGGCTGAGGCGATGGCTCCCGTCACGCCGTTAAATCCTTCTTCGAGAAGGCGACGAAGCGACCAGCCTGCGCAGTAGCCCGAGAGCATATCCAGGTCGTGAATGTGGTAATCGCCTTCACGATGTGCCGCTCCTTCTTCTGGCGAGTACACCTCGGACAGCCAGTAGTTCGCGATCATCTTCCCTGACGTGTTGAGGATAAGGCCACCAAGCGAGTACCCCTGGTTGGCATTCGCATTAACGCGCCAATCGGAGCGGTCAAGGTACTCCGCAACTGTGCCGATTGCGTCGACATCAACGCGGGAAGTCTGTAGTGCCATGATGATCCCTTTCACGGTTGGCTGGATGTGGTCTGTCGGCTCGCGTCTGGTTTTCCGAGGTCTGATTCGCCAGAACTCCTGCAGTCGGAAACTGGGAGTGCCGGGAACACATCGTCCGCCCAGAAAAGCGTGCGAGAACCAACTTAGAGCGAAACCACTAGATGTTGTGGTTGCGACGCGCTGCAAACACAAGATGTAGTGATTCCATTTTGCTTCCACGCACTCATCCCAGGCATTCCCTTGGGCCTAAAGGCCTTTCCTACGAAACTGTCTCAATACTCACTTCTCAGGATCACCAGCCGCGCCTTGGCGTTACTCATCTCTCTGGTGCCCTGCCACACTTCAAGGCAGACTTGAGTGGTGCCCGATCTACCTGCCGACCATCACTCACCACACGACATCCCAGCGAACGTATCGGCGCATCCGGATAGCCGCAGTGGCGATTCGCCCCTCCTGCAATCCCTCAAAGCCTTCGCCTACCCCAACCAGATCGCAGACGTCATCCACTTCCCGGAGCGCACGGCCCGCACGACACAATGGCCAACATGGGTAGATCCCCGCATAACTGACGCACTCGGGCGACTCGGCCGGGGCGAGCCCTGGGCACATCAAGCAGTAGCCGCAACCTCCATTCATGAAAGACGGCACACCGTCGTCGCCACCGGAACAGGCTCAGGCAAATCTCTCGCAGCCTGGGTGCCGGTACTCCACGACCTCGTCGCAGATTCAGCACGCCCAACAACTCTCGCCAAAGTCTCCTATCGCCCAACCTGCCTCTACCTCTCACCAACCAAAGCACTCGCCGCCGATCAGTACGTCGCATTAGAGGCACTCGCGAGCGCCATCGATCCTCGTATTGGAATTGCTCCGGTTGATGGAGATACCGAGCAGTCGATTCGTTCGTGGGCCCGCGATTACGCCGATATCGTGCTCACAAACCCAGACTTCGTCAATTTCGTCATGTTGGCTCGTCCGGCTATGTGGGCCCGCCTGTGGCGAGGTCTTTCAACGATCGTGGTCGACGAATTTCATAGCTATCGCGGCATGTTCGGAGCCCATGTCGCTTTACTTGTGCGACGCATCGTGCGTATGGCCAAGCACTACGGTGCGGAACCGACGCTTGTCTTTCTGTCAGCGACAACGGGGGAACCGGCGCGCACAGCAGCTCGTTTTCTTGGCGTGCCCGATTCAGATATTGCGGTAATTGACGACGACGCCTCACCCGCCGGCGAGAAAGACATCGTGCTGTGGCGTTGCCGAGAAGTTGACGATTCCCTCGACGACTCGACGAGCGACAACACTCTCCCTGGAGTTCTCCGTGTGAGCGAGGCATTCGCCGGCGATTCAGAATACGAGCAGGATCCCTGGACTGTAGTGCCCGACACCGCGGCATATGCACACGCAGGCAACGAATCTACGTCAGCGCCTCTGACTGACGATTCTCCCCGGCGTGCCGCCAACACCGAGGCAGGCGAACTCACTGGCTTTCTTGTCGCTCAAGGAGCACACAACCTCACATTCGTGCGATCACGGCCTGGAACAGAACGCGTCGCAGAAATAGCTCGATCCTGGCTAGCTGAGCACGCTCCCCGTTACGAGGAAAGCGTCGCAGCCTACCGTGGCGGATACCTACCCGAAGAACGCCGAGAGTTGGAAAATCTCCTCCGTTCCGGGCGAGTCCGTGCGTTGGCTACGACGAACGCGTTGGAACTCGGTATCGATATCTCCGGTCTTGATTCCGTCGTCGTCACAGGTTGGCCTGGAACTCACGCATCCTTCTCTCAGCAGATTGGCCGAGCCGGACGGGCCGGCAAACCTGGCTTGGCAGTTTTCGTCGGTCGGGATAACCCTCTCGATCAATACCTCCTCTCTCATCCAGACATCATTTCCTCCTCACCGAGCGAGGCAAATGTTTTTGACCCGACCAACCCCACGATTCTCATTCCACATATCTGCGCGGCCGCGTCGGAGCTTCCCTTGACAAGCTCCGACGCCGCGGTTTTTGAGCTAGAGAGCACTGAGCTTTTCGATGCTCTCGTATCTGAAGGCTTCCTCCGCAAGCGCCCGACGGGATGGTTCTGGAACGCTAGCCTGGGAAGCGGAGCTCACGATCTTGTTCACTTGCGGGGCGACGCCACAACGGTGACGATCGTCGACGCCAACGATGGCACGATCCTCGGAACAGTCTCGGCCGGTCAGTCGGATTCGAGTGTCTATCCAGGGGCGATTTACGTCCATCAGGGCGTTCCCTACCGCGTCGAGGAACTCGTTGATGACGTCGCGCGCGTTCGCATCAATGACGGCGAAGATATCCGAACATACGCCCGATCAGAAACGACAGTAGAGATTGAACGAGTCATCGAAAGTCGTGACCTTGGCGGCGTGACATGGGCACGTGGGGACGTTGCTGTATCGTCTCGCGTCATTGGGTACGACGTTCGTCGTAACTCCGACGGAATGTTCCTCGGAACCGTGGCGCTCACAATGCCTGTCCGCACCCTCCATACTGGGGCAGTGTGGTGGACGATGCCTCGCTCGATGGCACTCGGTACAGGTCTCGATCAGAGAGAGCTTGCCGGCGCTCTCCACGGCGCCGAGCACGCCTCAATTGGCATGCTTCCCCTCTTTGCCACGTGCGATCGGTGGGATCTTGGAGGACTTTCCACCGAAGCGCACGACCAGACAGGAATGCCCACCGTCTTTGTCCACGATGCAGTTGATGGCGGATCAGGATGCGCCGCGCGTGGTTTTGAGGCGGCTCTCGAATGGATCGAAGCAACGTATCGTACTGTCTTAGAATGTCCCTGCTCGTCTGGCTGCCCGCGTTGCATCCAATCACCTAAGTGCGGCAACAACAACGAACCTCTCTCAAAGTTCGGAGCGAGCCAGCTCCTCGGCAAACTCGTTGCCCTCATGAAGAACGCCTAGGCCTGCCAATTATCGCGTGCGCTACGGTTCTCCGCTTTCGGGGGCGGATCACCGACAGGGCCCGCCACAGCGGCCGCAGTGAGCTGATATTCGTACGCAAAGAAGCCGACGCCAACGCGATAAGTCGTGCGTAATTCAACCGAAGCATGGTTACCTTGCAGCGAGCAGCTCACAACTTCAGCTTTGTTCGCCTGAGCGCTCTTATGGGCGGACGCGCATCCCGCTTGTTCTCCCCGCTGCCAGGCGTCATGCGCAGCGATGAGGGCCGCCGCATCGGCAGCGTTGTGGAGAGCATGTTTCGCACGCACCGATCCTCCCATAGCAAGGAGCCCGACGATCATGACTGAGACGACTAACGCGAGAGCGATACTGAGAACCGATCCAGACCCTCGCTCTGGCGATAATTCCCACCGGGAGTGCTTCAGCATCGCTACCATCGCCCCTCAAAAATTGCTGAGCTATGCGCGCTGACCGGAAATTTCCCATACGCCGACGGTATCGACACAACCGCCGTAACGACGTCGCCATCGCGTTCCACAGCCACGTGGGAGCCAATCAACTTTTCTTCGGCTTCCTTGACGGCATCCTCAACGCTCATCCCGACACTCACTTGGCGAGCGACAATCCTGCTCATATCTTGCGCCTGGAGATAGCTCGCCATTGCCGACGTCACGACAAATATGGCGAGGACGAGGACAGATATGGGAATCAGGCCGATCGCCAGCTCCGACGTCACCATGCCAGATTCGCTGTGACGTTGACGGAGATACGGGCGCTGTACTTGAGGCACGCATGAGCACATTTATCCTCCTTTCATTGTTGTGCTGGAAGATAGCCGCATTTCTCTCGTTTCTCCGCGGAGGTTATGCGCTATTCCCTGAAAGTTTGAGCTTGTGCGAGTGGATTCGCCCCACCCGCACAAGCCCTGTGACATGGTGACTGTTCATAACTTGTACTGAATTAGCACGACATTCGTCAGCGCATAATTCTCACGGCGCTCCCTCTCGGCACGTTTCTTTCCTCCATGAAGTTGCCCAGTGCAGGTGTCGGGCAAACCATTTCTTCCATAAGCGCCTGGTTATATCGTCGTAGTACCGTTAGAAATTAAAAATTGCTCGGAAAATCGCCTCAATGGCTTCTTGCACCCATGGCTGCTTAATGAGCCACAAGAGAATTCCCGCAAGGGATGTTGCTGCGACAGTGCCAATGGCGTATTCCGCTGTTGCCATTCCATCCTCAGAGGTGCGAATGACGGCGTTTTCGTTAGTGGTCATTATGTTTCCCCTTTCGGTGTGGGACAGAGCCTTGTGCTCTGTCGTGGAACTACTGTGCCCGATTCTTTTTGCGGCTCGCTGGGCGAATTTTCGTTCTGTGGATAACCTCAGTTGTCGCGGTCTCTGTGGAGAACAACCCGCTCGATATCCGTCCAGTCAGGGGCTGCCGCCATGCCCTAACTTCCAAATATCGTGAGCCCAGCCGACGCCACAACCGGCACGACCCCGCAGGCGACAAACGCAGGAAGAAAACAGAGTCCAAGAGGAAGCACCAGGCGCGAACCCAACACGCCCGCGGCTTCACGTGCGCGGCGCATCCGCGTCTGGCGAATAGTCTGTGCGGCCCTTTCAAGCAGAGGTAGCGGCGCTGCGCCGTCGATCCATGCCGGCTCAAGAGCATCACGTAACGGCCAGAGCCGCTCCGGGACGTCGTTCCACGCTTCTTGCCAGTTCCCACCCATGAGAAGCGTGCGGCCGGCAATATCAAGACCGTTTGGCTCGCCTTCTTCCGCAAGGGCTTGATGTAGCGACTGGAGAGCTGCGGGGATCGCGCTTCCGCCAAGGAGTGCCGCCCCAAGGAGATCAGCCGCCAGAGCGCAATCGACAGTGGGCATGAGAGCTGAGAGGTGTTCTCGCGGACGCTGTCTCTTTCGAAGCCGACGAGGGGTGTAGGCAACAACAGCAAGGGCAACAGTAATGACGACAATCATGCTGCCGCCTCAGCCTGCGCGACAAGTCTGCGAACCCAGATAATCCCCGCTGCTTCAAAAGCAACTCCGACGACGAGGCAGAAGTATCCGTACGTCGTGCTTGTTAAAAAGTGGAGCGGACGCGCCCCTATGACGCTACCAAGTGCTATTCCCAGGAGAGGAAGCCAGGCCAAAGTTGTGGCGCTGGATTTCGGACCTGCCAGCGCGGCGCGGCGCACGCCTTCAGCTTCGGCCAACTCCGTAATTCCCTGGGCGCACGAGTCAAGCACATCAGCGGCGGGGGCGCCCGTCGCGTGTGTCATACGGCAAACTGCAATAGTTGGCGGGATACCTGCGCGGATATCGCCGTCTCTTCGCGCAGTGAAACGAGTAATGAGGCGCCGCCATCCCGATCTGTGCCACATGGCACGAAGCGCAATCGGCACGCCTGATTCATCAAGGCGTGGACTCCCGGAGATCTCCGCTCGGGTAAGCGTTTTTCTCCACGCCTCGGGAACCGTGGAGCCGGAGCGTAATCGCGTTGCCACTTCCGCGACAATCATCCCCATGTCGTAGCTTTGCCGGGTGTTCTTGTTCTGCTTGATACGACGACGATGTTGCTTTGCTTCTCTTGTGAGCTTGGTTGGAATGTACGGTAGGAGGGCGGCGACAACAGAGAAAAAGAAGATCGTCATAAGGATTGACCTCCGCTATCGGGGAGTCCCAAACGAGAAGCAAGTTTCGCCCAACCAGGCCCGTATCGTATTCCGTTATCGACGACGAGGGCTTCGCTCGCTCTGAGTTCCCCACCGGCTCTCTCCAGGGTGGCGATTTGTTTTATCTGACGAAGGGAACCATCACGTTGCACGTGGATGACCGCGTCGAGCGCACTTGCACACTGTGCCGCAACCACGTTCTCCCCCATTCCAGCCAGCGCTCCAAGAGCGACGAGCCTCGTCGGCACGTCAACGGCGGAGTTGGCGTGAATGGTTGCCCATCCTCCATCGTGGCCGGTATTGAGCGCCGCCACGACTTCCCGGACTTCTGCACCACGACATTCACCGAGCACAATCCTGTCCGGCCTCATTCTCATCGCGGCTCTCACTAGTTCACTCATCGTAATTTCGCCGGCCCCCTGCACATTGGCGCGCCGCATCTGCAGGTGAACGACGTGCGGGTGGCGAGGGCGAAGCTCGGCTGATTCTTCGATGACGAGTATTCGCTCGCTCGAAGGAACGGATGCCAGGATGGCTGCAAGGAGCGTCGTCTTACCCGATCCAGTTGCACCCGAAATCATGACGTTGGCCCGTTTGCTCACCATGGCATTGAGAATCGGACGCACCTCCCGAGGAACTGTTCCATGCCTATCAAGATCATCCAGGCTCATGGAGACGACCTTTTGTGTGCGCAAAGAAATTAAGGCCCCCTCCCGAGCGAGAGGAGGCAAAACGGCATGGAGACGCATGCCTCCAGGAAATGTGCCATCAACAATGGGGGATTGATCGTCCAACCGTTGCCCGCAAGCGGTAGCGAGCCTGACAGCCAGCGCGCGCACATCTTCCTCACGAGTTAAACCGCCTCGCACAGCAATTGGTTCGAGACCATCTCCGCGATCCACCCACACACCTCGGGTCCCATTAATAAGAATGTCTGTCACACATTCGTCGTCAATCAACGGTTGAAGTAAAATCCCAGCTCCGGCAATAGCCGAGCGCAATTGACGGCCCGCTCCGAGTACGGAACGTGTGCTCACAGCCCGCGGAACGCTCTCGGCGAGGGCATCTTCCAGGCTTTTCCCACGAGCCATAAGTACACGCGCGTTCCGTACATCGTCGTCGTGAAGATGCGCGCCACGTTTCCCGGCGTTCTCACCTCGCGCAGTCATGATCGAACTCCAAATTCTGAGCCGAGCAACCGCTCACATGCCTGGGCGATCGCCCGGATATCCCGTGACGTTCGGCATCGTCGCCTATCTCCAACGCGCACACCATGAGAGAGATCATGGTTGAGGCCGCGCATGTACCTCAACGGCACAATGCTCTCCACATCCGCATCTTCCGCAAACGCCGCGGCATGAACTTTCCCCGAAGCACCTAATGCCACAACAACCCGAGGAATTCGCTCAGGAAGGCTCGCATGAGTAATCCGGCACTGCTCCCCACCGAGAGGGCCCACCCGAGAAATCACGACCAGGGCATCACACCACGCCATCCATCGATGCTCCTCAGCCTCCGTGTTGGCAGCATGACGAGGAAAATCAAGAACCGTGACATCACGCGCTTGAGACAGCGCAGCAATCGCACGCTCACCCTCGTCGCCGTCGCTCCGCACACCCCCGCGGCTATCCGCACTCAAGACACACAGATCCCCCAGATGCGGCAACGCCGCGCTCAGACGCCCCGGAACAAGCGCCCCCTGTTCCTCAGCGACATCCTTCCACCGCATACCCGGATCGGCACGCAAATGTGCCAAAAGGTCTATGCCAGGCGACATCGGATCAAGATCGATAAGAGCCACTGAATATGTGGCAGCAAAAGATCGGGCTAACCACATGGCAGTGGTTGATACCCCGGCCCCTCCTTGCGCCCCGACAACTCCAATGACCGAACCGCGCTGTGTCGATCCAGCAGCAAGCATCAGTTCAAGAAGATCCTCCGCTTCTTGCGGAAGATGAACCATCACGGAGCCCTCCACAAAATACGGCGCGTAGCTCGGATGAAAACTCGCCCGCACCGTTACTCCGTTACCGCGAACTTGTTCGAGTCGTAAAACGGCCGCCTGAGCTGCGGCCCGGCTTCTCGCAAAATCAACGACCACTCCCGCTAGCGAAGCGATACGCGCGACTTCTGTTCGCACACCCTCGTCGTCGGCATACAGACTTACTCGTGCTACATGTTCATTCATGCGCCAACTCTGGACGATCAGCTGCGCGGATTTCTCAGATAAATCCGTTCCTGTGGATAAGTGCGATCCCGGCTCAACCTGTGGAGAACTACCACCCTAGATAACAACCGACTCGGGAATCGCCCCATCTCCTTCCCGTTCACATGAATTTCCCTATATTTCACCAGTTTCGTGTACATTGTGAGCGGCAGATCGTGCCACTCACACATCTCGCGCTTCCACGAGCGCACTGCACCGGCGCCCGCGCGCCCTTGGGAGGAACCATGAACGTCCGCAAGGCCATTGCCCTTTTCGCAATTCCAGCAGCAGCTCTTTCACTTGCTGCATGCGGTAGCGATAAGCCGGACATTAAAGATGTCGAGGCTGGGCTCACGAAGCAGCTCACCTCCGTTCTCGGCGAAGAAACAGATCTTGGCGATGCCGACATCTCGGGATACACCTCATGCGTGGCGAAGGAAATCTACGACAAGGTTTCAGCAGATACCCTCAAAGTGATCGCCGCCGCGGACCCGAACGCCGAGCTCAGCCAGGACGATACGACAGCCATGATGGATGCCTCAACGGCGTGCGCCTCAGCTCTTGCAGAAGCATTCGGAGTGACCGACCTTCCGACCGAGTAACAACAAGGAAAGGCAATCTCACAACAGATAACGGTGGCGCGCGCCGCCGTTTTCTTTTCTCCTCACGGTTCTTCATTCTTCGAGCGATTAACTCGATCGTTGGATTGCCAGAAACTCCTGCTCAATCGTCGCTGCCAGGCGATACTCCTCGTGTCGAAGGCGAAATAAGCGCCACTTTCGCGTCTTTTAGCCAATCCCACACCCGGCACGCCGTGAGCTTCCTGAATCTCGCGTTCGTTTGCCGTAGCGTCGTATGCAAAGCGACTGCCGACTGAGGAGGCCATCGTGTCCACACCGACCGATCCGTACAGCTCGTCCACGCGCCGTTCTTTTGACGACGACGATATCCTTGCGCCGATTGTTGAAGAACCACCGTTTGGCGATGCTCCCGCGAGCCACGAGGGAATGGACCCTGCTTTCGACAAAGAGGCTCACAAACAACGCGAAGAACTCGCCGCTGCCCGCGCGGCCGCTGAACAAGCTCGCGCAGCCGCTCAAGAGCAGCCAGAACCGGCGTACCCCTCGCTCGGCGCGGCTGTCGGCATGCGCACCGAAGGCTCACCCGAACCTCACGAGGAAAACTCAGATACTCCAGGCGGCGAAGCCCCAGTAGTCCCTGAAACGGAGTCCACCCCATCACCCAGCTTCAAATCCACGCTTTCTTCGGAACAGGACTCAACTTCTCCACTAACTGAACCGTGGGCAGAAGCAACCTCGCCAGAAGCTCCTACCTCCTGGGCAGATGCCGATAACTCCTGGACACCCGAGAGCCCAGCAGCATGGGCCCAGGCTCCCACCGAACCCTGGCAGGAGCCTGCCCGCACTCCGGCTGCCGTCATCCCTCCCGCTCCACGTGGGCGCGGATGGGCACACGCCCTCTCAGTAATCTTTACCCTGCTCCTTGTCCCCCTCGCCTGGTATGTCATCTCGGATGCGAGCGTACGCCTCGGCCTCGTCGTCGATAATCCATGGGAAACTGGCGATCTCAATTTCGCTGCACTCGGCGAACTGATCGGCGGCCTCGCGATCGCCGCCGTGATCTGGGGAATCGCACGGTGGTCATCGCTCGGCGCTACCGTCGTTGGCATCATCGTCTCCCTCGCCGGAGCTGCAGCCCTCGTCGTTCCTTCCCTCACACAAGACCACGTGCTTGCACCGTTGGATCGCGCCATTGGCGATTTCAATGACTTCACGGCAAATGTCATTCACCATCTCACCCTTGACCTCGCGACAGGGCGTATCTTCATCTTCGGCGTCATCCTCATCCTCACCGCCTTCGTCTCCCACTCCGCTCGCAGGCGCGGCCAAGCTACCGGCGCCGTCCTTGCACGCCGCGAGAGCCTCCTCGCAAACGAGACGCACGGTGCTCAGAGCGAGCAGGCATGAGTTCACCCGCAGATAACTCCTGCGTCTTCCTCGAAGGCCCATGGAACCACCGACTCCTCCAAGCTAACGGGTGCCAATTCCACCTCGCGCATATGGGGGAGCATCGAGATGATCGCCCTCTCGTCCTCCTCCTTCACGGCTACCCCGAATATTGGTGGGCCTGGCGCGGACACATTGAGGCGATCGCCGAAGCGGGCTACGAAGTCGCAGCCGTTGATCTGAGGGGAATCGCCGGTTCAGATAAAACACCAAACGCTGTCGACGGCCTCATCTTGAGTCAAGATATCCCCGCTATCGTCCGCTCTCTCGGAGCGTCGCGCGCCGTCGTCATTGGGCATGGACGGGGCGGACAACTCGCGTGGTCAGCCCCAGCTATTGAACCGAATCTCTTTGACGGAGTACTCACGTTCTCGGCCCCACACACTCGCACACTTCAACGCGCCGGAACCCATCTCACGCTACGCACGTGGCGCCATGTCCTCACAACATTTCTTCCTTCGGCAGCTAAGCGCACGCTCGTCAATCCAGAGGCTTTGCGCGAGCTCCTCGCAGAATGGTCAGCACCCGGCAATGACGGCGCGAGCTCCCAAGCCGAACTCTACGCCGCAGCAATGCGCCTTCCCGAAGCGGCCAACACAGCCCTCGAACAACTACGCTGGTCATACACTGCCGTTCAACGCCCGAGCGGTCGGCGATATTTCGAGGTCACCCGCCAGCCCATCAACGTACCTGTATGGGCCGTCCGTGGCGCTCTCGATCCTCTCCTGCCAGAACGTGCCTGGGCCCGCGACCCCTCGTTTACAACCTCGTCGTACCGGCACATCACCGTCGCCCACGCTGGCCATTTCGTTCCTGAAGAAGCTCGCACCGAATCCTCCGAGATCATCCTCGAATTCCTCGCAAGCCTCCACCGGCGATCCCGGTAGGCCCGCGTTAACGCACTCACTCATGGGATAAGCCGGCTCATTCACCGAACGGCACGCCAACGTTAATTTCGTATGACGGGCACACGTCCGCCAGAGGGCAGTGCAGGCAGTCAGGCTTACGGGAATGGCACACTTGTCGCCCGTGATAAATCACTCGGTGGCACACGAGCGTCCATGTCTCCTCAGGGAGGATCTTCGCGAGATCCCTCTCCGCTTTCACGGGATCATCCTCACGAGTCCATCCCCAACGGCGCGACAATCGGCCAACGTGGGTATCCACCGTAATGCCCGGAATCCCAAACGCGTTTCCCAACACCACGTTAGCTGTCTTACGGCCCACGCCTGGGAGCGTCACAAGGTCGTCGAGGCGCGGCGGAACTTCACCATCAAAACGTTCGCATAAACCAGCAGCTAAACCCACACATGATTTCGCTTTAGCCCGGAAAAACCCCAAAGGATGCAAAATATCCTCAAGTTCCACCCGATCGGCACCGGCCATTGTTTCAGCGTCAGGGAAACGAGAAAAGAGTTCTGGAGTAACGGAATTAACCCGAGCATCTGTTGTTTGTGCAGAAAGAACGGTCGCAACGAGAAGCTCAAAAGGATTCTTGAAATTCAAGGCGCATTTTGCGTCGGGATAAAGCTCAGACAAGCGCTCACAAATAACTGCAGCGGCCTCACGGCGACCAGCAAGAGAACGAGGGCGTTTCGGAAGTGGCGTTTTCGGCGACATGCCTCTACTCTATTCACGCAAATGCCATGGACGTGATGCCAAGATGTGATGTGTATGGCATAGTTAGGGTGACTGATGCATGAATCCCCCTGCGGGAGAAATACGTCGATGCTTTGATGAAAGGGATTAGATGGACACGAGCGTTCTTAAAGCAGTTCCGCTTTTCAAAGACCTTGGCGACGAGGATCTGAACGCACTTGGCGAGCTTATGAGCGAAACCAGCCTCAAGCGCGGTGATTCGCTCTTCCGTGAAGGCGATGAGGGCGATCGCCTCTACATCATCACCGAGGGCAAGGTGAAGCTGAGCCACTCGTCCGACGACGGCCGTGAAAACCTCATTTCGGTCCTTGGCCCTGGCGAAATCATCGGCGAGCTTTCCCTCTTCGATCTTGGCGCTCGTTCGTCAACAGTGACGGCTATTGCCCCGACGAAGCTCTTTGCACTCTCCCACAAGGACATGATGGTGTTCCTCACGGCCCACCCGGAGTTGTCCCAGTCGATGCTTCGCGAACTGGCACGCCGCCTGCGCCACACCAACGAACAGATGGCCGACCTCGTTTTCTCTGACGTTCCTGGTCGCGTCGCGAAGGCACTCCTCGATCTTGCCAACCGTTTCGGCGAGCGTACCCCAGAAGGCATTTACGTGGCACACGACCTCACGCAGGAGGAGCTGGCTCACCTCGTCGGCGCTTCGCGTGAGACGGTGAATAAGTCGCTCGCCGACTTCGTTTCCCGCGGCTGGATTCGCCTTGAAGGCCGCGCCGTTCTTCTTATCGAGCTCGCGCGTCTCCAGCGCCGCGCACATTGAAGGACAGGCTCGACGCGCCGGCACGTGCCACACGCGTAGAGCCGCACAATACATAAGCTCGCGAAAAGGGTGAGGACGGAATCTGTCCTCACCCTTTTCGTGTTCATGTCGTCTTCCGATTCATGTCGTCGCGGAGCAGGCAACCACGTGATGCTAAACGGCCACGGGCCTCACGCTTTTACGCGGCACACCAGTTCAACTTCGACCGGTGAATCAAGCGGAAGTACCGCAACTCCCACAGCTGAACGAGTGTGAGCCCCCGCATCGGAGAAAATATCACCGAGGAGCTCCGAAGCACCGTTTGCCACAAGAGGCTGACCCACGAAATCAGCTTGCGAAGCGACGAATACTGTCACGTGCGAGATCCGCTCGATGGCATCAACACCACCGGCAACTGACGCAGCTGCCGCGACCGCATTTAGCACGGCGACACGTGCCATTTCCTTGGCCTGGTCGGCGCTCACATCGTCGCCGACCTTACCCGTCAGAGGGAGCTTCCCCACAACAAAAGGAAGCTGGCCGGACGTGCGGACCTCGTCACCCAGACGCAATGCAGGTACGTATGCGGCAACCGGAGCCGCAACAGGCGGTAGCTCAATGCCAAGTTCTGCCAGTCGCTCAGAAGGAGTAAGTGCGGACATCTCTCCCCCTAGCTGCGCGGGCGCTTGAGGTAAGCGACGAGGTTATTCCCATCAGGACCGGGAACAACCTGAACGAGCTCCCATCCTTCCTCGCCCCATGTATCGAGAATCTGCTTCGTGTTGTGAATGAGCAACGGAATTGTTGCGTACTCCCATGTAGTCATAGATTCATCCTATCTACCGACCGGGATGTGCGACGACGAACGTCCGCCACCTATCAGTGATCACCCAAACGGGGAATCCGCCCCTGACGAATATCAACAGCAATCGGATCTTCGCTACTCGTCAACCAGTTGTACCAATCCGTATTGACCGGCATACGGCGTAGCAACACACGCCTCTCGCGCTCGGTAAGACCGCCCCACACGCCATACGTCGCCTTCGAATCCAAGGCATCAATGAGGCAATTAAGACGAACCGGGCAATTGAAGCACACCTGACGAACCTGGCGCTGCGCTGCGCCCTTAACAAACAGAGTGTCAGGATCAGTTGCTGTGCAGGCTCCGAGGGCAGCCCAAGTCTGGTCAGCTATCGCTAACGTCATTGTGGAACTCCTTCCCAAAAGAACTTCGTTGTTCTCGGAAACTTGTAACGACCGTCACGTCGTCGTGACCATGATAACCACACCAGTACCCAAAACCCCAAGTTGGGGGCCTCCCGCAGGCCCATAGCGGCACAATTCCTACCGAAAAAACATCCCCCACCCCCATCCCCATGAGGCTCCCCTCTCCTATTCGTCGCCCCTTCTGTCCATCTCCCAGCCTCAGCACGTATTCTTGGGACATGCCGACTTCTCGTAATCAAGGTGCAACCGGCCGCCAAATCGCGACATTCACGGCGGCAATTCTCGCCGTCTGCCTCGCCGGCGGCGCTCTCCTCGCAGGCCTCGCTATGCCCGCCGTGACAGCCGTGGGAACAGCCGTCAACGCAGGCACAAGCGTTTTCGAGGAAGTTCCTGCCAACCTCGGATTTACCGAGCCTTCGGAACAGTCGATCATCCTCGCCTCAGACGGAACACCTCTCGCAACCTTCTACGCAGAAAACCGAATCGTCGTCGCCTCCGACCAAATCTCGCAATCGATGAAAGATGCCGTCGTCGCAATCGAGGATCGCCGATTCTACGAACACCACGGCATCGACCTCCAAGGCCTCATGCGCGCCTTCGTTAACAACGTGACAGGCGGCAACCTCGCCGGAGGCTCGTCGATCACCCAGCAGTACGTCAAGAACGCCCTTATCGAGCAGGGGCGAATCAACAACGACGACGAACTCATCGACCAAGCCACCGAGCGCACAATCGGCCGAAAAATCAACGAAGCCCGGTACGCCATCGGCATCGAACGCACCATGTCGAAAGACGAGATCCTCACCGGATATCTCAACCTCGCACAGTTCGGCACGTCGTCGTACGGTGTAGAAACCGCCTCGCTGCGCTACTTCTCCAAGCACGCCTCCGAGCTCACCGTTGTCGAAGCCGCCACCCTTGCCGGCATCACACAGTCCCCAGCGCGATGGGACCCAATCCGTCACCCGGAAGATTCCCAAACCCGCCGCGACGTCGTCCTCGGTGAAATGCTCTCACTCGGATTCATCACTCAGGAACAGTACGACGAAGCAGTAAATACGCCGATTGCCGACATGCTTCACATCTCGGAGCCATCAAACGGCTGCGCATCCGCAGGAATCTCGGCATACTTCTGCGAATACGTTGTCAAAGACATCCTGAAAGACGACTCGTGGGGCACCGACCAGGCAGACCGTGTCTCGAAGCTCTACCGCGGCGGCCTCACAATTCAGTCAACCCTGAACCCCACCCGTCAGCAGGCGGCCTACGATTCACTCGTCACAAACATCCCGGTCAACGACGGATCTGGCACACAGACCGCCATATCGTCGGTCGAACCCAACACGGGGTACATCGTCGCCATGGCTCAAAACACGAACTACGGCACCTCAACCGAAACTGATCCAACGGCCACCCAAATGAACCTCAACGCAAGCTCAGACATGGGCGGCGGCATCGGCTACCAGTCAGGATCAACCTTCAAGATCTACACACTCATCGAATGGCTCAAACAGGGGCATTCAGCATCCGAAGTCATCGATTCCAGCTCAAAGAACTTCCCCAAGAGCGCCTTCACAATTTCGTGTTCACCGCAATCCGCGGATAACTACAAGATCGTCAACCTCGAAGGCGTGGGCGGTGGACCCATGACCGTCCTCGAATCCACCCGCCGATCAGTGAACGCCTCCTTCGTCTACATGGCGACGAAGCTCGACCTCTGCAACATCGCCAACAACGCCCTCGAAACCGGCGTACAGCGCGGCGACAACAAGGACTGGTCGTACGCACCATCAATGGTGCTCGGCGCAAACAACGTCACACCACTGTCAATGGCAACATCAGTGGCCACACTCGCAGCCGAAGGCAACTACTGCAAGCCGACAAGCTACACCAAGATCCTCGATGCCTCCGGTGACACCCTCACCGAAAAGGCCCCCAACTGCCGCCAAGTCCTCGACAAGGACCTGGTCCGCAAGACAACTGCCGTCCTCAACCAGGTCGTCAGCCGCGGCGCAACCGGTGAGAACGCACAGGTGGCCGGACGCCAGGTAGCCGGAAAGACAGGAACCTCAAATAACGACTACGACGCCTGGTTCGTCGGCTACACACCACAACTGGCAGCAGCAGTATGGCACGGCCACATGACTGGCCAGGTGTCGATGTTCAACTCCGTCATCAACGGCAAACGCTACGGCGAAGTCTACGGCGGCCTCTTCCCCGCCACGATCTTCGGGCAGTACATGACGCAGGCACTGTCGGGGCAGCCCGTCCAGAACTTCACCGCGCCCTCGTCGGCAGTTGCGCCAACACCAACACCCACGGCAACCGAAGAACCCACACAGGAGCCTGCAGCAGCCGAGGCCGAGGCAGAACCGGAAGGCGTCGAAGGCGTTGATTGGGAGTGGGTCTACGTCGAAGACGACGGCGAGGAGTAAGCGAGGCGCGCCAGCGACCACCCAGGCGCCGCCCGCGTTCACCAGCTTCACCCGCGGGTAGCGCCTTCGGGCGCATAGAGCCGTCGGGTCGCGACCTACCCACGTGGCCCGTGGCTCGTCGCAGGTGCCGAACTGTGCCCTCACACCTCGCTGTTCAGCAGAACTTTGCGCTACCGTTACCTGTAGATATCTCGGCCCGCCCGCATGAACCAGGGCAACCAAGGAGAAACATGCGCCATTCCTCAGCATTCTTCGCCACTGCAGGCATCGGCCTGGCCGGCTTGTCGGCGCTCGGGTGGGGACTCGTCGAAGCGCATGCCTTCGTCCTTCGTCGCCGGTCAATCGTCGTCACACAAAGCCCCTCAGGCCTCCTTGAACCAGCCAACGACGCCAGCGAGCCCCACACCGATCCTGCATCCACGCGATCGCCCCAGTCGCTTCGCATCCTCCATCTCTCAGACATCCACCTCCTCGCACGCCAGAGCCGGAAGATCACGTGGATTCAGAAACTTGCCGACTCACGCCCAGACTTCCTCATCCTCACCGGCGACCAGCTCTCCAACCCTGAATCCTTCCCAGCGCTTCTCGAAGCCCTCGACCCCTTCGTCGGGATTCCCGGCGCCTTCGTCTTCGGCTCCCATGACTACCACAGCGCGAAACCCGGCAACCCCGCCAAATACCTCGTTCAGCGGTTCCTGGGCACAGCCGGGAAAGGCGCACACGCCCCACAGCCGACGATAATGACGACAATCCGGCGCGCACTGTCCGGATTATTTGGTGGCTCGTCAGGAGATTCGTCGAAGAAATTAGCGACGAAGGACGGCGCACGTTCGTCGGAATTCGTCGTTCCAAACCTTGGTGAACCTCTCGGCACAACCGCCTTCCACGACGTCTCGCAGGCACGGCAGATCGTCGCCGATGAAAAACTCGCGACCCGCGATCTTCCGTGGCGCGCCATGGCAGCCGCCTTCGAAGAACGCGGCTGGGTGAATCTCAACAATGCGCGCGCCCATATCACGGTAGGACCATGGAACGTGAGCCTCGTCGGCGTAGACGACCCCCATATTCACGCTGACGCGTTTCCCGAGCCGCGTAGCACCGAAGTGGCAGAATGGGCCGACCTTCATATTGGACTCGCTCACGCGCCATATACGGGCGTTCTCGATGCGATGGTGCGCGACGACTGCGATGCGGTCTTTGCAGGGCACACACACGGCGGGCAGATTTGCTTGCCCGGTGGGTCATCACTCGTCACCAACTGCGACCTTGAGCCGAAATACGCCTCTGGACTTTTCGCATGGCCACCGAAGGCGCGTGCCCATGCGGGGGCGCGTGACGCCGGTAATGCGGCCACAGAACGCGCTATGCCAGCGGCGAAGAAGGCGGCGCATCCAAACGCGGACAGCACCACTCCGCGCGACATCAACCGCGGGCGCGACAAAGTCATGACAGGCGACGGAAGCGTTCTCGCGCGACGCAGCCACGCATGGGTAAATGTGTCGGCGGGGCTTGGGACATCACCCTATGCGCCCATCCGTATCGCCTGCCGCCCCGAGGCAATCCAGATCGACGTTATTCCGCTCTAAATCAACGCTCGAACGGCAGGGCATGTGCCAGAGGCGCACTCGGCATTGATGCCGGCCTGCGATACGGCCGGACAATTGCTGTGCACGTCCGGTGGCGGCGAGGTGGCGGTGGCGGCGAGGTGGCGGTAACTGGGCGGGAGCAGCAACAAGGCGGCACCGAGGCGGATTATTCTCGTGAGGAATACCTTGCGCAATGAGGCGACTGCCCTTCCTTGCGTAAGGGAGGCGGTAGTAGATCACCGCGCCGATCGTTGACTTCGGGGCTGCCCTTCCTTGCGTAAGGGAGGCGGTAGTAGATCACCGCGCCGATCGTTGACTTCGGGGCTGCCCTTCCTTGCGTAAGGGAGGCGGTAGTAGATCACCGCGCCGATCGTTGACTTCGGGGCTGCCCTTCCTTGCGTAAGGGAGGGGTAGCTTCTCGTTCGGTCGGTTGGGCCTCTCTATGCCCCCTATGCTGGATGAAACTGTGTGATCCGCTTGCCTGATCGCGCGGCGTAGGGCGGCTTTCTGAAGGCGTGGGCAGGAGCCTTTACGGGAGCTTTCAGGGTGGTTGTGGTTATCGTGGCGTGGTAGCGGTAAACGCAGCGTGGTTGTGGTTATCGTGGGGTGATCGCGGGAAAATGTCAGCCGATGCACATTCTTGAGTTTCACAAAGCAACGTGTGCTCGGGTATCATAAAACGGTTGCTTCGATGACCAAGTGGTTGTTGTTGCGGCACCGGGGTATGGCGCAGTTTGGTAGCGCGCTTCGTTCGGGACGAAGAGGTCGTGGGTTCAAATCCCGCTACCCCGACTGATGAGCAAGCCCGAAAATCTCATTTTCGAGGCTTGCGAAGATGAAGGGGTTGAAGCCAGCGCGGCTGGCGAACACCCCGACTGATGAGCAAGCCCGAAAATCTTGTTTTCGAGGCTTGCGGGTGCTCCGCCTTGTAGTGTCTCGCGGCATGGGTTGTCCTGTGTTGCGAGATTTTTGTTGCGACGGTGTCTTTGAGCTAAGCCGGCGCTGACTCCCGTTTTAGTGCAACCCACGTTTACTGCAACCCACGCGGCGAGGTGTAAGGAATTCTGGCCCGGTACATCTCACACCCCATATTTTCGCCTTTCCCCGGCCTATGGCGGGCTTGGCGCAGGTTACTCCCGTCTGGCGCACCTGACCGGACGAGTTTCACGGTGCCAGCTGCGCCACCTATATAAATGCGGGAACGCCGGTTTGCATTCTGGCGCACTCAACACCCATCCGGCGCACCTGACCGAGCGAGTTTCACAGTGCCCACTGCGCCACCTGCACATTGAGACGACGAAGTATCGAACTGGCGCAGCTAACACCCCCTCGCTCTTCCTCCCGCAGCAACCGATGCGGGCTTGGCGCAGGTTACTCCCGTCTGGCGCACCTGACCGGACGAGTTTCACGGTGCCAGCTGCGCCACCTATATAAATGCGGGAACGCCGGTTTGCATTCTGGCGCACTCAACACCCATCCGGCACACCTGACCGAGCGAGTTTCACAGTGCCCACTGCGCCACCTGCACATTGAGACGACGAAGTATC
>JADYUX010000009.1 GCA_021532125.1 Arcanobacterium haemolyticum
GTCTCGCACCCCCGCATCCCACATCCCCAACACGTGATGCTTGCGGGACTTCGAGCTGATCGTTGCGCATACCCGCACCCCGCACCCCACCACGAAATGCTTGCATTGGCAGACACCAACACCGCTAAGCCCCCAAGTGTGACACAGTGAAGGCATGAAGAAAGTTGTGGCAGTTGTTGTGATCGTCGCTGCGGCATGTGCTGTAGCTGCGTGCAGTAAGGGGTCTGACGTGCAGAGGGACGAACCATCGACGCCGGCGTCGAGCACCATTGAGCAGCACGGATCAACCACCACTCCCACATCCACCGGGGAGGGTTCGGGCACGCCACGCCCGGCAGATCATCCCACCGAACCCAGCTCAGCGCCGAGCATTATCCCTCCACGAGACTTTACGACCGTCCCCGATCCCGGTACGCCGCGAATCCCCGAAGACCCGACTCGCGCAACCAAGTAGCGGCCGCGCAGCGTATTGAGAACTATGTATGGAGCGCGGCGCTAGGCGCTTCTCATGACGCTTCTGCTTCGCCGCTATCTTCACTGCCACTACGTACCTCGGCCACTGCTCCTGGCAGGGCTTCGAGTGGCGGATCGACGTGGCGAACCGTTTTGAATACTTCCCAGGTCACGGCGATCAGAGGAATGGCAATGACGGCACCAAGCAGGCCCGCCGCCATTGTTCCCGCTGCTACTCCCACCGCGACGACGACGGGATGGAGCGATACTTGCCTCCCCATGACGAGCGGTTGGAGCACATGACCCTCGAATTGGCCGATTGCTGCGATTCCGATACCGACAATGGCGGCTTTAATGAATCCGTCGGCGGCGAGCGCGACGATCATGGCGATCAGCATTGCCGTGGGCGCACCGATGAGCGGCACCACGGCGCCGATCATGACGAGAATTGCGAGAGGTGCCGCAAGCGGAATACCAAGAATAAGGAGGAAGATGGCAACGAGAATTCCGTCGGAGACAGCGATGATGATTGTGCCGCGCGCATATCCAGAAAATGTGGACCAGCCAGCGGATGCGGCCTCGTGCGTGCGTTCCCTCTTGCGGTGTGGCAGTTGATTGAGGAACCACAGCCACATCTTTCCGCCAGACATGAGGAAGAAAATTGACGAGAAGAAAGCTAGTGCAAGCACTGTGAATACGAGGATGAGTGTTGAGGCGCTGCTCATCGCCTGCGATGCTACGGATCCGGCATGTGACTGAATGAATGCCAAGCCTGTGGAGAGGGCATTTTGGATGGCATCGGTAACGTCTGGCCGTGTGAAGCTCCACGGGAGCGGCCCGTTTTCCAGGAAGTCAAAAACTTGATCGACGCCTGTAGAAAACTGCGAACCGAGGCTATCCCATTCGTCGGACACCGACACCACAACGTACGTGAGAAGCGCACCAATGAAGGCAAAGGCGCCGAGGAGTGCGATAAATGTGGCGCACCCTCTCCGCATGTGGTGGCTGAGAGCATTGACGAGCGGGTTGAGGAGGGCTGTGACCACAAGGCCGAGGAAGATCGCGATAAAGACGATTTGAATCCGGCTCGTGGCGAAAACAACTGCTGAGATGAGCAGCAAAATGCCAATGAGATACCACGCCGACAGGCCGTATCTGGCTAGCCGTGGCGGAACACCATTGCGCGATTCGGTGCTCATTTTGCCTCCTGTGTGGGCTGTTTGCGGACGTTTCAAGCCTACTAGGGGTGTGCGACAGGCTGGAGTGGGCATTGTGAGTGACGACGAAGTTTCCTCACTCTCACGTGTTCTGCCGCAGTTCGAGACGGCATGTGTTTTCGCTGGTCAGATATGGTGCGGTTGTGAAATTCCACTCGGTTTCATCGTGTCGTCACCATCTCTCAACAACGATTCCCTAGGAAATGTCACGGAAAGTGGAGGTACCGCGAGCATCACCTTCCCTCATGACCGTGTATGCACGGTGGTTATCGCCCGTGTATACCCAGCAACCTTGGCTTATGTCCACAGTGTCGCCGGTAGAACGAGAGCTCGCGCAGGTCCTTGCGCGTGTGCTCCGTTTCTTCCGTAAGCGCGCTGGGATTTCGCAAGAGGAAGTTGCGCGGCGCGCCGGCATCGATAAGAACCACTACCAAATCATGGAGTCGGGCATTTCTGATCGTCGTTCCAATCGCCCATTAAACCCTCAGCTTTTTACCATCGGGCAGTTGGCTGACGCCTTTAATATCCGCTACGACGACCTTATCCATACGGTTTCTATGGCGTACGAAATTATTCGCTCCAAGGGCGGTGCGCTGACGGACTATGGGCGTCGTTCAGGTTCGAAACCTATGGAAAATTCCCCTGCGATCCGCGTTCCCCTTTTTGGGCAGCGAGATGCCGAACAGGCGAAGCCCGAGACGCTCACACAGCAGGGCCAGGTGCCGGGCGCCCGAACGCGGCCTGACGCAAACTCGCAGGTAGCTCAATCTGCAGCCCCAAGCTCGGCGGCTGGCGAGGTATCCAGCTTGCCCGATACTGAGGAATTTACAAGCGACAAATTCGATAGCGTCATCGAAGCCTTCCTCGAAAACTACTACCGCGACTACCCGAGAGTCGACACGCGAGCCCGCGAAGGCGACACCTTCACTTTTGACACCGCACCTACGAGCGGCATCTCCTCTGGGAAATAAGACGAATAGGGTGTCGTATTTCGTCGACAATCCACCCATGTTGCTCGAATAAAATCGAAACACCGTCGAGCCAAGGAGAAATCATGGATATCCGAGAAAGTGTCGCTGCCAAGCCCGCAATTCTCATCGTATGCACGGGAAATATCTGCCGTTCACCTATGGGTGAGGTCGTCCTCCGCGAGTTTCTTGGCGAGCATGGGGAAACTCCACTCAGGACCCCTCGTGGTGACAATGCACCTGGCGGCGCGCGCACCCTTGCCGATGTTTCTGTGATTTCCAGTGGCGTTTCGTCGGAGGAGGATGGCAACCCTATTTATCCGCCGGCGGCCCGTATTCTTCGCTCGCACGGCTATCCGGTTCCTGTCCGCCGAGCTCATCGCACCACGGCATCTGAACTGCGCGAGGCTGGTCTCATCCTCGCGATGACCACTGGGCATGCCCGCTCGCTCCGTCCCATGTGTGAGGCGGCTGGCGTGCCACTAGAGCTCATTCATCTGTGGAGGGAATTCGACGGCAGTGGCCTCGTTCCGGCCACGGAGGGGTGTTTTGGCCCAGGCGGTGCCCTTGAACGCAGCGGCTCCACAGACCGTCGTTACTCGAATTTCTATACGTCTGACGGTGAGTGGGACGTGCCAGATCCGTGGTACACCGGCGACTTTGATTCCACTCTCGCTGTCGTCGAGGCCGGCGCTCGCGGAATCGTCGACTATCTTTCGGCTTGATGGTTGTTGTTCACGAGCTGACGCGCAAGATGCACAACTTGTACAAGGTGTGCAAGCATAAGGAAGCCCACCCCATTCACCGTTTGGAGGTTGTATGAGCACGACGCCTGCTCCCCCGCTCACCTGGGAGGATTCCCTCGCGGCTATTGTCGAGGCGTGCAGGTCTGTTGACCGTAGCGATTCTCATGCCCGCCTCACTATCGAGCTGTCGTCGGGGGCTGATCATCCGGTGATGGTGTGGCATGGGGAGTCGGCGGCTAGTGGCCGTGAAGTTATCCATGTTGCTGCTCCGGTTCGCCGCACTGGCGCGTCCGTCGCTGAGCTTGCCGCGCAGATTGATGAGTTTCCGTCGGGTGCTCTCCGCCTGCTCGGAGATCTTCCTCATGTTCACGAGGCCCTTCCTCTTGGGGCGCTTGCGACTAGCACGGTTGTTGGCGTTATCAAGCTCATTGCCACGGAGGCGGCGAGTCTCGAAAGTGCCGGATCTGACGGGGAGGCTGCGTGATGTTCGGGCGGAAAAAGAAACAGCGTATTCTCTCCGATTGGCCTAGCTTGCAGGATGCACTTATCGCTTTCTACGACGCCAAGCAGACGAGTTCGGGTGCCATGGAGCTTGTTATCTCGTGGAAGGCGGAGAAGCGGAGCCAGGTTGTGCAGGTTGCTTATGCATCTGTGCCGGGGATTGGGCCAATTGCCTTCATTGGTGCGCCACTTGGTTTACTTGGCGACGACGAATGGGCGCAGGTACTTCCGCGCGTATCGGCGTTGCTCGTGGGTGGTATGACGCGTGACGACGAAGGCATGGCGTACTTGCGTGCGACGATCCCTTTCGAGGGCGTCAATTTTGATGCCGTGAGCCAGACGATTGTGCAGATAGCTTCAAGTGCCGACGCGCTGAAGGAAGGTTTGGCGGCGTAACGTGCCGTGACGTTGTGCGAATGAGGCAGTTTTTCAGCGTCGGCGGCGGATTGGTTCCGCGGTCGTCGGGTCTTCGGGCCAGGGGTGGCGTGGGTAGCGGCCGCGCATCTGCGCCCGCACTTGGGAGTAGGCGCCGCGCCAGAAGCTTGCTAGATCGTCGGTGAGGGCTAGCGGGCGTGAGGCAGGTGAGAGGAGCTCAAGGGTGAGCGGCAGGCGGCCTGCAGCGATCCGTGGAGTTTCCTGCCATCCGAAGGCGTCCTGGAGGCGGATGGACAGACGCGCTCGGCCGTCCTCGTAGTGAACTCTGGCGCGGCGCCCGGATGGAAGTTCTATCTGTTCGGGGGCGAGGGCATCGAGATTAGCCGCCTCCGGCCAGGGGAGAAGTGTGCGCAGATGCGCGGCGTTCACTTTCCCTAGAGGCCGTCCTGCAATCAACTCGTCGATGAGTTCACCGGACCATTCGTCGATACGGGTTGCAAGGGCTTCGTCGTCCATGGCGGGCCAGGGTTCGCCGCAGTGTTCGTGGAGGAAGGCAAGTCGGTGACGAAGTTCCATAGCGGCGTCGGACCAGGCGAGTTCGATTTTTCCGGCGGTGATCTGGTCACCAATCCAGTCGGCTGCGGCCTGACGGTCGAGAGTAGGAGATTCACGGCGCGACAGTTCGATAGCGCCGAGATAGTGCACGTCCCATTGGCGAAGCTTTCCGCTGTGAAGGTCAATCTGGGCGTCATCCCGTTCGAGGGCCGATCCGAGAGCCACGGCTTCGTCGGCATCGATGGGGACGGCGGCGCGAATGAGGGCGTCTGACCGTCCTTGTCCGCGATCGAGTTCCGCAACGGCAAGCCATTCTTTGCCGATCAACGGCGAGTGCTCCGGTAACCGCGCGCCGACGCCACTTGCGAGGAGGTACCGCTCGGTTGAGTTTGCACGTCGGCGCGCGATTCGTTCGGGATATGCAAGGGCGACGACGACCGCCGCAGCTTCGTCCGTATTGGCAGGGTGAGTTTCGAGGTCAGCGAGAAGGTTCAGAGCGGTGCCCTCGGCACGATTCGCCATGTTCTCCAGGCGGGAGACTTGACTCTTCCACGTCGCAGATGCGGCGGCGGCACGGCGCCATCCGGAAAGGAAGTCTGCCCCGGCCACGCGGTTCGATTGATCGACCGCCGCGACAAGCTCAGCGGCGCGCCGGGCGCCACACATCGGAGTAGCAAGAAGAAGGGCGCGCCCCAGACGAGCACCAATGGGGAGGCGAGCCAATGTGCGACCAAGTGACGTCGGCCTGCCGTCGCCGTCCACAGCACCGAGGTTACGCAACGTCTCCTCGGCGGCAGCAACCGCAGGCGCCGGGGGGTCATCAAGGAGAGCGAGGCCGCGAGCGCCCGGCGCACCCCAACATGCTGACTCAAGAAGGACGTCGGTGAGATCAGCTGTGGCGATCTCAGGTTCGCCGTGATGAGCAAGGCGTGCCCACGTGGGCTCATCCATGCATCTGTATGCGACGCCAGGGCCGAGGCGCCCGGCGCGTCCAGCACGTTGCACACCTGCCGCTTGGGACTCACGAACAGTTACGAGTCCACCCACGCCGCGCCCCCAGTCCATGCGTGGCTCACGAGAAAGCCCTGCGTCCACCACCACACGCACTCCTGGCACTGTGAGAGAGGATTCCGCGAGCGCAGTCGAGACGACAACGCGCCGGGCGCCACCTCCTGCGAGTGCCGCATCTTGCTCACGGGGCGATAGAGAGCCGTGCAGCGCGACAACATCAGCGCCGCACCTCGCAAGCAGACCACACACGGCGTTCACCTCGGCAACACCCGGCAGGAAAACGAGGACGTCCCCTTCGCTTACCTCGTCAAGCGCCTGGCGAACCACGCCAGCCACATGCAGCAAGAACTCACGGCGAACACCCGTTCCTCCGCCGATTGCTCCGAGCGCCTCCGCGCCCCGCGCCGGCGGAGCCCACCTCACATCAACCGGGTGGATCTCTCCCGGCACATCCACAATCCCGCCGCCAAGAAGTGCTGCCGTACGTCCAGCTTCAACAGTGGCCGACATGGCCACGAGCGCGATGTCCTCACGCATCTGCGCAATATCCAACGCAAATGCCAACGCAAAATCCGAATCCACATGGCGTTCGTGTACTTCGTCGAACACAATCGCGCCAACCCCAGCAAGCTCAGGGTCGCTTTGCATTCGCCGCAACAACACCCCAGGTGTCACCATCTCAATACGCGTGCGCGGACTCGTCGTCGAATCACCCCGCACTGAATACCCGACGCTCTCACCCACAGGCTCACCCAGCAGCCCCGCGATCCGTCGCGCTGCTGCACGAGCAGCCACACGCCGCGGCTGCGTCACGATCACCCGCAGATTCCCCGGATTCTGCTCCTCACACCAGCGCGCCGCAATCACCGGCACGAGCGTCGTCTTCCCTGTACCCGGAGGCGCCTGCACAACCACGCGCCTCGTCGCCACGCCACGAGCAATCTCATCAATGCTCGCGGCAACCGGAAGCGCCGGCGGAACGGCCAAAATATCCGCGAAACTCAACGACCCTCAATCTCCGTCAAATACGCAAGTACCGCACGCACCCGCCGATTATCCTCACCGGGAGCCATACCCAACTTCGAGAACACACTCGCCACATGCTTCGACACCGCAGCCGCCGAAAGGTACAGCTTGTCACAAATTTGCTGATTCGACAGCCCCTGCGCCATTAACTCAAGCACTTCCACTTCACGCGGGGTGAGGGAATCCAGCACCGACGAACGCCCTTTCACCAACGACGTCGCCACCTCCGGATCAATCACGACGCCGCCGATCGCCACAACCTGCAGTGACCGCACAAAGTCCGCTACCCGCGCCACACGATCCTTAAGTAAGTAGCCCAAACCACCAACGCCATCGACAGGTGCGCTCGGCTCAAACAACTTCGTCGCATAAGCCGGCGCCACATACTGTGACAACACCATGATCGACACCTGCGGCAACTCCTCCCGCAACTGCACAGCCGCACGCAATCCGTCGTCACTCATCCCCGGCGGCATACGCACGTCCGTAATCACCACCTCGGGCACCGACTCCCGCACCACCGCAAGCAACTCCGGCGCCGACGCCGCCTGCGCCACCACCTCATGCCCCTGCCGCTCAAGCAAACCCACGAGGCCCTCACGGAACAACGCCGAATCATCCGCCACGACAAGTTTCATTCCCGCCATCTTCTCCTCCACACAAATCTTCATTCACGACGACGAACATTGCAGCTTCGTCGTCACCTACCTGCGTTCACCCTCGTCGCCTACTCGACCAAAACCGACGCCAAACTCACCCTCACGAAGCAACAAGGGTATCCGACCCGATACCGTCGTCGGCCCGCCCGCCGGACTCACAACTACAAGATCACCACCGAAAGAAGCAAGACGCTCACGCAAACCTGCCAAACCATGATCAGGACGAATCACCGCCCCGCCTGGGCCATCGTCGACAATCGATATATGGAGGTCGTCGTCCGCCGCCACAAGAATCGACACATGTGCACCCGGCGCGTACTTCGCTACATTCGTCAGCGCCTCCGCTACAAGGAAGTAGCCCGCAGCGATCACACCCTCCGTCATTTCCGGGAGCGCTATCGGTACCCGCACACTCACGTCAAGCGGAGAATCCGCCGCCAAATCACGAACGGCCGCCTCCAAACCAAGATCCGACAACACCTTCGGATGAATCCCCGCAACCGTATGCCTCAACGCCGCCAACGCTGCTTCCGAATCATCCTGTGCTTTCGCCAGCAACGACTTCGCCGAAGCAAGACGCTGCTCGTTAATCCGACCATCCTCCACAACAGACTCAAGAAGCAAAGCCGCCTCTCCCACCCCCATCGACGCAGTCACAAGATACTGCTGGGCACCATCATGAAGATCACGCTCAATGCGGCGACGCTCAATCTCGAAAGCCGCAACGATTTCCCGCCGCGACTCCGTCAGTGCCGCAACCTGTACCGGCTCATCCGGCACATAAAGACGATTAACCTCCCTCACCGCACGGCGCAGACGCGCACCGATAACGCCCGGTCCCGTCACCGCCACAATGATCCACACCGCGAACAAACCCAGTGGCACCACCGCCGACCTCGACACGCCCCCGAGTCCCACAGCCACCACCGGGAGCGCACCAAGAATCACCACGTACACCGCAAGATAACCAAGTACAACACGCATCTTGCTCACCGCAGTGAGCTCCACAGGGCTCAAATCGCGAGCGCCCGGCGCCTTCCTTCTCTCCATGGCCATGCCCTCCATCTTATTGGGAAGCCATTGAGGTGGAGCCGGGGTGTGGGATGTGGACGATCGGCAAAGCTCCGCCTCCGCGAGAAGCCATTGTGGTGGAGCTGGGGAGTCGGGGCGGGGAATGTGGTATGCGAGGTCACGTAACCGTGGCGTGGGCGGTAGGATGCGGGGAATGTCGGTTACGCTACATGTCCGGCGCAGATAACTCCCGACCCGGCACGCATGTAACACCTGACCTAGCACACGCCACACTCGACCCGGCGCACCAAACACCCATCTGGCGCACCCCACCGACCTCAAAATCACGTGTAACCTGCGCCAGGTCAGTGCCTCAACTACCGCGAGTCCGTTGGAACGGGAACTTTATACACCGGGCTTGCGGATAGTAGAGTTTCGCGAAATGTGACGGGCATGGGGGTGCTTGCCCGGCGCACATAACACCCGACCCGGCGCACATAACACCGAACTCGGCGCAACAAACACCCATCTGGCGCACCCCACCGACCTCAAAATCACGTGTAACCTGCGCCAGGTCATCGTGGTATCCCCCCCATCGTCGTCCCTCCCCCGAGCAGCACCCTGCCTGCCACGAGGTGTAGAGCTAGCTCTACCCAGGTTTGAGAGGTAGCGCCATACACAAGCTCATGAGAACAAGGTGAAATAGAAGCATGAGCACCACACAACACGCGGCACCTTTGACCGCTCATAAGCTGACGAAGACATTCGGGGCAGTGCGTGCGCTCGCCGGCGTCGACATCACGATTCCGGTGGGTCAGAGCCTCGCCATTATGGGCCCGTCCGGTTCAGGGAAATCGACGTTGCTTCATTGCCTCTCCGGCATTCTTGGCCCGACGGACGGCAGCGTCCAGCACGGAAATGTCGTCATTTCGTCGCTCTCAAGTGCCTCACGTTCCAAACTTCGGCTCGACAACTTTGGTTTCGTTTTCCAAGATGGACAGCTTATCCCCGAACTCAACGCCCGCGAGAATGTGGCTATCCCACTCATGTTGCGTGGCACGTCACGGAAAAAGGCACTAGCTATCGCCGACCGGTGGCTCGCCAAACTCGGCCTCATTGAGGCATCGTCGCGCAGGCCAGGAGAGATGTCGGGCGGGCAGGCCCAGCGCGTAGCTATCGCGCGGGCGCTCGCTGGCGAACCAAGCGTCATTTTTGCCGACGAACCCACAGGCGCCCTCGACCAGGCCACCGGGCATGAAGTCATGCAAATCCTCACGATGAGCGCCGGAATCACCGGGGCGACACTCGTCGTCGTCACCCATGATCCTGGTGTCGCAGCGTGGTGTAACCGCCTCGTCGAGATCCGCGACGGACGCATCCACGCCGACTCATCCGTTTCACGTGAACCCACGAAGGTTGCGCCAGCGCCACAGGAACCACAAGCGCCACAAGAAGCGCCAACGTCACCCACAGCTTCGTCGACACCGAGCACCCCAACCTCACCGGAGGGCACGCGATGATCACCAGTCTGCGAATCGCACCCCTCCTCGCCGCTGCCCGCATGCGCCAACGCACAGGAAATGCGTGGCTGGATCTGCTTGCGGTCGCGTCGTTTATTCTCGGCACGCTTCTCGCACTCACTGTGGGCGGCGGCGTCTGGATGTTTTATCAGTGGGCACAGAATCCTTCAGCTGACATCCTCGAGACCGTGCGCGCCGCATACCCACTCTCCGAGGATACGTACCGCACCGCACAAATCCTTCTCGTAGGCTACTTCCAGTTGGCTCTTATTGCCGGTGCGTTGCTGGTATTTCCTATCTTTTCGCTCGGCGCTTCGGCTGCACGCCTCGGCGCACGCGGACGAGCAACTCGCCTAGCTTCGCTGAGGCTCGTAGGAGCAACAGGCGCAGAAGTCGTCGCAATCTCTGTGCTGGAAACCCTTATTCAGTGGTGCCTTGGTGCGATTATCGGCACGGCGGCATATATCCTCACCTTGCCAGGATGGCGCCACATCAGTTTCCTTGGCAGGCACATCACACCATCAGAAATGTCCCTCCCGTTGGGGTTCGTCGCTTTCATCCTCGGGGTGACGCTCGTTATTTGTTTGGTGTCGACGATCGTCGGGCTTCACCGTGTGTGGATCGAACCACTTGGTGTGGCGCATCGGGATACACCGCCAGCGCTCAAACATTGGCGTCCGATTGCGTTCGCATTGGCGCTCGTCGCTTTTGCTGTGTGGTCTCAGACGGGAGGATACGTTGTTGGCGACACAACAGCCGGTGTTTTCGTGACGGCAATCCTCGTCGCAATCGTCATGGGTGCCATATCCATTGTTGGCCCCTGGATGCTGCAGCTCGTGGCGATACCGATGGCTCGGTCGCGTTATGTGTCACTGGTGTTGGCTATGCGTCGTATTCTTGACGATCCGAAGGCTGTGTGGCGGACAGTGAGCTCTATTTCGCTCCTGTCGTTTATCGCCGGAACATTTTCTGTGTTTCCGCTCCTGAGCGACGCATACTTCGTCGACACCCTCTCCCGCGACATTTCCACCGGTATTCTCATCACGTTGAGTTTCGGATTCATTGTGGCGGCGCTATCGACGCTCATGAATCAGTCCTCTGCGATCTTCGACCGCGCCTCACAGACCTATGCGCTTTCTCAGATCGGTTTCCCCAAGCGAGTTTTCGGCTTGACCCGCTTCTTCCAGGTGGCTGGCCCGCTTATTTTGACCACGGTGTTTGCTGCCGGACTAGGCATCTTTGTTAGTTACAGCATTGCCGGCAACCCCGACGTGACGGGCCTTATCCGCACCGGCACTGTCATTGGCGGCGGTATCGCATTGACGTTGGTGGCATTGGCATTGTGCGAGCCTCTTGAGCGGCACGTGCTCGCCAACCAGCGCCGAGCCAACGACTGACGTTTCAGGCCGGAGGCTCGTCGTCGGAAACAATGAGGACGACGAGCGATCGGCACTGGTAGTTCCTGGAAACACTTCAGATTTCAGAACGACGACCGATTGGCAGACTTGCGCGAATCCACAATGTGCGTGATTCACACACGCAAGACAGTTTCCCGACAACGAAGCGGCACGGCTCGTCGTCGGGCGTCGTGCCTATGCGCACCGAGCCGATGAACACGGTGAGCCACCGGCGGAAACACGAAGGTGGGTATGGCGCAGCGTGGAGGTCGTCGCCTAGGCTTGGAGGCATGATTATTGCAATTCCCGTCACGCCGGACGGCACCGTTGACCTCAAGTGGGGCAAGGCACGCACTGTCGCCATTGCGGAAGTTGAGGGCGAAGACATCATCGAATGGACCGAGCACGAGGTCAAGTGGGACGAGCACCACGACGCCACCACCGAGGGCGCACACCACGCCGCTATCGTCACCTTCCTGCGCGAGAACGAAGTGGAAGCTGTGATCCTCAACCACTGCGGCGCGCCCATGCTCAACACCATGACGAAGATGGGCCTCATCATCGCCACGGACGCTGAAGGTGACGCCAAGGACATCGTCGCTGGCACGGCACCTCTCATCCTTGAGGCAATGGGCGGCGTGCCGATGGCCGGCTCCGGCGGCGGCGGTTGCGGCTGCGGAAACTGCGGCTGCGGGGCACGATAAACCCAGACGCGCAGGCAAGCAGGCTGAACAAACCGGGCACAGGGCTCACCGCATGCCCCAGCCAAGGGTTACAGCTCGAACCAGGCATGCTGATCGAGCCGGACTTGCTGATCGAACCAAGCGTGCGCGCAAATACTCTAGGGGTGCAGGGCCACGATGGCCCCGCACCCCTTATTTATGGACGATACAGCCGAGTATTACCGGGAACTTTCGCTCGCATAGAAGCCTTTTGCAGTTTTCTCCTGTGAAAACCTCTCCACCAGGCGCGGGCTTGAGAGATGTGGAATAACCACGTCTCTCTGGGGCGGGACGACATTCAGCGACTTTCCCGTCTCAAGAACATCAATCACGTTTTGTGCTGCTGCTACGGACTGGCGGTGGCTTGCTTCGAGCGTCGCCGCACCAGCGTGAGGTGTGAGAACGCAGTTAGGTGAGCTTTCCAAAGCGGCAGAAATGCGAAGATCTGTGCCCTCAAGAACATCTAGACCTGCGCCGCGAATACGATGATTCTCCAGCGCATCGACCAATGCTTCGTCGTCGATAAGTCCCCCTCTAGCCGTGTTGACAATGATGGCATCCGGCTTCATTAAAGCGAGTCGTTCCGCCGAAATAATGTGCCGGGTTTCAGGCATTAAGGGGAGGTGAAGCGTGACAAAATCCGATTGAATGAGAAGCTCATCCAGCGGGACATAAGTGACATCGTTGTCGCGAGCAAAGTCATTGTCGATATTAACGTCATAGGCGAGAACACGAATTCCGAAGCCCTTGCATCTACGCGCTACTCCCCGACCAATTGCGCCAGTCCCAACAATCCCTACAGTTTTCCCACACAATTCCAGCCCGATTGGCCGCTTTGAATCTCCTTCACGAATTGAGTGATCCATGAATGGAATATTTCGAGCGACAGTCATCATGAGTGCAAAAGCGAGATCCGCGACAGATTCATTATTTGCACCTGGAGTATTTGTCACGACGATGCCCCGCTCAGTTGCCGTCGCGAGATCAACAGCGTCGTATCCAACCCCATACCGAGAGATCACCTTGAGCCTCGGGGCACAGGACAGAAGCTCCGCGTCATACTGTTCCAAACCCGCAATAATTGCATCAGCTTGGCCAATTTTTTCACGCACATCGCACGCAGCAACTCGTTCCACGGTGTAGTCGTGTGAGCTAAGCAGGTCCAGGGCATCACTGTCTGAGGCACCAAACGACCTTGCTGTCACAAGCACTTTCACATCAGGCATAGCGATCACCAGGAGAGGTAGCCGCCATCGACGGGAATAATTGCACCGGAAAGGTAGTCGGATGCCTGCGATGCAAGGAAAATCGTCACACCTTTCACGTCATCGGGCGTGCCCCAACGTTGGGCGGGGATGCGCTCAGTAATTGTCTTGTAACGTGGATTCGCCGGGTCAAGGAGAGCTGTATTCATCTCCGTGGCCATGTACCCGGGGGCAATCGCATTGACGTTAATGCCAAGTCGAGCCCATTCATTCGAGAATGCCTTAGTAAGCTGAGCGACTCCACCCTTACTGGCAGCATATGCCGGTACGGTATAACCTCCGAAATAGGTGAGCATGGAGGCAAAATTGATAATCTTGCCGCCCGTCTCCTGCTTGATGAATTGAGCGGCTGCAGCCTGATTAAGAGCAAAAACTGCACGGAGATTAATGTCGACGACGAAATCCCAATCCTCTAGTGGGAATTCCACACTCGGGTGCCGGCGCTGCACACCAGCTGCAGCGACAAGAATATCCAACCCGCCGAGCGCCTCAATAGCCTGAGCAAAAGCAGAGCTTCGTGCCTCGTCGTCGCGGACATCTCCCACAACGGCTACAGCATCGTAGCCCTTATCGGCATATTCTTTTGCCACCTCGACAACCTTAGGATTTACGTCAAATAGGCAGACCTTTGCTCCCGCTTCAAGGTAGCCCTCTGCCACACCTTTGCCGAGTCCCTGGGCAGCGCCGGTGACGATAGCACGCTTGCCCTTGAGATCGAATGACACCATGTTCTTCTTCTTTCTCGATAGTGACGGCCAGCTGGTTAAAGCAGCCTCTGGTCGCGCAAGGAATTTGTGACGAATGCTCAAGCCGCGCCATAAAACTTGGGCATTATTGGATGTGAAAAATGTCAGCCTCGGACCGAGGCGACGATTGCTAGTGCCTCACGTACAAGGCGTTCGATGTCATCGAACCTGCCTTGTTTCATCGAGGCTTCCGGGGTGAGCCATGTGCCGCCACATGCGGCGATGCGATCAAATTCAAGGTATTCAGCGAGATTGTCGGGTTTAATCCCGCCGGTCGGCATGAAGTTGATAGAGCTGAAAACGGCCGCGAGCGACTTAAGCGTCTTCAGCCCGCCGTAATTTCCTGCAGGGAAGAACTTGGCGATATTGAGGCCGTACTCGCTTACAACCATGAGATCGGATGGGGTGCAGGTGCCAGGAATAATAGGAACGTTCTTATCGAGGCAGTATTCGATCACAGGGCGGCTTATGCCTGGAGAAACGACGAATTGTGCTCCTTTGTCTATCGCTTCTTTAGCTTGCTCTGCCGTAAGTATCGTTCCAGCGCCAACGATCATGCCGGGCACAGATTCACGGATCGCGGCAATGGCATCACCCGCTACATCCGTTCGGAAAGTAATTTCTGCTACGGGGAGACCGCCCTTCACGAGGGCGTGTGCGAGCGGAACAGCGCTCTCTATATCCTCAATTTTGATAACTGGGACAATACTCTTGGAAACAATATCGTCGTACGTAATCATCTGGATCTTCCTTATCTTTACCTAGGAATCGCGATATTCACCTATGGATGTGTCGCACTGCTTGGCACCTGGGAGCTGTGAATCGGAGAATTGCGGTGGGCATCGTGGCCTCCTACTTCTATTTCCCCTTGGCTTTTGAGGTAAGCGCGTACTCGGCCAAGTAATGTTGATAGCGCCGATCAAACAGCTCAACTCGTTCGTTCTTCGGGCACACCTGTTCTGGTTCTTCGCTGTTGAGAAGCCTTTTCGAATCCCATCCTTCGAGCAAACGCAGCGCGTTTTTCGCTCCCCCATACATGGAGCTGTGGAGCGTTCGGTCGATTTCAAGCTCACGGCCTACGACATCTGCCGCCATCTGAGTCCACGAACGTGACTTCAAAATGCCGCCCGAGATTTTTATGCATTCAGGTTCACCATTGAGGTGTACTAATGACTCGTAACATTGACGAAGATTAAAGAGCACACCCTCTCGAACTGCCTGATACATCTCAGCGATACCGTGATCAGATCGCAATCCGGCAAAGCCGCCCATGCGGTTATCAAGCCAACCCGGACATCGCTCTCCGAACATAAACGGGAGAAATAACGGAGGGTCAGTGACATCAGATGCCATCGAATCAAGTTCGGCGTGGGTCCATCGGCGCTGGCCGACAGAAGTAATAAACCAGTTCATGCAGTTGCCTGCACCCGCAGTCGCCGCCCCTGAAATCCATGATTCTGGCGAGATGTAACACCACGTCGAAAGATCGGCCGCAAACCTGGGCACCTCGACGCTCATACGCATGGCACCGGAGGTGCCAACTGAAAATGACATCACCGACCGGCTCGTATCGCTCGCTGCCACTTGATTGAGTCCGCCATCAGAATTTGTTGGAATTACCGGCGTTCCTTCCTCTAATCCAAGGAGTTGCGCACCGCGATCGGTCAACGCGGACACGTAGGTAGATTCAACGATGCGTGGCAGCTGATCTTCTCTCACTCCCGCGAACTCAAGAAGCTCGGGCGCCCAGGTCCGAGTGCGTAAATCCATTAGTCCAGTTCCCGAAGCCATGCACTCGGTTTGTATATATTCACCTGTCAGGAGCCAGTTGAGATATGTGCCTTCGTCAAGAAATCTCATATTCGTGAGATCCATACCCCGGCCATGAAGAAGCAGGAGCTCAAAAATTGGATAGGTTGCATTAACCATGCAACCTGTGCGGCGGTAAAAACGCCCAACGAATGCTTCGTCTGAACGGAGGCGGTCGGTAATTTCTTTGGCCTCGGTGTTTGACCAGAGAAATACTTGGCTAGCCGGCTTCATATCGGGCGTAACTGCACATAGCCCGTGCCACGCACCTACAAGAGCGACTGCATGAATCTGGTATTTAGCTGCTGTCCGCTTTCCAAGGCCAACGAGCGTGCTGGCTACATCGTCGACATCGTGCAACGTTCCGGTGTTCGAGGGGCCATATGGAACTTCGTCAACCGTCTGTATTCCCAAACGCGAATCGAAGACCATAGCTTTCGCCGAGCTAGTGCTCGCTTCGAGAACGAGAATCTTCATCGATATCTCTCCTGCAACTGAGTGACTGCTTCCTTGCAGCCTTTCATTTCGGCTTACTGCCGAGCTTGACGTCGATACTAGCTCCATAAATCATACTTATTAGTATTTGTGTCGCAGTTCACACTTTAGGATGACGAGAATCACTCTCGTCTATGGCGCTTCCACAACCTTCCAACCTGCCGTTTCTACGGCCATATTTCGCCCAATGCTCAACAGGAACCCGCGAAGAGGGCGATCTGAGGAGAATGGAGAGAACATGCCGACGCTAGCTCTGTTTTACGATCCACTGCGAAAGATATGACTATTAAAATCGCGGAAGCTAGCCACTTCATAACCTTCGACTTTTCTAGCTTGAAGATCCCCAACATATAATGGGATTGATGGGCGTTAATGCCATCTCGGGGCATATCACGTGCGCGTACGCACGAGTGATATGCCCTCCGCACGTACCTGCGTCCACACTCGCCGTTTAGAACTGAGGTCTGTCCTTATGGCGCGTAGCTCCCACAGCGAAATACTCAATGATCTTGGCCGCCAACTAGAAGCCAACAACATCAAGCCTGGGGATACCCTCACTGTCGCTGACCTTGAAGAACGCTACGCCGCTTCACGCACCCTCATCCGTGAGGCACTTCGCGTCCTCGAATCCATCGGAATGATCACCTCTCGCCGCAGAGTTGGTATCACGGTCACAGACAGAGAGAACTGGAACACTCTCGACTCCAACCTCATCCACTGGCGTCTCGAAGGGCCAAATCGACACAGGGCATTGGAAGAGCTCACGGAACTCCGATTCGCTGTCGAGCCGGTTGCTGCCGGCGTTGCCGCCACCCGAGCCGAAGAATCTGACATTAGACAGCTCCTCTCGCTTGGAAATATGCTGCTTGAACTGGGTGAACAAGGGAAAGGCGCGAGCGAGGACTACCTCAATGCCGACATCCAATACCACCGCCTTCTTCTCACAGCATCACGGAACGCTATATTCCTTCCTCTAGCTGACCCGATTTGCGAGACGCTGAAAATCCGCGCCCAGCACGGTCTTACACCAGCGAGCCCGGACCCTGAATCGTTGTTCGGGCACATTGCCACAGCGCGAGCGATCGCCGATCGCGATTCATCCAGGGCCGAACAGTTCTCACGGCTCTACATGGCACAAATTCAACGTGAAATTTCTGAAAGCTAATGGCCTTAGCTCCTGAAGGCCGTGCACCCACATTCGCCAGGTTGACAATCGGAGTAGCAATATCGGCGTGGTCCGTCCACCACGGAAATAGTCTCCATCTAAGTGCCGTCACCACGGAGAGTTTCGCCCACTATCGCCCATTTTAAATATGATCATAGTTGCTGCGTGAATCCAAGGAGTTTGGAGACTTCTTTTCACGAGCCACCCTCATAACATGTATTCGATAGTACGTAACGCCTTCTCGCGCGAATTCGCCATAATTCATATCGTGCTTCACCTTCAAGAGCCACACATATCGCCGTGCGTCGAGGTCTGGAACGCGGCGCAACAACGTTGTGCCACCGCCGGCCGTTCCGGAGGATTGAGTGACACTTGTTCTTCATCCACGGGCGAATATCGGCCACTTTGAGCCAAGTTCCACGATCGCGTGACAACATCAATAAATCATACTATTATGTCGGCCATAGACGTTCGGACAGTGTTGCCCATCGTCTTGCATCACCACTTTCATCCACACATTTCAATGGAGAAAACAATGGAAGATTGGGTACAGACAATGTCCCCCGGCATGCTACTCGGCATCGCCGCTGCAGCAATCTTGTTTATTCTGCTGCTCGTCATCAAGTTCAAGGTTCACGCATTCCTCACTCTTGTCATCGTTTCAGTTCTCACCGCCCTTGCAACGGGAATTCCCCTCGGGAAGCTGTACGACGTTGTTATGAGCGGATTTAATTCAACGCTCGGCAGTGTCGGTATCCTTGTCGGTCTAGGAGCGATGCTCGGAAAACTCGTAGAAAACTCAGGAGGCGCACAAGTCCTCGCTGACTTCATGATCAGCAAATTCGGAGAGAAGCGTGCGCCATTTGCTCTCGGCGTTGCCTCTCTTATCCTCGGTTTCCCGATGTTCTTCGACGCAGGACTCGTCGTCATGCTCCCGATCGTTTTCGCAATCGCGCACAGATTGCGTGGCCCGATCCTCATGTATGCAATCCCATCAGCGGTCGCATTCTCGGTCATGCATGTCTTCGTTCCCCCGCACCCGGGACCTGTTGCCGCATCGACTTTCTACGGCACGAACCTGGGACTTCTCATGATCGTCGCCATCCTCGTAGCAGTCCCGACCTTCTATGTCACCGGCGTGATGTGGGGCCGCTACTGCGCAAAGAAGTTCCCACATATCAGCCTGGAAGATGCCCTCTTCGGCAAGAGCGACGATGAAGTGAAGAACCCACCCAAGGTCGGAACTGTCATCCTCATCCTCTTACTTCCCATGTTCCTCATTCTGCTCAACACCGGCGTTGACTTCATGACAAAAGCAGACATGTTCGGTTCATATGCCAACGATGAAGTAGTCCTGCCTCTATGGGCTCAAATCGGTACCCTCCTAGGCAAATCTGGTATTGCTCTCATGATTGCGGTCATCGTTGCAATTCCTGTACTCGGATCGCGTCGTGGCGTTCACGGAACTGCCCTTGAGAAGCTTCTCGATTCGGCACTCGGCCCCATCGCATCAGTTGTATTCATTACCGGTGCAGGCGGCATGTTCGGTGGCGTCCTTCGCTCATCAGGTATTGGCGACGCCCTGAAAGGACTTCTTGCCGACACAGGAATGCCTGTCATTCTCGCTGTTTACCTCATCGCAGTGGCGCTGCGCCTTGCGCAAGGTTCAGCCACAGTAGCACTCACGACGGCAGCCGGACTCATGTCGGCTACCGTCATTGGCGGCGACTATTCTGAACTGCAAATCGTCGCCACCACCTTGGCTACCGCCGCAGGCTCCGTATTTGCCTCGCACGTCAACGACTCTGGTTTCTGGCTGGTTGGCCGTCTACTCGGAATGGATACTGCAACCACGCTCCGGACATGGACCCTCCAGCAGACATTCGAATCCCTCATGGTGTTCGCAATCTCTGCGCTACTTTTCGTCGTCGCCTAGGTGACATCGGGCGGGCGGGCACTCACTCGCCCGCCCGATTTCATTGACAACGCCGACAAGCTCACCGATCTCACACATTCACATTCCTCTTGGAGAAAACATGAAAGCTCTCTACATCCACGGGAAAGAAGATATTCGCCTCGAAGAAGCTCCTACGCCAGAACCCGGCGAAGGCGAAGTACGTATTCGAATGGCGTATGCAGGAATCTGCGGCTCCGATCTCCACTACTACTTCAACGGAGCCAACGGCGCCTTCGTCGTCGAAGAACCCATGGCACCGGGCCACGAGGTTTCGGGATACGTCGATCTCGACCCTTCTGGCAAACTTGCCCCAGGCACACCCGTCACCGTGCACCCAGCAACATTTGGCCCTGTTGTTCCCGGTATTGAAGACAAGCGCCACCTCTTTCCTGGCGGAAGCTACCTCGGCTCGGCATCGACTCACCCACATACGCAAGGTGGCATGGTCGAGTATCTTGTCGTCAAAGACTTTATGGTGCGCCCGCTTCCTGAAGGCCTCGACGTCAAGGTGGCCGCACTCGCCGAACCGCTCGGAGTCGCTTTGCACGGTATCGCCATTGCCGATGGCGTGAAAGGCAAGAAGGTACTGGTTTCCGGTTCGGGACCAATCGGGCTTCTCGCAGCCGCGGGCGCGCTAGCAAAGGGCGCCGCTGAAGTTGTTTCGACAGACGTCCTCGCTGGCCCGTTGGAGCGTGCCGCCAAGCTCGGCGCCACACCCTCGCGTGTCGGGCACGACAAACTTCCACGGGATTACTTTGATGTCGTTCTCGAATGTTCAGGAGTCCCCGCCGCTGTTTCGTCGGTCTTCCCGGCAATTCGGCCAGCCGGTGTACATGCACAGATCGGCATGATGGGCGCAGGTCCGCAACCGATCGCACTCGCGACGCTGATCTCCAAGGAAGTCCAGCTCCGCGGTTGCTTCCGATTTAACACGGAGATCGACGACGCTATCGAGCTTCTTTCCTCCCACCCAGAAATTGCCGACACTGTTGTCACCCACACCATCAGCGCAAATGACGCCGTCGAAGCATTTACAACAGCGAAAGATTCTGAGAAATCAGGCAAGGTCCTCGTCGATCTTTGGAACTAACAGAAGATTGCCGACGAGGATCGACCTCACGGTGATATTTCCATCTGCTGGGCTCTCGGCATATCCCAAACCGAGGGCCCAGCAGAACACATATTGGGAGACACTCACATAATCGCCGTTGCCTACCCAAACTCAGGATCCGCACGTTCATCCCGATTTACACCAGATCACACACCAGTCAGTGCCCCGGGCAGACCTATGAGTCGTCGATGATATCCGAATTTCATGGTCAAAGCTGTGGCCGAATCACAGGACAATAAAATGCTGAGCTTCGAAGGCTATACCGTCTGGACGATAAAGTAACTTTTGCCCATCCTGCTGACCCTCATGCTCTGCTTCATTTCCCAAGACATTATGTTCACTAATACCGGATGGGTTCTCGCTGGACTTCTTGGGGCTGGAGATACCTTCGCCATCATTCGCACTCAGATGGCTCTCGCTTAGTTTGCTATTTCGGCAACATCATCGGCATTTCGGCTTCGTCGTGGGATGCAAACCGTGGCATGACAATGCCCGCCGACTACAAAGTGGGCATCAAACGCGCCGCAATGGAAGTTTCGTCGGCTTCAATGCTCGTAGAAGGCTCGCCGAAATACGACTCCTTCTCGAGCTACAAAATTGCGGAGTTCGACGAGTTCGACGAGATCATTTCCGACTCCAAGCTCGATGCACCGGAGACAAACGCATGGCTAGCGAAGTCGCCAAAATGACGTTGGCAAAGGCGGAGGAATAGGAGATAGGGAGGTGGGATAGGTATGGAGGGGCACCCAAACATCAACATGCCTCAGATGCCCCTCACATCCATCAAGAAACCTAGACCTGCTGTGACAACGGGCTTGCCGCGCCAGCACCGACCCACATGTATGGAGCAAGGCCCTTATCGGCAGCTTCAAGCATGTGATCATTGAGTGCACGCCACTTGTGATACAGGCCCTCGTAAGCCTCAACCGCTTCAGGATTCGGATGGAAGACTCGATGCGTGTACGAGATTATCTCTGCCGCCTCTTCTACACTCGAATACACACCTGCACCTACCAGTGCACAAATTGCTGCACCAAGACAGGTGGCTTCTGGGCCATAAGGAACCTGTATATCAACGCCGAGCACATCAGCAAGGATCTGGCACCACAAATCCGACTTTGACGGACCACCAAAGAAGATCACTTCGCTAGCCTTGTGGCCCCATACCGCTTCGATCATGTCCCGATGTCCGCGAGCGCCGTAAGCCGCCTCTTCCATGACTGCTCGGAAAGTACTACCAAGGCCGGTTTCTGCAATTCGGAAGGGATCTAGCCCGACAATTGAGGGAACTGGATGCTTCCACGACTTCGTATTCATAATGTTGGACGCGAAATACGACACGCCATTCGAGCCCGGTGGAACTGACCGTGCAAGTTTCGTGAGGTAATCGTAGCCATTGCTTTCATCAAAGGCGGGATTGGCTACGCGAAGAAGTCCATCTCGAACGATACGAGTGGAGAATCCATGTGCAAATCCGCATCCTTCGATAATCCACCTGTCTGGAACAGCGTGACACAAGGTGCGTAGCTCCATCTTTTCATCGAGAACAGGTTTATCGGTTACGCCCGCAGTCAACCAGTACGTGCCACCAGCAATACCAATTTGGTTCGCCGATGTGGCTCCGGCACCGATCATGCCAAGCATGTTGTCGGCTCCGCCGGCCACAATTTTCGCTCCTATGGGAAGGCCTGTTTCAGCAGCTGCTTCCTCGGTAATTTCCCCAATGACCTGGCCCGACTCACGGACTTCAGGGAGGATATGCTCAATCCCGATGATCTGTGCAATATGCTCCGACCACGATCGTGTCTTCAGGTCAAAGAGTGCTGACGATGATCCCAATGAGGGATCATCCGTGAAAACACCTGAGAGCTTGTAGAGCACCCAGTCGCCCAGCATCGTAAAGTGCGCGACCTTCTTCCACAGGTCCGGTTCATTCTTCTGGACCCAACGTAGGCGAGCCGACGCAGCCAGCGATGTCCAGTCCCCCGCTATCCGGAAGAATTCTGGTCCATGTCCCTCTTCAAGTAGTTCAGATGCTTCAACTTGAGCTCGAGCATCAACGTTGGGAACTGCCCACAGTTCCTTACCCTCACTGTCATAAAGGACGAATCCTTCACGAATTGATGCGCAAGATATAGCTTTAATGTCTTCCGGACGCACACATGCATCGCGGCCAGCGCGATCAATTGCTTCACGGACACAGGCCGTTGTTACTTCCCATGCCTTGTCTGTTTCAAAATCTAAGCCTCCGGGTACATCGGAGATCTTGTATTCCCATTCGCGCTGGGAGATTCCAGCCATCTGTCCGCGTTCAGACCAGACAATGGCACGTACCGAACCAGACCCAGCATCAATTGTCATGACACATGTTCGCGTCTTCATTTTTTCTCCTCGTTGAGATTCATTATTCGGGAAGCCCGTCGAATTCATAGCGCCCTGGAGGATCGCCATTTACTTTGTCAATACGGGATTCCTGCACCCGCCATAGCCCTGCTTCTTTGCACCGGGCTACATTTGTCGACAACGATTTTCAGATTTTGCGCATAAGCGCAAAGCAGTGGAATGAGAAATTCCTCTGCGTCAAATGAACTCACATAGATCTTGTGACGATTTCTTCAACTTCCTCTTGCGTGAGGGTAATGGGATTACCCTTCATCGACGAAGCTATGCGACCTTTTTGCGCTGCTTCCTGAATCTTTGATTCTGGGAGTCCGAGCTCAGAAAGTTGGCGCACACCCACATATGCAACGATCTCCTTGATCCAGGCAACAAGATCATCCACATCGGCATTAGGGTTTCCAGTCACAACACGAGCAGCATTCTCGTACCGTGCAAGCGCAGGATTATCCGGTTCTCGTTCCCGCATTGCACGAACGTTCATCTCCGTTGCGGCAGCGAGGAGAGCCGCACAAATCTCTCCGTGCGCGGCACCGATCATCCCACCCAGAGGAGCAGCAAGACCGTGAACCGCACCGAGTTTCGAATTTGCTAGAGAAAGACCTCCGAGCAGACTACACAACGACATATCAGATCGTGCCACTTCGTCGTTGCCGTTGTCGTAGGCAGCACGAAGTGAACGTGCACCTCGTTTGAGCCCTTCGAGTGCGAAGATATCCGTCAATTCATTCGCCATACACGAGGTGTAGGGCTCAAGACATTGAGTGAACGCATCCAACCCAGACGATGCTGTAACCGATGGCGGTGCTGTCATCGAGAGCACCGGATCGACAAGTGCGATGTTTGGCACCATCGCAGGGTTGCGAAGGCTAGCTTTAACTCCATGCTCCGGAGAATAGATAGGAGTATTCGCAGTAACTTCAGCGCCAGTTCCCGCTGTCGTTGGCACCGCAATCACAGGGATTGAATGCGATTCCAGAGCCATGCCTTTGCCCACGACTTCGAGATAGTCGAGGATATCTCCTCTGTTTGCTAGAAGGATGCCCACCGCTTTGGCCGTATCAATAGTTGATCCACCACCGATACCAACCACAACGTCCGGAGAAAACTCTCGCGCACGCTCAACGGCACGACGAATACCTTCAACTGTCGGTTCGCCACCCGACCTGACAATGACATATTCGGAAGTCGTTCTCGTAATGAGATCCCCCGACTCGTCGATAAATGGATCGAGCACGAAAAATACTTTATTTCCATATCGACTGACAAACGAGGGCAGATCATTGGAAAGCCCTACTCCGAATTTGATTTCTTCCGCTGTCTTCAAGGTGAAAGTCATCATTTTCCTTTCCCCTCTCACAGCTATAAGCGCTACTCCAGCAGATACTTTGCCGTGAGGTCATCCGTGACCAACACATCGACGATTCCAAGTCGAAGGGCAACCTTAATTGCTTCGTGCTTGTCTTCACCGCCCGCAAGGCACATCTTTATAGGAATATTGAATAGCTGCTGAGGAGTAATTGAGACTGTTCGTCGGCTTAATTCTTGCCCACATTCGTGACCATTGGCGTCGAAGTAGACAATCGAAATGACATCGCAAGCTGCACCATCTTGCCGAAGCTGCTCTACTTCCGTTGGTGAGAAGTATCCGATCTTGTCGATCGTCGTTGTCTCACCAAAAGGAGTACCCAAACTAAAGAGAAGAGCATCTGCTGATGCGGCACACTCAAGTGTCTTCTTCACTGCATACGACGATACGAAATGCTCCCGGGCTTCGATTGATTCTGCCGATGCAGGTGCGAATATTTTGAGTGCCGTGCCACCAAAGTGACGGGCTAACAGTTCTGCAATGGAATTAGCGTGAACATCGAGGCCAGTTCCCTCTTGGCCACCAATAATTGGCACAAAAGTCATCTTCCGCTTCTGAAACCCGTGCCGAGAGCCGAGTTCACGTAAGGTAGTTCCCCACCCTACAGCGATACTCATGCCATCTTGAGCACGATGTTCTAGATAATCTGCACCGGTGACACCAATTGATCTCTTGATAGCTGCATCTGACCCATCGAGGGAGTCACAGACAAGAAAATCAACGTGGGGAAACCGCTCTTTCAGACGACTCTCGTACTCGGGGAAATATCCTTCGTATTGAATCGAGATTTTCACTATGCCGTCTGCTCGAGCCTGGTTCAAGATACGCGAAATCTGAACGCGGGAAACTCCGACCTGATCAGCGATATCTTGCTGGCGCAGCCCCTCTTCGTAATACATATGTGCAATGCGAGCGGGGGTTACAAACACTAGTGCTCCTCAGTACCGTGTAGGCGACTTTCACCTACTGCTCAACCGTACTTGATCCACTTAAGACATCGTTGAATTCGTCCCATGCTCGAATCCGTGTCATTCTCTACAATTCACGCTCCGAACACGAGGAGGATTCCCTACCAATACAGAGCTGGTCGCCTACAGTCTTCTTCCTTCTATCCTCTTACTCGAACTCCGCCAAAATCTGCTTTGTGCGCGAGATACCCCAACGGTCTGCGCCTGCGTCAAAGACGGCCTGCACTTCAGCCAATGTAGAAAGCCCACCAGAAGCTTTCACCTTCACAGAAGCTGGCACAGCTCCACGCATAAGGCCAATGTTGTGGGGGTTTGCGCCTCCAGGCACAAAGCCCGTTGATGTCTTCACATAGTCCGCTCCGGCATCAGCGACGATCTTGCTTGCGCGAACAATTTGCTCGTCGTTGAGATATCCCACTTCGAGGATGACTTTAACTTCGTTTCCTTGTGCCGCTTCGACAACGGCTGCGATGTCGTCACGTACGAGGGATTCTTCTCCCGAGAGGAGTGCGCCGATATCCATGACCATGTCGAGAGCTGTTGCACCATCATCGATAACTTGTCGTGCTTCAGCAACTTTTGCCCGAGTAGCGTGTGTTCCAGTTGGGAATCCAACAACCGTCGCGATAACAACATCTGTGCCAGCGAGAACTTCACGAGCAAGATCTAGACGATGCGGGGAGATACAGACAGCTCCACAGCCGACTTCTGCCGCAAACTCCAACCCTGAACGAAGATCCGCCAGAGTGAGAGTTGGCTTGAGAAGTGAGTGGTCGTTGCCTTTGAGGAATTGTTCTTTTGTCAGCTTCATTGCTTGTCCTTACTTTATTGAATTCCGATGGATTGGTCTGTTCCATCGATTTCATCGGTCATTTTCTGGTGCGGATTTTTGAGGATGTACATCCCCTTAATGCCTAAGGAATGCGCCGGCCGAGTTTTGCAGCCCAAATCTTAAAATACTGCTCCTTCGTGAGCTCATACTTGAGCGCTTCAATTGGGCGGCGAATGAATTCGAGTTCGGCTGCGCCAGTAATGGGAATAAAACCAACGGGATGCTTAAACAGCCATGCAAATGCGACATCGTCAATCGCTTCAGCACCAATTTCATCCCGAACCTCTTCGAGAGCTTGACGTACTCGAACCTCAACGTCACCCTCTCCGGTGAAGATTCGCCCTCCTGCTAGCGGTGACCAGACAATAGGGTGAATCCCATTCATGACTGCATGCTGAACGGTGCGGTCATCGAAGTTCTCATGCTGAAGCACCGAAACTTCGATCTGGTTTGTCACGAGCGGTTGATTCGAGAATTTTTGGAGCATCTCAAAATCAATCGGCTTGTAGTTCGATACCCCAAAATTGCGGACCTTGCCCGATGCATACAGCTCATCAAAGGCTGCGGCCGTTTCTTCCGGATTCATGAGTGGGTCGGGACGGTGGAGCAAAAACAGATCGAGGTAATCGGTCTGGAGTTTACGCAAGGAATCCTCAACCCGCTTGATGAGATGTGCTTTTGAAGTGTCGTAATACTTCGTTTTTACCTTGCCATCGGGATAGACAAGAGTGGCTTTCGAGATGATCTCGATATCTTCTCGTCGCACACCGCTCTTTTTGAGAGCCTCACCGAAAGCAGGTTCTGCGGCGCCGCCAGCGTAACCATCCGCATGATCGAACGTTGTAATCCCTAGGTCAATAACCTTGGGAATCAGGTTCGCGAGATCGTCAACAGTGATACCCCATTCCTCCCAGCGCCAATACCCGTGAGCAACGCGAGATAACGAGAGATCTGGAGAGAGCTGAATTCTTGTAGCTTGAGCCATTTCTGTACCTCATTTTCTGGTCCACAACGACGATATTGTGGTGCCCGTGAAAGCAACCTTAACCACCGAAGTACGATTGTGCAATAGATGTACATATGTACATTCCGGGCGTTTCACACCTTGCTTTACATAACTTTTTGAACAGCAAACAAAGGCGGAGACCTGCACGCCAACCACAAAACACCAGGTAAACGACACGTTCTCCAATTCAGCAAACGATCACAGAGGGCATCTAAGAGACCCACACCCAAACAAACCCCACCCCTACACCAATGTGATCTGTAACACTTTTCCATTGAACCGATTGTCGATCACAGGAGGGCGACCTACTTTAGTCCTATGGCAAATGGTCCAACCATTAGCCCGATGACTACAAAGGAGTATTCATGAACCTGTATTCGCTCGTTTCCCGCCGTGCAGAGAAGTCCGGACCCGTCCGCGTGGGCGTTATCGGAGCAGGAAAATTCGCTTCCATGTTCCTCACCCAAGCCTCTGTGTCACCCTGGATCCACCTCGTCGGCGTTGCCGACATCAATGTCCCTAAAGCTAAAGACGCTCTTCACCGCACAGGCTGGACTGAAGAGCGTTACGCCGCCGCCACCCTCGACGAAGCTCTTCGGACAGGAGCTACCTGCGTCCTTGACAGCGCAGACACCCTTCTTGAATGCGGCCCAATCGAAGTGATCCTTGAGATCACTGGAAACCCCCTCGTCGGCACATACCATGCATCGAAGGCAATCGATAACGGCAAGCATGTCGTTATGGTGAATGTCGAAGCCGATTGCATGCTCGGACCGCTCCTTGCTGAAAAAGCCCGCAAGGCCGGTGTCGTCTACTCCATGGCTTACGGCGACCAGCCGGCCCTTATCTGCGAACTCGTTGACTGGTGCCGCACAGTCGGCTTCGAAGTCGTTGCCGCAGGAAAAGGCACAAAGTACCTACCCGAATACAACTACTCAACGCCCGACACCGTGTGGGATCACTACGGATTTACCGATGAACAGCTAGCAAGCGGGGATTTTAACCCTCAGATGTTCAATTCCTTCCTTGATGGAACGAAGTCTGCAATCGAAATGGCAGCTGTTTCGAACGGAACCGGCCTCCTCCCTCAGGAAGAAGGTCTCCTATTCCCACCCGCCGGCATCGACGACCTTCCGAACGTCTATCGCCCACGCGAACTCGGCGGTTCACTCACCCGTAGCGGCACGGTTGAGATCGCATCGAGCCTTAACCGTGACGGCACAGAGGTTGAGCGCGACCTCCGCTGGGGAGTTTACGTAACTTTCAAGGCGAAGACGGATTACGCCATGCAGTGTTACAAAGAGTACGGCATGAAGACCGACGAAACAGGTGCATACGCAAGCTTGTACCGCCCCTACCATATGATCGGTCTTGAACTTGGAATCTCCATCGCAAAAGCTGTCATCCATGGAGAACCCACAGGAAGCGCTCAAGACTTCCACGCCGACGTCGTTGCCACCGCGAAGAAAGATCTCGTACCCAGCGACACACTTGATGGCGAGGGCGGCTACACAGCTTTTGGCAAACTCGCAACGGCAGCTACATCTCTTAAGGCGCACGCACTCCCCCTTGGCCTTGCCAAGAACGCAAAGATTGTGCGACATGTAGCTAAGGACCAGACGATCACCTGGGACGATGTCGAGGTTGACGAGAGCCTACTCGCTGTCCAGATGCGGAAGGAACTCGAAGCGAACGCTCGTAAGTAGATATACGCGAACGATAGTCAACTGTCGCACGTGAACCACGACTAGCCACATGTGCCGATAGCTACGGCAGTTAAGCGACATACAAGCCGTGAATCTGTCGCAGTCCGGACCATAGGTGAAAGCAGACGCAGACTTGGGAATCGAACCTCATGTTAGGATGAGCGGTAGTCAAAATCGTTGATGTGATGCGGATAGGGCGGAATCATGGATGCAGAATCATGGAAGCCTATTCAGCGGGTTCGCACACATGAACTGGTTATTTCTCAGATCACCACTCTTCTCCGTGAGGGCAAACTAAAGTCGGGAGACCAACTCTCAAGCGAGCGTGAATTATCAGCTCAACTGGGGATTTCCCGAACCTCCTTGCGGGAATCTCTCCGAGTGCTTGAGGCCCTCGGGATTGTTGAGGTCCGATCGTGGGGTGGGCCTGATGGGGGAACAATCATCAGGTCCACCCCAGGACCTGGGCTCGTGAAGGTCTTGGAACTCGAAGTAGCTCTTGGGCATTTCACTCAAAAGGAAGTGCTTGGCACGCGAATTGCACTTGAGGAATCCTCGTGTGGAAACGCGGCCGAGCACGTCACGACAACTGATATATCTGAGCTTTCGGCAATTCTTGACGAGATGGACGATCCGAGTATTGATACCCTCCGGTTCAATGAACTGGATACGGCTTTTCACGTAAGAATTGCACAAGTCGGTGGAAATACCTTAACTGCATACTTGATGGAATCGATTCGAGAAGTAGTCAAGGGACAAATGATCGACGCCTACGCCAAACTGCCGGACTGGAAAACTACAGTCAAAACAGTTCGACGTGAGCACCGCGAGTTATTGAAGGCAATTGACGATGGTGACAGTGCAAAAGCTCGCCATCTCGTGCGACTTCATGTCAGTAGTTTCTACGACGAAAATTTCCTAAAAAACAAGCCTGTAATGCCGTAGCCGTTGACCGCAGTTGGTTGTGCTCAAACACAGACAATCAACCGCAATTATTTCGGTTCTGGCTTTACATAGTTGTCAGATTTTGTTGTTTCTTTACGAAACGTGTCAACGACGAACCCGCTGACGTCCTTTCCTTTATACCCATAGGTGCTTTGCAATTGAGGATGCGCTCCTCATTGCGAGGCTCACTGTATTCCAGGCAACGAAGCCCGGCGATTCAGAAAGGGAGAGGCATCATGTCTCAGACCGATGTACGGCGTCATCCCGTGTATGGCTCCGATGATAAGTTAAAGACCGCTCTAGGTTCCGCTGTCGGAACAACTATCGAAAACTATGACTTCCTGGCCTATTCCACGGCATCAGCATTGTATTTTGGCACGGAGTTTTTCCACTCAGACGATCCGGTTGTTGGAACACTTCTGGCCTTTGCAACCCTCGCTGTGGGCTTTGCAATGCGGCCTATCGGCGGCCTTATTGGAGGCCACTTAGGCGACAAAATTGGGCGCAAACCTGTGCTCGTCGGCGCACTTATCGTCATGGGCGCATCAACATTCGCAATCGGTTTGCTCCCTACATACGACATGATCGGCGTGGCAGCCCCGATTCTGCTCGTCCTTATCCGCATGATTCAAGGACTTGCTTTCGGAGCAGAATGGGGCGGGGCAATCATGATGGCCTTCGAGCACGCTCCTTGGAAACAACGCGGCCGTTATTCAGCAATTCCGCAGGCAGGCGTTCCTCTCGGCCTCTTGCTCGCGAATCTCGTCTTCCTTATGTCATCAAATTGGGGCCCACAATGGGGCTGGCGTGTTCCGTTCCTACTCTCTATCGTTTTGGTTGTAGCGGGTTACATCATCCGACGGAAAGTATCAGAATCGCCTGAGTTTGAGGAGACTAAGAAATCGGGTGAGTTGGTTAAGAGTCCGCTCCTGACCGTTGTGCGTGATGATTGGCGAACCATTCTTAGAATTATCGGTCTACGACTCGCGGAGTCTGGTGGCTTCTACGCCATTGTTACCTACATGCTGTCCTATATCTCTAAGAACGAGATCGCGGATCGCAGCGTGGGCTTGACAGGCCTTGTTATTGCGGCAGCTTTGGGAACAGTGACGACGATTCTTTGGGGCGCCTTGTCTGATCGAGTTGGACGTAAGCCGCTATACCTCTTTGGCTGCCTAGGAATGATGGCTTTCGCATTCCCCATGTTCCTATTGGTGAACTCCGGCCGCGCGATACTCATCATCATGGTGTACGTGATTGGTTTGGCAGTACTTCATGACATGCTCGCAGCTTCACAAGGATCATGGTTCTCAGAACTGTTTAATGCGAACACAAGAACCTCTGGCGCTTCCATCGGATACCAATTCTCGGCGTCTCTTTCCGGGTTTATCCCATTGATCGCAGCGTCAGCAGCCGCATGGGCGGGTTGGCATGGCGTCGCACTCGTCTACCTTGCGTGTGCAGCACTCGGACTTGTGGCAGCTCTTATCACTGCCGAGACCTGGACAAAAGCGAAACGTACAGAAGTCGACGAGATACTCGCGAGAGAGGCAAATCGGAACTAAAAAGACCTTAACGGCGCACGATCCAGACTTATATGGATGTGATGCCACAAGAATTTCGAGTTCGATCCGTGGGTTCACCAACACCGCATAATGCACAAGATGGGTGAGGACGGTTGTGACAACCCGTCCTCACCCACCTTTTGCCCTGGGGAACCACACGAAGCAAAACCAACACAGAGTTCGTTTCCTTTCACTCAGATGCTGCTATGAGCAAGATGCATCCACCGTATGTTTTTAGTGGCAGCCATCTGGTAGCTAACCAACCCCCACCACACATTAGTTATCATATTTTCACATTTATATTTAATTCTTCTTCAATTATCATCACACTGGTGTAGGCTAACACCAGCAGCACACCGATGTGCCATTCACAATCTTGAAGGAGCCCACATGATTCAGATCGGAGCGATAGCCGACGATTTCACGGGCGCGACCGACCTCGCTTTCAATCTCCGTAAACGAGGAATTAGTGCGGCGGTTGTGATGGGATATGCCATCGACGAGCATGAAGAGGATATCGTTACCCAGCTCGAAGGTATTGAAAGTGTCGTCGTCGCACACAAGACACGAAGCGCACCCGCGCAGGAAGCACGTAACGACTCACTGGAAGCATTGGCCTTTTTGCGACGCTTGGGCGTCACGCGTTTTTATCAGAAATACTGTTCAACTTTTGATTCGCTACCGACTGGGAATATCGGCCCCATTCTCGATGTGTTGGCTGATGCTGTTGACGCTAAGAAAGTCGTCGTCGTTCCTGCTTATCCCGATAACGACCGCACGATGTATCGCGGTCACCTTTTCGTTAAAGACGAGTTACTGGCCGAGTCTCCCATGAAAGATCACCCGCTGAACCCTATGACGGATTCGCGAATCTCTCGGGTACTCACACCACAAACGCGCTACGACGTCAGCGAAGTTCACCTTGCCGATGTACGCGCCGGAACCGAACATTTACGTCAGGCAATCTGCGCGGCTCCCGGTCGATATGTCTGCGTCGACGCACTCACAAACGAAGATCTCGCCGCCATTTGTGAGGCGACGAGCGACTTTCCTCTTCGTAGTGGCGGAGCCGGACTCGTCTTCGATTTACAACCAACTACTGGAAAGACAGCGGAAATCCCGCCCGTGGGCGAAGGCGGTTGCCTCGTCGTGAGCGGCTCCGCGTCAGCAATGACGCGCGCACAGATCGCCCACGCCGCACAAACCGGCGCACATATGATCAAGCTCGATCCCGTGGCCGCCGCTGAAAACCCAGGTGCGTACGCACGGGAGATCGTCGAATCACTAGAAAAGATAACGGCGCACGCTTCCCCAACCGATCGAGAGCAACGAGTTTCCTCGTCTTATCTGCCGGTTGTCTACGCAACCGGAGAACTCAGCGACATTACGGAGGCGCGACGAATCGGGGAAACTGCCGGCGTTAATATCTCTGAATGCTTCGAACAGGTCTTGTCTGAAGTCGTCGCATTGACCACACAATCCGGCCTCGTCAACCGCGTCATTTGCGCAGGCGGCGAAACCTCTGGCGCCATCGTTTCCCGGCTCAATCTCACCCACCTGACTACCGGCGAAGAAATTGCTCCCGGAGTCGGCTGGTGTTACACCACGGTGAACGGCCGGAACATTGCACTCGCCCTGAAGTCGGGGAACTTTGGAGATGAAGATATGTTCACGACAGCTTGGGAGAAAATCCATGCCTGAGAATTTCCGTACGACGAACAACGCAGGCACGGAGAGTTTCCCACACGAAGTCACGGCGATGATGAGCGCCGCACACGATCTTGCCGGCGCTGGCCTTAGCCCTGGTAGCACAGGGAATATCAGCGTGAAGGTAGGTGACTACACGTACGTATCGTCGTCGGGTTCGTCGTTCTCAACTCTCAGCGACGACGACGTTACGGTACTGGATTCGTCCAACACACCAATATTCGGACGTAAGCCTACGAAAGAAGTGCCGCTCCACGCAGCGTACTACGCACGAAATCCGTCACACCACGCAGTTATTCATCTACACTCGCCATACGCTATGGCACAAGCCTGCCTCACCCCGTGGAGTGAGTATTCTGCCGTCGCTCCGCTCACCCCATACTTCGTCATGCGCGTGGGGCAACTCCCCCTCCTCCCCTATGCCCAACCAGGAAGTTCAGAGCTAGGGGCATGCGTTGAGGCTTGCCCATATCCGTTCTTTGGTGCCCTCCTCGCCAACCACGGCTTGATCTGCGGTGGAGAAACGATATCCGAGGCGTACGAACGTGCGATCGAGATTGAGACAGTTTGTCGGACGGCTTATCTCACTCAAAGCAGAGACCTCCGCCCCTTAACTTCAGCGCAAGCACGCGAATTAGCGGAACGCTATGGCACCCCGTGGAATGGCGACGAATAGCAAAATTAGCGCAGCCAATATGATTGAATTTCCCTTGTAACGGGCTGTATTCACGACCGACGACTGTCCGAGCTGACCACGGGCAGGCAGATGCTCCCGGTTCCAGAGCATCAATGACACACTGGCACACGATTGTGAGGACACATGATTCCAGCGCAGCGACGCGAAGCGATCCTTACCGAGCTCAAGCGCACGCCAGTGCTGTCGTATCGAGAACTGCGCTCGCTACTCGGAGTGTCAGACATGACTGTCCGCCGCGATATTGCGGCACTTGAGGAAAACGGGCTCGTCTCGACGATATCGGGCGGCGTTAAGGCTGTTGGGCGCGTGCCCTTCGAACCTGCTCGCATGATCAAAGCCCAGCACGACGTGGAAGAAAAGCAAGCGATCGCCCGAATCGCCGCCGCCCGAGTACAACCTGGCATGTCGATTTATCTCGACGCAGGCACCACGATTCAGACGATGGTCGCCAGCCTCATGTCCGTCGATGGCCTCACGATCGTCACGAACGACATCGACATCGCCTCAGCCTTAGTCGATCATCCGACAGCCGAACTCATTGTTGTGGGCGGAAAAGTCGACAAACCCAATCGATCCATCGTCGGACGCCTAGCCAGTGCGACGATGCGCGAACTCGCGCTCGACCTCGCGATCATCTCAGCATCCTCATGGGACGCCAGCCGCGGAGTAACAACCCCCGCCGACTACAAAGTTGATATCAAACGCGCAGCCATGGAAGTCTCCTCAGCGTCAATCCTCGTTGCAGCCTCAACAAAATACGGCTCATTTTCAAGCTACAAAATCGCGAGCCTCAGCGAATTCGACGAAATTATCACCGACTCACAACTCGGCGCCGCCGAACAACAGCGCGTCGCCACCAGCGTTGAAAAACTCACCCTGGCAGCGGTGGAAGAATAAGGGACTTGTAGAAGGACTTGTTGTAGGAGGACTTGCAGAAGGTCTTGCGGGAGGACTTCTAGGAGGACTCGCAGGAGGCCAGCCCTCCACAGCGAAGCGAGCCGCAGCGGTGACGGGATAATCCGACTTGGCGCGGAGTAAGAGTTTTGGGTGACGCGCGTTGGGTGCCGGCGTTGGAGCTGTGGGACGGGGCGGCGCGTTGGGTGCCGGCGTTGGAGTTGTGGGACGGGGCGGCGCGTTGGGGCGGCGGCGTTGGAGCGGTGGGACGCACTACGTGGACGCAGCTATGGCGTGTATGCGTGCTGGGGTGAGGAACGCTATGTACGCGTGGAGGTAGAGCCGGTCAGGTATTCGGCTATCCGGTCTTAACTCACGCCAAAACTAAAAGTCAGAAAAACACCCAAATTTTGTCGCTACCCCCTTCTACACTGAATTCATCACCGCAAGGGTGCCGGAAATGCGGCGGTGTTGCGATGATTTTCGGGAGGGTCACGTGAGTACAGAAGATATCGACTTTAATTCGCTGGAAATGGCGCAAATGTTCACCCGTCTTCCTGCGCGTCCGCCGATTACCGAAACGTATGAAAATGAACATCCGCAAAAGAAGGGGCGCTGGTGGAAGTCGCAGCGTGAACACATGGTCGGCTGGTTCCGGTCGCAATCAACGCGTGGATCAGGGCAGTACAGCCGCAACCAGGCGAACTACTCAGGAAAGCGCGCCTACAACCGCCTGCTCAGCGATTCCGCCCTCCTCTGGATCAACGAAGCCCTCGGCGCAGACCCGGCGAAAGTCCAGGCCGCAGCGGACGCCGCACGCCAGGAACCAGACCATCGCCGCCGATGCAAAGCAATCCGAGACATCCTGCCTTGGAAGGAACTCGTCCCACTCATTGAGGCGAAGGGCCTGCGGGCGATGTGATGCCCATAGGTCAGCGACTCAGGTCCGAGAGTCAGCACCTCACGTTCGTGTAACGCCCGGTAGGAGGTGCCACGCATCCGCGTAACTCCCGAGCCCGCACCTCATATCCGAGCAACGCTCGGGAAGAGGCAGCGCCACACGTCAAAGCAATGCTCAGGAAAGGGCAGCGCCACGAGTCCGATAACATCGATGCAAGAAGCAACAAGGAGATCGCATGGATTTCAGTCTGCAGGACGAAATACGCACAATTCTTGAAGCCGACGAAAGCCGCCTCGGCGACACGTACCGCGGCGACCTCCAAGGATTCACCCCAGAGGAACATGCGGCGCATGATGGGGTGGCCACAACCGGGTACGTCAGTAACAACCGCACTATCATTGCCGCATTGCTCGACGGCACGATTCCTGCCGGCCCCACCTTGTCATTGGCCGCCGCACGCAAGGTTCGCTCCTACCTCAGACACGACGATCTATCGCCAGCACTCCGCGACCGCTGGGAACAACTCGAGCACGAACTCATGATTCATGCCGAAGATCCAGGCGCCACAAGAGTCGAGGATGTTGCCTCCGCTATAGCTACAGAAAAGGCAGAATCGCAAGGAATTCCCGGCGTCTACGTGTATACGTTACCGCACTATCTGCGGTACCCGGTTGATCCCGAAACGGGAAAGACATACCTCAAAGTCGGCCATTCCTCCCGCGACATCTTCCAGCGCATAGGAGCTCAAAACCGCACCACCGCGCTGCCCGAAGATCCAATTCTATTGCGCATTTATCCGAGCGAAATCTCGTCAAGTTGCGAATCAGAATTTCATGCGTGGCTCCGAGCAGCCGATCATCACGGCGCCCGAACTTCGAAAGCTGGAACTGAATGGTTTTTAACGACGACGAAATTTCTCGATCGCATTGCTCAGACACTGGGCTTAGAAATTCGAGTTATTAACGATGCAGAATCGGGCATATGACGTGATACTGTGCCTCGATAACAAGTAGGAAAAGCTCTCGGAGCCAATTTGTTGGTCGCAATTTGTAAGAAAGGCGTTGAACGTTGATGAACGACGAAGTTATCGACTTCAAAACCACGGACATGTCGCGCATGTTTCTGAAGCTTCCAGACAATCCAGGTCAGCAACGGCGCCAACTGAACCGAGGCAAAGCCCGTGCGAGGCGCTGGTGGCACGGCGAACGTAACCATATGGCGAGGTGGTTCGCAGCTCAGGCGGGAACTGGTTCCGGGCAGTACACACGGAACGAAGGCAACCTGTCGGGGCGCCGAGCGTATCAGCGACTGCAGAACGCACGCTCACTCCTGTGGATCAATGATGCGTTGGGCGTGGACATAAACAAGGTCGTGGCCGCGGCGGATGCGGCTCAGGCGGAGCCGGACCACCGGCGCCGCTGCGGCATAGTCCGCAGCATGCTGCCCTGGGAAGACTTGGTGCCACTCATTAAGAAGCGGGGCCTGCGGGCGATGTAAATTGAGATCCAGATTGCAAATCCGCCGGCTTAACCTTATCGGCAGCTTACAGGGTTCGAATACCCTAGACGCTCCTCCCTACATCATCTTCGATCCTCTAGTTTGTTAGACCGCCACTCTCGCCTATCCTGGTTTGAGTCGAAAAGGAGATCCGGTGGCACGCTTAACTTTGAAGGCGATAGAGGCAAATATCGAAACATTAGCTCATCAGGAGAGCTACGATCGCGAATTTCTCTACAGTCTTCTCATCGCTTACGGAAAACCAAAGAGCTCCATCAGCCGCCTGCGGAACGGTTCGCTCAACGTCGCCACCGAACCAGACCATGAGGTTGCCCAAAAAGGTGTTGTCTATCTGAGTGAACTTACTAACGCTACTGAAGCGGATCTCCTCGAAGTGGGAGAACGCCTCAAGAGCGCAGCACACGTGATCCGATACGCTCCACGTTTCATTCTTGTTACGGATTACGTCACGATGCTCGCCTGGGATACGAAAACCGGCGAAAACGTCGTCTTTCCCATAGAAAAAATCGACGAACATTTCACCTTCTTCCTCCCCTGGGCTGGGATGGAAAAAACACAGTATGTCGCCGATTCTCATGCCGATATTAAAGCCGCCGAACAGATGGGTCAGCTCTTTGACGAACTGCTCAAAGCTAATCCCGATGTGTTAAATGACGAGACCAAACGCCACGGCCTGAACGTATTTTTCACGCGGCTGCTTTTTTGCTATTTTGCCGAGGATACGGGGATATTTGAAGAAAATCAGTTTACTAACGCTGTCGGATCACAAACCCTCGACGACGGCTCTGACGTCCAAGAATTTCTCACGAATCTTTTCCTGGCGCTCGATACCTCAAATCCGAATGACAAGCCAATTCACCTCGCCACTTTCCCCTATGTCAACGGCCACCTTTTCAGCATGGAACAAACCATCATCGTGCCGTCCTTCACCAAAAAAGCCCGATCAATGTTACTCGGCCTAGGATCCCTAATTTGACGTGAGATCAACCCGGACATTTTTGGCTCAATGTTCCAAGCCATCGTAACTCCCGGAAAACGTTCAAACCTAGGTCAGCATTACACTTCGGTTCCAAATATCTTAAAGACAATCGAACCGCTATTTCTCGACGATCTTCGGAATCAGTTCGACGAAAGCTACAACTCTGTCACGAAACTCCAGCACCTTCTTCAACGCATCGCTGATATTTCAATTTTCGACCCAGCTTGCGGAAGTGGAAACTTTCTTGTTATCGCATACAAGGAGCTACGACGCCTTGAACACGCAGTCCTTGAGCGCCTTGCCGATCTAGACACCACTCACAATTTCTTATTTACTGATTCCGTCGTTAATATCGAACACTTTTATGGCATCGAAATCGACGATTTCGCCACTGAAGTGGCGATCCTTTCGATCTGGATCGCCAAGCATCAAATGAACCGAGAATTCCACGATAAGTTCGGTACCGATATCCCTCTGATTCCTCTGCGGCAAATGGGCTCAGTTCACGCAGGTAACGCTACACGAATGGATTGGAACAAAGTTTGCCCCAACGATGGGATTTCTGAAATCTACTTGATCGGGAATCCGCCATACGTGGGATCATCGATGCAGAGTAAAGAACAGAAAAATGATTATCATTTCGTTTTTGGAGAACGACCGTATTCAAAGAGGCTCGATTATATCTCACTTTGGATTATCAAGGGTGCTGACTACATATCTAACACTCGAGCACAGCTTGCATTCATCACCACTAATTCGGTGACTCAGGGCGAACATATAGGAATTTTATTCCCACTGATCTTTAAGCTGGGCCTCGAAATCGGTTACGCATACACCTCTTTCAAATGGGAAAATAATGCTAAACACAATGCAGGCGTTACAGTTGTCGTCCTAAATTTACGTTTTGCATGTTCAAAACCAAAATATCTATACCACGATGACCTTCGCACCCAAGTGAAGAATATTGGACCTTACCTAACCGATGGAACCACTATTTTTGTTAAACCACATAGAAATCCCATAATAACCTATCTCCCTATCATGTCAAAGGGAAATCAGGCTACCGATGGTGGAAATCTGATTCTCAATCCCCACGAACGAGAATCACTTATTTCCACCACCCCTCGAGTGGAAAAATTCATACGACGCTACATGGGCGCATCGGAATTTATCAATGGAAAAGATAGATACTGCATCTGGGTTACCGAATCAAATCGAGATGAAGCTTTTGGGATCCCATCCTTTACAGATCGTTTCGAGAAAGTAAAGGAATTACGTTTAGGTAGCCGTGATATTGGTGCCCGCAAACTTGCTGAAACTCCTTGGCGATTTCGTGAGCAGCGAATTGGTAATGCGATCATTGTGCCGAGTGTATCTTCAGAACGCCGCGAATATGTGCCAATAGGTTACCTAGGTCCAGATACCGTCATCTCAAACCTAGCTTTCGCCGTTTACGATGCCGAACCATGGCTCTTTGCAATACTGACATCACGTATGCATATGGCATGGCTTCGCGCAGTTGGCGGCAAAATGAAAACTGATTACCGCTATTCAAACACGCTTGTTTACAACACCTTCCCTGTTCCGCCACTCGACGATGCTCAGAAAGAGGCGCTTACTGAACGTGCCCTCCGAGTGTTGGACGTGCGCGAATACCATTGCGAATACACCCTTGCCGAGCTCTACGATCCTGAAAAGATGCCTGCGAACCTCCGGCAGGCTCATGCCGCGCTCGACGCAGAAGTGGATCGGCTCTACAGAAACCGGCAATTCGAATCCGACGAGGAACGCCTAAGCCTCCTCTTCGACCTTTACCAAAAACTGATCGATGAAGAAGCTGCGCGCACGGAGGCACAGAAGTCCTCAGCAAAGACTCACCGCAAAGGAAAGGCTCAATGATGAGTGCACACATTGAAGACTTCACGAATATTGTCGATGTCACCTACGCGCAAGACCGTTCGTCGATCAACACCAACGAACTGGGCATGAGGGAGATGCAGGCCCGCGTCTACGAGCAGCGCAATGCTCAATATCTTCTGGTCAAAGCGCCGCCAGCCTCAGGTAAATCTCGTGCGCTCATGTTTGTCGCCCTCGACAAGCTGTACAACCAGGGAATCCGCAAAGTCGTCGTTGCTGTTCCCGAGCGTTCCATTGGCGCCTCCTTCTCCAGCACTGATCTCACCTCACGTGGATTCTTTGCCGATTGGGAAGTCGCCGATCACAACAACCTCTGTACTCCAGGTTCATCGCAATCAAAAGTTCGGTCCTTCGTCGATTTCCTTAAAGGCCCCGACGCAGTACTCGTGTGCACGCATGCCACGTTACGGTTCGCCTTCGAAAAACTCGCGCCGGATGCCTTTGATGACACCCTGCTAGCTATCGACGAATTCCACCACGTCTCGGCAGATATTGAATCATCTCGCCTAGGCTCGCTCCTACGCGACATCATGGCGAAATCAAGCGCTCATATCGTCGCAATGACCGGTTCATACTTCCGTGGCGACAGCGTACCTGTCCTGCTTCCAGAAGATGAAGCAAAGTTCACCCCAGTTACTTTCAACTACTACGATCAGCTAAACGGATACCAATACCTCAAGCACCTAGGAATTGGTCACCACTTTTATCAAGGACGCTACACAGATGCGATCCACGAAGTGCTTGATTTAGATAAGAAGACTATTATCCATATACCTTCAGTGAACTCAGGCGAATCCACTAAGGACAAGCTCGAGGAAGTCGGTTTCATTCTCGATGTCATTGGCCGCGTTGAACGCACTAATTCTGATACCGGGATCATTGAAGTGCGGCGCCGCGATACCGGCACCATCGTACGAGTTGCGGACCTCGTTGATGACACAGATCAGAAAGCTCGAGCAACTACACTCCACTACTTATCAACAGTGGCATCAAAACAGCGCGATGCCGTAGATATCATCATCGCACTTGGCATGGCGAAGGAGGGCTTTGATTGGCCTTTCGCTGAACATGCGTTGACGGTCGGCTACCGAGCTTCACTTACCGAAATTATCCAGATTATTGGCCGTGTGACTCGCGATAGTAAAGGTAAGACCAGGGCTCAATTTACTAACCTCATAGCCGAACCGGACGCTGCACAAGATGAAGTAACTGTTGCAGTCAATAACATGCTTAAAGCTATTACTGCCTCGCTCCTCATGGAACAAGTGCTTGCACCAAATTTCGCTTTCAAAACAAAGCAAGGTAACGACGATGATCCCGAACCGGGAGTGCTTCGAGTAAAAGGATTCAAAGAGCCATCTACGGCCCGAGTTAAACAGATCGTGCAGTCCGATCTCAACGATCTCAAAGCCACCATTCTTCAAGACGACACATTTTCCCGTGCAGCAGCCGGAAACTTGGATCCACAAACCACAAACAAAGTACTTATCCCTAAAATTATTCGCGATCGTTATCCCGATCTCACAGAAGTCGAAGTTGAGGAAGTACGCCAACAGGTTGTGGCGGACTCAGTCATCAAGTCGGGCGAGGTCAAGGAAGTCGGAGATAAGCGTTTCGTTAGGCTTGCTAACCGCTTTGTTAACCTTGATGAACTCAATATCAACCTGATTGATTCAATCAATCCATTCCAGAGAGCTTTTGAAGTTCTCTCGAAGACTGTGACGCCAAACGTACTTCGCCTCATTTCAGATACCATTGCCGCGACACGGCTGGATATCAGTGCCGAAGAGGCACTCGAAAGCTTCCCTCACATCAAAACATGGGTAAAAGTTAACGGTGGGAGGCGCCCAGATCGTCGTTCCGACGATCCCACTGAACGCTATTACGCAGAATGCCTCCTTGTACTGCAACGCCTCAAGCAGGAGCGGATACGTCAACAAGCATCTGGCCAAGTAGAGAATGGAGCACAGGCATGAGTCAGGACAGCAGAGACCTCGACTCACTTCTCGATCAAGTCCTCGCAGCAGATGTCGACGGGTTACTCGACGAACCAGTGAAACAACACAAGACCACGAGCCAAGAACGCTTGGAACGTGGATTCCTCGAAATCGCTCACTTTTATCGAATTCATGGACGTCGTCCTAGCTCGGAAACACACGACATCACCGAACGCCGGCTCGGTGCGCGTTTGAACGGATTTCTTGCGGATCCAGCTCGTGCAGAAGCTGTTTTTGATCTTGACGATTTTGGTCTGCTTTCGCCTGCGCCTGCTCCCACAAATATTGACGAACTTCTGGCTAACGACGATCTAGATCTTCTTGGAGGAGAGGACGAAACACTCTATGATCTCTCCACACTTCCGTCACGTACGTTGAATTTCGACGATGTTGAGGTAGCAAAACGAGAAAAGGCTCAAGATTTCGAGAACTTCCGCCACCTGTTCCAAGAAAAGCATGCAGAACTTGCATCAGGACATGCAGTGTTACGTCCTTTCAGTGGAATCTCGACTATTAAGGAGGGACGCTTCTTCATTCTGGGCGGCGTGATGCTCTTTGTAGCCGAGATTGGTGAGCCTGAGTACAAAAAGAGTGGCTCAATTGTGCGAACAAAAGAACGCCTCCGAGTCATCTTTGAGAACGGTACGGAATCCTCAATGTATCGGACTTCTTTAGCTATCCGACTGGGTGAGAAGGACGGGAGAATCGTTACTCAATCGGGCAATGCGTTGATCCTAAACGAACTCGGGGATGCCGATGTTGAGGCCGGACATATCTATGTATTACGTTCTCTCAGCACAGATCCTCAAATCGCACACTTAGATAACCTCTACAAAATCGGCTTCTCAACAACCCCCGTGGCACAGCGAATCAAAAATGCCACTCACGAACCAACCTATCTCCTTGCTCCAGTTGAAATTGTTGCTGATTACCGGGCTTATAACATGCGCCCATCTGCACTTGAACACCTGATTCATCGGGTCTTTTCTCAGGTGCGCCTCGACCTGACACAAGTAGGCGCAGATGGTCGGAGTTACGATCCTTCGGAGTGGTTCCTCGTTCCATTGGAGGCTATAGACCAAGCGATCGAGATGATCATCAGCGGCGACATCGTTGATTTCTCCTATGACCCTACGACCCAAACATTCGTCTACACTCCAACCGAAGAACACAAGAACTAAAGCTACCGGAATACGGAAGTCGTATTTCCGGGTTCGTCATCTATACAAAGAAGTACCCATGTTCAGTAATACCTCTGGCTTTGCCGTTATTGACTTCGAAACGACGGGAGTCAATCCTGAACGCAATGATCGAGCAATTGAAATTGGCCTCGTCCTTACCGATCCGACGGGTGAAATTATTGAAGAGCACGAGACCCTTGCCCCAATCACAGACGCGCGACCGTGGTTCAGGGCCATAATGGGACGTACGAAAAACTGGTGAGGCGAGGTGCAATGAGTGACGAAGAATTCGGCTTGCCAACTCCGAAAGAACCCAATGTCGAGAAATTCACCATCAAGGATTATCTAACTGAGGAGTACGCAGAAGCGCGAACAATTGACGAGGCGATCCACCTCCGGGGTGCCAAGGCCTTCTCCCGGGACGTAACGGTGCGAGAATTCGTCGATGACTCATCTTCGAACATGAAGAGGATCGGGATCGCTGAGCTTTGGGCTGAGTCGACGTGGCGGGAAGGTGAAAGTGATCGTCATTTGCTTGTTGAATCGCTCGCCACAGCGGTCAAGGAGGGTGACATTCTGTGGGTTGTCCAGTGCCCGGAAGGCCTGCGTGAGTGGGGCTACGTTTTCCTTGCCGCTGACGGAACACTCCTGCCGTTCTCCCCGTTTCATGACTACGATGATCAATTCATTTTGAGCGCACTCCAGAGGTTGCGCCCCGGCGACGGCGTGCTGTGCCGTGTAAGGGAGACCAGCTGTATCGGTCAGGACGGCGTTGAGGCCGACCCCGCATTCTGTTGGCGGGTCTACTCATGCAAGGTGACGGTGTATCGAGTGGACGGGCCTCGTGCGTGAAACTCAAACGCCCAACACAGCCCTCACCCAACGGTCCACGAGCCTGTCGTTGTCGACCGTTGTTACAAGGTCAACCTCGACTGCGCGCGACGCACCCGCGGCCGCACTCGGTTCACCCTTCCCAGAAACCTCAATGAGCTTGCCGCTCGGCGCTACGGAAACCATCGCCCGCCGGCGCGACACGATCATCGGATCCACCAGCTGCGCCACCACCACGAGGTCGTGCAGCCACATTCCATTCACCGGGCGCGTCGCCGCGCTGTATGTAATCCACGGCTCGAGCCAACGCCCGATCGCAGCCGCATCGGCATGACGTCCACCCTGAGCCCCATCAAATCCCTCGAGGTCTTGCTCGGTTCCCAGCTCCCGTAGGTCCCGCCACTTATCCATCGAAAGTTCGGTTGTCCGGGTAACGTCAAGCGGCACGATCGTCAATGGGATCCCTGACTCCAGCACAATGCGCGCTGCTTCCGGATCCACCGCAAAATTCGTATCGACAAGGTCTCCCTCGCCTAGACATCCACCCATGAGCGCAATCCGCTCAACGCCCGCGAGCGCCTCCGGCCGGTCGTGGATCAGTCGCGCTACATTCGTGAGCGGCCCGATGCACGCCAAAACAACACCGTCTCCAGCGCGCTGCAGATCCTCAATCAGCCCGTGTAATTCGTCGTCGGCAAGTCGTTCGCCGCGTCCATACCGCACCGGCGCACTCTGCACCCCCCATAACGAATACACCTCTGGATGCTGGCTCGGAGCATCAAGTTTTGTACGCCAAGCTACCGCTTCCCCGGATAACGGCACTGCAGATCCTCGGCGCACCACAACGTCCTTCGCATCCAATTCATCGAGAAGCGTATGTGCCGCAGCCTCGCCTTCAGCTGCTGACGTATTACCGAAGACTGTCCACACCGCAACCAAATCGCAGGCTTCTTCACACACTGCGTACGTTAGGGCGACGGCATCGTCGACGTTTGCACCAGGTATTCCATTACCAGGGTCGCAATCCAGAATAATTTTCATGAGTGTCTTTCTCGTATTTACACACCGATAGCGATAATCGCATCCTCTGGCTCGAAGCGAGGCACTAAGGCGCCCTCGAAGCAAGGCTCCCCCTCTGCATATCAACAGATGCCAGGGGAAGTTCCACCTAGCAAACAAGCTCCAGCGATATCGACGAAACCACCGTCTAAATCACCGGCATCTTTTCCTCCGCGATTTATTACATGCAGCCGCAGCTTCCTCGCCCAACAAGGTTCGCTGCCGTTGCAATTTCGCCTGTATGCTGCCGTATTTCGCCCCGCTTTTCCGACTCACTTTGTTCGTCGAGATGCGATCCTCGACTATTTCTAATCAATTCCTCCGCAATATCAACTGCAAGCTGTTCGATCGATAGGTGTACGGCGCTCAGAGAGGGAACAGTGTATGGCGCCGAACTAGTGCCGTTCATAGCAACCACTTTGATCTCATTAGGAATACTCACGCCAGCCGTGGCGAGACCAGCGAGAAGTCCGGTCGCAAGCATTTCATTAGCCACAACCACACCATCACACTCAAACTCAAGAAGGGTAGCCGCAGCGGCAAATCCTCCTTCGCGAGTGAACGGTGCACTGCAATGCCCGGCGGGTTCCAACCCCACAGCTTCGAGCGCCTGTTGCCAACCACGCGACCGTTCCCTCGCATTGAGCCGCCCCATCGGCCCTCCAAGATGCGCGATGCGTGTGCATCCATGCCTGATGAGATGTTCTGTAGCCATACGGGCATGGTGGCGTTCATCGGTTTTTACACAGATAATGCGGCCTCCCTCGTGCCTGGCTTGCTGGTCGGGCGTGGCGTTAAGCACCACCACTGGCACTTGTGAAGCCCCGATAACATCGAGAGGCGGCGGTTGATCTACCGAGTACCACACGAGCCCATCAATCTGCTGTCGCAGCATTGTTTCTACAGCCGCGACTTCACGCTCAAGGTCATCCTCGGAGTCTCCGATAAGAAGCGAATAACCTCGCCCGAAAAATTCCCTTTCTAAACATTGCGCGAGCTGCGCCAGAAATGGATTCGCGAGATCAGGCACCACTAACCCAAGCACCGAGCTCTTGCCTGAAACAAGCGCCCGGGCCAGGTTGTTTGGCCGATACCCGGTTTCGGCGATAGCTGCGAGAACTCGTCGTCGCGCGTCCTCCGACACCGGCCGTGGACCATTGTTGAGAACATAGCTGACCACAGCCGTCGAGGTTCCTGCTAAGCGGGCTACCTCTTCTTGTGTCGGACGACGACGCTTTTCCACCGGCTATCCCCTTTTGGTTTATATTGCATCTTCGAGCGATGAAAGGTCACGTCCACGTGTTTCAGGAGCGACGAACGTTGTCGCCAATCCGATTCCTGCCATCACGACGAAGTAGATCGCGAGTGGGATCCACGATCCAGTTGCTGCCAACAGAGCAGAAGCAACCATAGGCGCGGTTCCTCCAGAAAGTATAGATCCGAGTTCTTTAGCGACGGCCATCTTCGAGTAACGGTGCTGAACGCCGAACAATTCCACTCCATAGGCTGCCTGTACGCCGAAAATTCCGAGCGAGGCAAGGCACATTCCCACCACAATCACCGCGCCGACAATAATTGGTTCGCGCGATTCAAGGAGGAGGAACGCGGGGAATCCATACAGAACAAGGAGGAGACAGTAGACACGATATACAATTCGTCGCCCAAAACGATCCGACAGCCATCCAGAAAACGGAATCACGGCAAATCCCAGGATTGACGCAATAAATACGGCGGTTGTGGGAACAGATTTGCTGACATCAAGGGCCTTCACCACATATCCCACAAGGAAACCTTGAGCAATATAGGAGGGTCCATTCTCGCCAATCCGTAGACCGAGCATCACCATGAAGGCTTTCCATCCGCTCTTCGTCGCCTTGCCAGCCTTTTCCGCTTCCGCAATCTTTTCTGCCTTCGATTCCTGGAAAGCCTTAAATACCGGGCTTTCCTTCATTGTTCGGCGAAGAAGTAGAGCAAGAAGCGCAACAAAGATCGACAGAAGGAACGGAATACGCCAACCCCACGCAATGACGTCTTCTTTTGGAAGAAGGAGGACGAGCAACCACAAGGTTGACGCAAGTAGCGTGCCAGAATTCGACCCGACACCGATGAGGGAAGCAATCAAACCCCGATGCTTCGTCGGCGCAGTTTCGGCAAGCATAACCGCACCACCAGAGAGTTCGGCTCCGGCGCCAAAACCCTGGCATACACGGAGGAAGACGAGCAGCAAAGGCGCCCAGAAACCGATTTTCTCGTAGGTAGGAAGAAGGCCGATTGCAGTGGTCGACAATCCCATGAGGGACACCGTGATCACGAGGACGAATTTGCGTCCGTGTACATCGCCGACCTTGCCAAGAATAATTGCGCCAATCGGACGAGCAATGAAGCCAACAGCCCAAGTAGCGAAGGAAGCCAGAAGAGCCACGATCGGAGTCTGCTCCGGGAAAAAGACATCGCCGAAAACGAGACCGGCCGCCAAACCGTACAGCGCGAAATCGACGTACTCCATCGTCGTGCCAAGCCAAATCGACACGATCGTCGACCAGAAATTCTTCCGGCCTTCTTTTGTTTCAAAGTGGAGATCTGCTTCCTGTGGGCTCTCAGATGTTGAATGATGTTTCATCGTTGAAACCTCTCTGATAATGGTTGACGAGACGAATCTATACGCTTAGAGTCCTTGCATGCAACCACTTTTGCTCTCCCGGATTGGAGCGATCAATGGGATATCGTGGATCAGTAGCTCGACCCCAACCGGGTTACTGCTGCTTGCAACAGCTTTTGTCTTGACGTCAACAATTGGGCTTGAACGTCAATATCGCCTCAAAGCGGCAGGCTTCCGCACGCACGCCCTCGTCGGCATCGGATCAACACTCTTCACGCTCGTTTCTGTGTATGGGTTTGGAAATGCGGATGCCGCGAGCGCCCCCATTGACCCCTCACGAGTAGCCGCACAAATTGTCTCCGGAATCGGTTTTCTTGGAGCGGGCGTCATTTTCGTGCGCCGGAATTCGATCTCCGGCCTAACTACCGCCGCTTCAATCTGGGTAACTGCCTCGATTGGCATGGCTTGTGGCGCAGGACTTCCGCTCATTGGGTTAGCGACGACAATCCTCTACCTACTCACCGTTGGACCGCTCGGTAAAATTGCCCATCTTTTTCATTCGCCCATCCCCAAAAACCGACTCATTGTTCGTTATCAGGAAGGCCTTGGAGCTTTGCGACGGACTCTTTCACTCGCTATCGAACGTGGTTATGAAGCTGTCTTAACCGACACAAGGGGAATCGGCCGGCAAAATAGTTCCCCATGCTATGAAGCCGTCATAACGTTGACAGCACGCCCCGGTACCATCGCCGACCCCCTTCTCGACGACATAGCCGAAATTCCAGGCGTCATCTCGGCGAGACTGGCCGCTGTCGACGTCGATTAACGACGAAGGTCGGTCACGTCACCTCAGACGATCAGGCTTTGTAGCCAGGGAAAGCTTGAGCTGAGTACCAGTATTCGTGATTCAAGCACATCTGTTCATGCAACAGATGTGCTTCTGTGCTGCAGCTCAGAGTCAACCACCAGGAGACACCACTCTGTTTTAGGTGCAGACTCGGGCCATGACTACAACTTCACGCACACATCTGCGGATTCCTGTCTCTAAATCCTACCGTAGCTCTCTAGCTCTCCCGGTAAATCCTGCCGTAGCCCGCGGATGAGAATCCTCGCCCACAGTTGTCACGAAATTAGGGTGTTGTACGGGCAGGTTGAGAGCTGTAAGGGATGGTGGAAATCCTCGTACGTCAGTTACAGAGAAACACACGCTGATTACAAAACCCGTGCACGATAGAGAAGAGTGCGCGCAGGCTACAGAGAAACACGAGCTCTGCACAGAAAAACGCACGATGCTACAGATCCATGCACGGGCCGCAGAGAAGGTCGAGCGCCCACACGTCCGCGCAGCGCCTAGCCGACTTCCCGCCTCGCCTAGGAGGGTGCGCCCACGCACCCGCACCTAGCCCCCATGCAACATCCCAGCTCACACCCGCGCTTCCTCACCTATACCCCGCAACACCAGCACCATGCCTGCACATCCCCACCGTCCTGCGTCCACACCCCACTCTCACACACCCCACCCGCACCCAACAGGCGAGCCGGGCACCCCCCCTCGGAACACCTCCCCACCGGTCAAGGCCACTTTTCCCGACGTGGTGTTTGAGACTGCCACCTAGAGCCGCGCACCCATACACACACCCCACACCCCGCAAGCCCGAGCGTTAACCTCCCCGACACCTCCACGTTCCCTTGGAGTGATGTCGTTAGGGAGTATCTTGCCGCGCGTGGCAGATGCCCCGGTTGTCGCAGTCCTGGTAATCAGCTCTGTGGCGACCAGGCTCCGGTCGGCACAACCTGACCAACGGTCGGGATGACCTGACAATCGGTCGGCAAACTTGGCCAACAGCCAGCAGCCCCGAACGTCAACGCAACGCCCCGCTCGTCAGCCATGCATCCGCCCACGCGCGGCCACCGCCTCTCGAAGGACACCCATGCACCCCAATCGCATCCACGCCGGCCTCGCCGCCAGCACACTTACCGCCGCCAGAAGACTTACTAGCACCCGCGCTCTCATCAGAGCCCGTTCCCTTACCGGCACCCTCGCCCTCACCGTCGCCCTCAGTTTCGTCGGCATAGCCCCAGGAACGCTGGCGGCCAACAATGCGCCCGCTCCCGCTACGCCGGCCACCTCAACACCCGCCACGTCAACCTCAGTCACTTCAACACCAACAACCTCAACTTCAGCAATCCTCCCCGACCTCCTCATCAGCGAGGTCGAATCAAGCCCGGACGGCACCCCGGATGATTCACGAGACTGGATCGAACTCCACAATCGCGGCTCGCAGCCCATCGACATCTCCGGCTACACGCTCAAAGACAACAAGGATTCACACTCCTACGTATTCCCCGCCGGAACAACGCTCGCTCCCGGCGAATTCGTCGTTATCAGCGAAATCATCGACACCACGCCAGGCGGCCACTTCACCTTCGGCCTCGGCAAAGAAGATTCCGTCCGCCTTTTCGACGAAGCCGGCACCCTCGTCGACTCCGTCTCGTGGACGAGCCACGCCCCTACCACGTACGTACGTGCCGACGACGGTTCGCTCGTCGCCAGTTCAACCCCAACGCCAGGCTCGGCAAACGCCTACGTGAGCGATACCCCAGGCACCCCGGATCCCACCACACCAACAGATCCAACCAACCCAACCCCGGAAAACCCCACTACTCCCACCACCCCAACCCCGTCCCTCGTCGTTAATGAAATTGATTCAGCTCCGGCGGATTACGTGGAGTTATACAACGCCGGCACACAGCCGTTTAACCTCACGAACGTCGAGATCCGCGATAATTCCGACGATCACCGATTCCGCTTCACGAGTGGCACGATCGAACCCAGTGCTTTCGTCGTAGTTGACGCGCAAACCGCCGGCCTTGTGTACGACGACGCCACGGCCACCTACGTTCCGGGCATTTTCGATTCGGCGATCGGCATCGGCTCGGGCGATTCGATCCGCCTCTTTGATGCATCGGGCGCGCTCATCGATTCCTACTCGTGGACGGCCCACGCCGCTATCGAGGGCGACGAAGCCGCCGCCACGTACGCCCGGTGCCCAGACGGCACGGGCCCCTTCGCCCTGGCCACGCCAACGCTCGGCGCACCAAACCAGTGTGTCACCCCGAAAGTCGCCATCAACGAGATTGAATCCGATGGCGACGCTAACGACTGGGTGGAAGTCATCAACATCGGCACGAGCCCCGTGGACATGTCCGGCTGGTACGTGATGGACAACGATCCCGTCGGCCACGCCAGCGACATCACGCCACTCCCCGCCGGCACTGTCCTCGAACCCGGCGCGCGTTTCGTTTTCGAAGGCGGCAAGCAGTTTGGTTTCGGATTAGGGAAGAACGACGAAGTCTCGCTCTTCGATGCGGCCGGGGCGCTCGTCGATTCCCACGCGTGGACGGGCCATGCCACCGGCACATACTCACGTATCCCTGAAGGTACCGGCGCCTTCGTCGACGCCCCTGCCACAAAGGGCACGTCAAACACCGGTGATTCCACGCCAACAGAGCCGACCGGCCCCACCACGACCCCGTGGCCCGGTTCCGGTGAGGCGACGACGATCGACACCGCCCCAATGTTCCTTGAAGACTCCTCCGGCCTCGACTACGCACATGGCGTGCTGTGGGCTGTGGATAACGGCACGGGGTCGGTGTGGAAGCTCGATACCTCGGCAGATGGTGACGTCACTCCAGCAGCTGGGTGGGAAAGCCCTCGTCGTGTCCGATTCGCCAAAGATGCCGCAAACCCACAGGCCAAAGGTCCAGACACCGAAGGCATCACCATCGCCGGTGACGGCAATCTCTACCTCGCATCCGAACGCGACAACTCCGCCAAGGGCGTGAACTACAACGCGATTCTCCGCGCCGACCCCTCCACGCCTGGCACGGGAGACATCGTCGCAAACGCCGAGTGGGACATCACCGGGCTCCTTCCCTCAGTTTCCGCCAACATGGGCATTGAAGCCATTGAGTGGGTGAGTTTCGACGATATCGCCGGCAAACTGTGGGATTCGACGACGAACGCCCCGCTTACGGCCGCGTCCTATCCTGATGCCGTGGCTGGCGGCGTATTCTTCGTGGCGCTTGAAGACAACGGGCACGTGTACGCGCTTATCCTCTCCGAGGATGGAAGCGCCCGCGTTATCGCCGACATCGACTCGCAGATCGGCGGTGCCATGGCCCTCAACTACGACCGCCTCACCGGAAAGCTGTGGATTGCCAGCGATAACGGTTACGCCGGCGTGATCGCGCAGGCAGACTTCACAGGGACAGCTGATGTCGAGGTTGCTCATCTTGCTCGCCCGGCCGGTCTCCCCGACGTCAATCACGAAGGCTTCGCCCTCTCGGATGAATGCGGTGCCGGTACGCGGATGGCCTGGTTCTTCGAGGATGGTGTTGCGCAAGGCGCACTCAAGGCCGTCGCGTTGCCGTGCGAAGTTCCTGGGGAGGTGCCCGGGAGTGGTGAACCCGGTGCAGACGAACCTGGCGCAGGCGAATCCGGCGCAGGCGAACCCACAGACTCGGACACACCTGATACGGGTGCATCCGGGGGCTCGTCACCCTCCGGAACGACGACCGGCGGGCCTTCTTTCGGCTCGACGACGTCCGGCACTCGCACGTCCGCGTTGGCGTTCACCGGCAGCGAGTCGCTTGCTTTCGGCGTGGGAGCGCTCTTGCTGCTCGGCGTCGGCGGGATGCTTGCGACTCGTCGCCGCGCCTGCCAGGAGGCTTAATGCAGGTTGTCCGCCAGTTTTTCACTGGCCCTCGTCGCG